>NZ_PNRJ01000004.1:0-204573 GCF_011174885.1 Staphylococcus sp. 191 | reverse complement strand
GCATTAAACAACAAAATAACGTTGCTTAATGCGTTATCGTCTCGCCAACCGATGTTGACAAAGAACCATAAATTTGTTTTTTTGATTCGGTGTATGGTTTAATCACCGTTTCTTTTTTTGAATTAAAAACTTTAAAAATAACTTTATTTAATTAAATTTGAATAACAACGTTTCGTAGCTATTTGTTAATACAACGCTTCATTGCGATGGACTTTTACAAAATGATAAAATGGGAATATGTAAGGGTTTTTATAAAGGGGGGCTACAATTGAATTTTCGTCAAATCAGTGAGCAATCGTTCATGATTTATTTTAAATCCGAAATAAGTGAAGATGTCTTTGAAAATGTTAATTTTGTGGTTGATTATCTTCGTTCAAAAAAACATCCATATATACAAGAAGTTGTGCCGTCTTATCGAGCAATTTTAGTTTATTTTGATGGTATCCGTATTACTTTTGAAACATTAATTGAAGAACTTGAACTCAATCAACTGAATTATAATCATGAACATAACGCACAAGGGCAGCGTAGAATTATTAATTTACCTGTGCTATATGGAGGGAAATGGGGACCTGACATAGACGTCGTTGCTGCCCATAACCAATTGTCAATAGAGCAAGTAATTCAATATCATACTGAAGCATTTTATCTCGTTTATATGATTGGCTTTATGCCAGGCTTTCCGTTTTTAGGAGGATTGAACAAGAAGCTCCATACTCCGAGAAAAGAAGAGCCAAGAATTAAAATAAAAGCGGGATCAGTCGGTATTGCAAATAATCAAACAGGTCTGTATCCTTCAGATTCTCCCGGTGGGTGGCAAATTATAGGAAGAACACCTATTGATGTTTTTAATCCCCATAGGGATCCTAAAATATTGTATAAACCTGGAGATAAAATAAAATTTTATTCCATTAATGAGGAAAAATTCCTGCATGTACAAAAAAATGTACAAAAAAATCAGCTAGATTATGATGAATGGGTGATGATTGAAGATGTCGATTAAAATATTAAAGCCCGGATTATTTACCACAGTTCAAGATATGGGACGTTATAGTCATCAGTTTGAAGGGTATTCACCTGCTGGTGTATTAGATCGGCCGAGTTATGAAATATTAAATACTTTATTAGAAACGGAAAACCAACCCGCACTTGAAGTGACAATGATTGGACCTAAAATCAAGTTTTTAAGAAGAAATTTAATGGCATTAACAGGAGCACAATTTTCAGCTACTTTAAATAACGAACCTATTCCTCACCAAACAGTAATTAAGGTAGAAAAGGGCGACGTACTCGATGTAGGAAAAGTAGAAAAAGGAATGCGAGGCTATATCGGGTTTGCTGAAATATTAGATATCCCAAAAGTCGAAGGGAGCTATTCTACACATACTCGGACACGAATTGGTGGCTATAAAGGGCGTCAATTAAAGGAAAATGATATTTTGAAAACCATGCCAGGTCGTATAGATCTCAGTTTAATCGGGCGTTCAAGTGATTACTCTAGTTTTAATAAAGCAAGACACTTACCGATCGGCATCATGGATGGACCACAACTTGAATCTTTTACAAGACGAACAATTAAGGAGATTGAGCAATTTGAATTCAAAATTTCAGAAAGTTCAGACCGAATGGGCTATCGTTTAAAAGGGCAATCGATTCAACCCTTCCAAAGCGCCGATATTATTTCTGAACCTGTTGCATTAGGTAGTGTTCAAGTGCCTAAAGATGGCAATCCAATTATTTTATTAAATGACAGACAGACGGTTGGCGGGTACACAAAAATTGGTACTGTCATTGATTGTGACATCGTTGATATTGCACAAAAACAACCTGGAGAAACAATAAAATTTGAATGGATCACATTTAATGAAGCTAACGAAATTTTAGCAAGAAAGCGACGTAAGCTTGATGACGCAAAAGCTAAAATTCGTAAACAACCGCAACGTTTCTTAAAAAACATTCGACCTACACAGCAAAAAATTAAAACTGTTCTTAAAGGAGATCAATTACCATGGATTTAAAACAAATCGAACAAACATTAAACTTGTTAAATCATTACGGTGCGAAACACTTTAAATATAAAGATGATGATATTGAACTTGAATTGGACTTGTTTACTAATACTAACGGTCAATCAATTGAACAATTTGACGCTTCTCCATTACAAGTAGCTCAAAACACAAATGAGAATGTACAAAAGCAAGAAGAAAATGAATCAAAAGCGATTCGCTCACAAATGATAGGAACATTCTATTTGCAAGATGAAAAAGAATTAACTAAACCCGTTATTAAAGTTGGCGACAAAGTCAATAAAGGAGATATTATCGGCTACATTGAAGCGATGAAAGTTATGAATGAAGTTACTGCTGATGAGGATGGAGAAATCCAAGAAATTTTAATTGGCCACGGTGAGAATGTCGAATTTAATCAAGCAATTGTAACTTTAAAATAATGGGGGGTGAAAGCATGTATCGTGTATTAGTTGCAAATAGAGGAGAAATAGCGGTACGTATTATAAGAGCGCTTAGAGAAATGGGGATGGAGTCTGTCGCGATTTATGCCGTTGGTGATGAAGATAGTTTGCATGTGAAACTCGCTGATGACGCCGTCTGCATCGGGCAGCCTAATCCACTTGATAGTTATTTGCATATTCGTAAAATCTTGTCAGCCGCAGAAGTTACAAATGCAAATGCAATTCATCCGGGCTATGGCTTCTTATCTGAAAGCCCAGTTTTTGCTGAAAAAGTAGAAAGCGAAGGCCTCTATTTTATTGGCCCTACTAAAGAAACAATGAAATTAATGGGAGATAAAATTACTGCGAGACAAACCGTTGACCAAGCAGGCGTGCCAGTCATTCCTGGTTCAAAATCGTCTGTAGAAGATATTGAAGAAATTGAAAAACTTGCAGAAGAAATTGGTTATCCACTTGTTATTAAAGCGGCAAGTGGTGGAGGCGGTAAAGGTATTCGCATTGTTAAAGACGAATCTCAATTAGAACGCGCATTTAAAGAAGCCAAAAGCGAAGGTAATAAATATTTTAACGATGATCGTGTTTATGTTGAGGCATTTATCCCTGTAGCAAAACATGTTGAAGTTCAAGTTTTAGGTGATGGACAAGGACAATATATCCATTTAGGCGAGAGAGATTGCTCTGTACAAAGAAAAAACCAAAAACTGATTGAAGAATCGCCATGTAGCGCTTTAAGTGATGAAAAAAGAGAAAAGATTTGTAATGATGCTGTCAAAGTAGCTCAAGCTGCTCAATATAGAAGTGCAGGAACGATTGAGTTTCTCGTTACGGAGGATGCTTATTACTTTATTGAAATGAATGCACGTATTCAAGTCGAGCATACAGTGACTGAAATGCGTACGGATATTGATCTAGTTCGCCAACAATTATTAATAATGAAGAACGGTCAACTCGATTTAAATCAGGAAGATATTTCGTTTAAAGGCCATGTCATAGAAGCAAGAATTAACGCTGAAGATCCTGAAAAAGGGTTCCGTCCGACACCGGGTACAGTTCAACGCCTTCATTTCCCTCATGGCTTCAATATACGAGTTGACTCGCTTTTATACAGCGGTTATACTGTATCTTCATATTACGATTCACTTGTAGCTAAAGTCATAGTCAAAGGTGAATCTAGACAACATGCGATTGAAAAATTAAAAGTAACATTAGATGAACTCGTTATAGATGGTTTTAGTACGACTGCAGACTTTTTATATGCATTACTTTCGTATCCGCCATATTTTGAAGGAGATGCAAAAGAAGTAGATATTAAATTTTTAGACCGACATAACATATTTAAGGAGGCCACTGAAAATGAAAATTGATTTAAACTGTGATTTAGGTGAAAGCTTTGGTAATTACAAAATTGGTAACGATCAATCTGTCATACCTTTAATTACATCTGCAAATATTGCATGTGGTTTTCATGCGGGTGATGAAAATGTTATGGCTGAAACAGTTAAACTTGCCAAACAAAATCATGTAGGTATCGGTGCACATCCAGGTTTTCCTGACTTGCAGGGTTTTGGTCGTCGAAACTTAGACATGTCATTAAAGGAAATTTTTAATATGGTGGTCTATCAAGTTGGTGCCTTAAAAACTTTTTGCGACATTCAAGGCGTCAAACTTAATCATGTGAAACCACATGGGGCTTTATATCAAATGGCTTCTAGAAATGCAGACATCGCAAAGGCGATTGCTTCTGCAATCCATCAAATAGACCCAAAATTATATTTAATGGGGCTCTCAAATTCTATTTTGATTGAGGAGGGAAGAAAGCAAGGATTAAATGTGGCTTCTGAAGTTTTTGCCGATCGTAGATATGAGAATGACGGCCAATTAGTCAGTCGTAAAAAGGAAGGCGCCGTTATCGAAGATTCACATGAGGCTATTGAACAAGTTTTACAAATGGTTAAAGAAGGTACTGTTAAAACGATTTCAGGTGAAATAATAGATATCAAAGCAGATACTATTTGTGTCCACGGGGATGGTGCTCATGCACTGGATTTCGTTAAACAAATTCGATCGCATCTCTCAGATGAAAATGTTGATATCAATACATTAGGGGGTTAATAAATGAATAAAGATCCAAATCAAATTGAGAATAATGAAAGTTTTCAATTCACAAAAACACATAAGAGACTGTTGTTAGGCTCTGTATTTTTAATGGCTACTTCTGCAATTGGGCCTGCCTTTTTAACGCAAACTGCTGTATTTACACAACAATTTATGGCGAGTTTCGCTTTTGCAATATTGCTCTCTATCATTATAGATATCGGTGCACAAATTAATATTTGGCGTATCCTTGTTGTGACTGGTTATCGTGGCCAAGAAATTGCGAATGAAGTTATTAAAGGATTAGGAACTTTCATCTCAATATTAATTGCTATAGGGGGATTAGCATTTAATATTGGAAACATTGCTGGTGCTGGATTAGGACTTAATGCTATTTTTGGACTCGATGTTAGAGTAGGTTCAGCGGTTACAGCTGCCATCGCGATATTAGTGTTTATCTCAAAAAATGGTCAAAAGATTATGGACGTTGTGACAATGATATTAGGTGTCGTGATGATTGCGACTGTTGCATATGTCATGGTGCAGTCTCATCCGCCTTATCTTGATGCAGCAAAACATATGATTTTACCTGAAAATCCT
Organism: Staphylococcus sp. 191; assembly: GCF_011174885.1. NCBI lineage: Bacteria > Bacillati > Bacillota > Bacilli > Caryophanales > Staphylococcaceae > Staphylococcus > Staphylococcus sp. 191. The sequence goes on along the minus strand of NZ_PNRJ01000004.1, from coordinate 199,409 downwards.
TCGTCACTCGTATTACCTATCATTACATTGGTCGGGGGTACCGTTGGGGGATATATTACATTTGCTGGTGCGCATCGAATATTAGATGCAGGTATTAAAGGAGAAAATTATTTACCTTTTGTGAACCGTTCGGCAATAACAGGTATCCTCACAACAGGTGTGATGAGAGCGCTCTTGTTTTTAGCTGTTTTAGGTGTCGTGGTTACTGGTGTGACATTGAATCAAGATAATCCACCAGCTTCAGTTTTCGAACATGCAGTAGGACCGATTGGAAAAAATATTTTCGGTGTTGTTCTCTTTGCTGCTGCGATGTCATCTGTTATTGGATCTGCATATACAAGTACAACTTTCATAAAAACATTACATCATAAAATTAAAACTTATGATAACTATGTTGTTGTAGCCTTCATAGTTATTTCTACTTTGATATTCTTATTTATTGGTAAACCTGTAAAATTACTGATTATTGCAGGTGCACTTAATGGATTAATTCTTCCAATTGTATTGGGAACAATTTTGATTGCTTCAAAAAATAAACGAATCGTAGGTGACTATAAACACCCAACTTGGATGCTTATATTTGGGATTGTAGCAGTTGTCGTTACCATTTTTACAGGGTTTTTCTCTTTACAAGGTTTAGCAGCTTTATGGAATCAATAAGATTGGATTTAAAATCTGAGGTTATAAGAAAATGTTTCAAAATTAGGATACGATGATTTTAATACAATCTTTGCAAACAAGTGTTAACAGGATGACAAATGTCACCCTGTTTTTTTATATATTTATGTTCAAACAGTCCTACTCATCTTTGCCGGGGCGGGACGACGAAATCGTTTTGATTTCTGTCCCGCGTGATATGTTTTCAATCATCCATAAAAGCGCAGTAGATGAGTGGACGCTTCTTCGCTTTCAAGCTCGAACAGTCCTACTCATCCTTGCCGGGGCGGGACGACGAAATCGTTTTGATTTCTGTCCCGCTCCCATTTTTTTATTATGAAGTTGTAGGTCTAAGTGTGATAAAATAGCAAAGGTAAGGTATCGGATGTGTGAGGATAGTTAGGGTGTTGCATTTTATAGATGTGTATTTCTTGTTTTGAATTAATGGCACTTTACTAGATACAATGATGAGAATTGTGTAAACTATGCGACATCCTAAATTTATAAGCAACTTAAACTTTTATAATTAAAATTATACCTTTTATCGATTAAATAGTAATAATTCAACATGTGTAACAGGAGGAAATATTATGATTGGCATTATTGGTGCTATGGAAGAAGAAATAGAAATTTTAAAATCTAAGATGGTGGGGTTAGAAGAGATCAAAATCGCACACACTGTTTTCTATAAAGGCTTTTTAAATGACAAAGAGATTATTTTAACACAAAGCGGAATTGGTAAAGTCAATGTTGCTATCTCAACGGCATTATTAATCAACGAATTTAAACCATCGTATATTATAAATACTGGATCAGCAGGTGCACTTCAACCTGGCTTGTCATTAGGGGATGTTGTCATTAGTTCGGAGGTGGCATATCATGATGCTGATGCACGCGCTTTTGGTTATGAAATAGGGCAAATACCTGGCATGCCAGCAACGTACAAAGCGGATCAAGAATTATTTGAAAAAGTAGATAAAGTTTTAAAATCTTTAAGCCAAAATGGTAAAGAAGGCCTTATTGTATCGGGAGATAGCTTTATTGGTACCAACGCGCAACGTCAAACAATTTTAGCTTCATTCCCACATGCTTTAGCAGCTGAAATGGAAGCTGCAGCCATCGCTCAAACGTGTTTCCAATTTAATACGCCATTTATCATTACACGTGCAATATCTGATTTAGCAGATGAAGAAGCAGGAATGACTTTTGAAGCATTTTTAAAAGTAGCCTCACAGTCTTCAAGCAAAATGGTTAGTGAATTAGTCAAAGAATTATAAACAAAGCGCTTTTAAGAAGATATTGTGTTATAATACTACGAATGAAGTATTTTAAAATGGAGGATTATAATGGGTATTATCAAGCGATTATTTTTGCCTAACCAATATGTCAAATCAATTCATGAAATCGACTTTGACGAATTACACGCACTAAATATTAAAGGTGTCATTACAGATTTAGATAATACATTAGTAGGTTGGGATGAAGCAGATCCCACACCTAAAGTTCAGGAATGGTTTAAAGGCCTTGAAGATAGAAACATGAAAGTAACGATTGTTTCTAATAATAATGAAAAAAGAGTGAAATCTTTTTGCCAAAACTTAAATGTAGATTATATTTTTAAAGCTAAAAAACCACGTGGAAAATCTCTAAGACGTGCAACACATCAAATGGGGTTAGAGAAAGATACGGTCGTAGTCATTGGAGATCAAATGTTAACAGATGTATTTGGTGGGAATCGCAGTGGTTTATATACAATTATGGTTGTCCCAGTTAAAAATTCAGATGGATTTATCACTAAGTTTAACCGGCTATTAGAGAGACGCTTATTAAATCATTTCAAGCGAAAAGGTTATATTAAATGGGAGGAATCTTAATTGACTGAAACTTTAAAGTGTATCGGTTGTGGTGCAGTCCTACAATCGACTGACCCTCAAAAACCTGGTTACGTCCCAAAAGCAAGCATGGGAAAAGAAGACGTCATTTGTCGACGTTGTTTCCGCTTAAAGAACTACAATGAGGTTCAAGATGTCGGTATGGATAGTGATGATTTTCTTGAATTATTGAATAGCCTATCGAACAAACCTGGAATTGTAGTTAATTTAGTAGATGTGTTTGATTTTGAAGGTTCGTTTATTAATGCAATTAAAAGAATTGTAGGAAATAAAAAAATTATTTTAGCAGCGAATAAAGTTGATTTATTACCAAAACAAATTAATAAGCGTCGTGTAACGGAGTGGTTACGAAAATCTGCTAAAAATTATGGCTTATATCCTGAAGATGTATGTCTCATTTCTGCACATAAAGGGTTCGGTATTGATGAACTTCTCCAAACGATTGAAAAGCATCGTGACGGGCAAGATGTGTATATTGTTGGCACAACAAATGTCGGGAAATCGACATTGATTAATCGCTTAATAGAACAAAGCGTAGGAGAAAAAGATGTTGTCACAACATCTAAAGTACCAGGTACAACACTTGATATGATAGATATCCCAATTGATGATCAAAGTGACATGTATGATACACCAGGTATTATACAGGCACATCAAATGACACATTTTGTAACAACAAAAGAGCTCAATATCATTATGCCTAAAAAAGAAATTAAACAGCGCGTTTATCAACTCAATGAATTACAAAGCTTGTTTATTGGAGGGTTGGCTCGTGTCGATTATTTAAAAGGAGGAAAACGACCTCTAGTTTGTTATTTTTCTAACGAGCTTCACATCCACAGAACTAAGCTAGAAAAAGCTGATCAATTATGGAAAACTCAACTTGGTTCACTATTAACACCACCGTCCCAACCTCAAGACTTTGATTTTGAACAACTCAATACGATTCATTTGAATACAGGAAATGAGAAAAAAGACATCATGATTTCTGGTTTAGGCTTCGTTACCGTTGACGCTGGTGCAGAGTTAGATGTGACGGTTCCTAAAAATGTTGAAGTGACATTAAGACCTTCCATTATGTAAGGAGTGAGCATGTATGAAATTTGCAGTTATCGGGCATCCAATCGACCATTCTTTATCACCCATCATGCATCAGACAAATTTTAAAAGTTTAAATTTAAACGATCAATATGAAGCGCTTAATATTCCAGAACAGGATTTTCACCATATTAAAGATATCATTTCCGAAAGAGATTTAGATGGTTTTAATGTCACTATTCCTCATAAAGAGCGTATCATCTCTTTTTTAGATTCACTTACTGAAGAGGCGCAAGCAATTGGTGCAGTGAACACTGTTCAAATTATCAATAATCAGTGGATTGGGCACAATACTGATGGCCTCGGCTTTGTTAAAGGATTGCAATCAAAATATGGAGATTTAAGTGACGCACAAATCCTTATCTTAGGTGCAGGTGGGGCGAGTAAGGGAATCGCGTATGCATTAAAAAAAGTATGCAAACTTCCAATTACGGTTGCCAATAGGACAATGGCACGCTTTGACAGTTGGAAATTTGATGTGCTTAAGTATACTTTGAATGAGGTTCATCCTCTATTGGAGACATTTGATATTATTATTAATACAACGCCAGTAGGCATGCATCAATCTACTGATAGTATCATTACTTTTCAAAAATTAAAGCCTAGTGTACTTGTATGTGACATCATTTATAACCCTTTACAAACTTCATTTTTAAAGCAAGCTGCTCAAAAAGGGTATAGGATATACAATGGTTTGGATATGTTTGTTTTTCAAGGCGCAGAAAGTTTTAAGATTTGGACGGGCCTAGAAAGTAACATTTCAGAAATGAGACAAGCTGTACTAAAGAAATTAAATGACACGAATTAATAAGGAGGCTATTATGGCGTTAACAGGAAAACAAAAGAGATATTTAAGGAGTCAAGCACATCATGTTGACCCTACATTTCAAATTGGAAAATCAGGTATAAATGAAAATATGATTGTTCAAATTAAAGATATTCTTGAAAAACGAGAATTAATTAAAATTCATATTTTACAAAATAATTTAGAAGATAAGGCCACACTTGCAGAAACAATAGCAAATGAAACTCAAAGTGAATTGGTTCAACTGATTGGATCTATGATTGTTCTTTATAAGGAATCTAAAGAAAATAAAACGATTGAACTCCCTTAATATGAAAAAAATCGTTATTTATGGAGGACAGTTTAATCCAATTCACAGTGGTCACGAGATGGTTGCGAGCGAGGTGAATGACCAGATTAGACCGGATGCGTTTTATTTTATACCGAGTTACATGTCGCCTTTAAAGACACCGACCGGTTTAATCGATGTCAAACATCGTTTAAAAATGGTCGAACTTGTCATTCAAAATCTGGGATTTGGCACACTTCGTTTAGACGAAATACATCGTAAAGGAAAAAGTTACACTTACGATACATTAGTCGCAATTAAAAATGAAGAGCCAGACGCGCAACTCTATTTTGTAATTGGCACTGACCAATATGAACAATTAGACAAGTGGTATAAAATTGAGGAATTAAAGAAAATCGTTACTTTTATTGTTGTTAATAGAGGCTATCCAATCCAATCACAATCAGAATCTATCCAACCGATTGATATTCCTAATATCGAAATCAGCTCAACTGAAATTCGTGAACGTTGTAAGCAAGACAAAACGATTCATATGTGGGTACCGTTAAATGTCGAACAGTATATTTTTAAGGAGGGGTTATATGGATCAAGCGTTTGCAATTGAATTGGTTAAGCAAAAGTTACCTAAAAAAAGATTCGAACATTCAATGCGTGTTGCAGAAACAGCTGTTAAATTAGCAGATATTTATGAAGGGGATAAAGAAAAAGCGGAATTAGCAGGTATTTTACATGATTTTTGTAAATATGACGACCTCAGCTTTTTATATCAAAAAGTGACGCGCTATCAGTTAGATCACGAGCTTTTAGGTTATGGTTCTGAGATTTTACACGGTCCTGTTTGTGCGGCATTGATGAAACATCAATATGGTCTAAACGATAAAGAAATTTTATTAGCAATCTATAATCATACAACAGGTCGTAAAAAAATGACGAAAACTGAAAAACTAGTGTTTATCGCTGACTATATCGAACCTGGACGTAAAACACCCGGTGTAGATGAAATACGCGATATGGTCTATAATGGTGTAGGCTTAGATAGAACAATATATGAAATATCCAAACGTACAGTATTGTATCTTGTGAACAAAGATGTTAATGTTTTTCAATCAACTATTGATTGTCTTAATTATTACAATTTAAACGACTCTAATTAAAGGATGATTCAATGAACGTAAAAGACTTACTCATGTTAGCTGTTAAAGCTGCAGACGATAAAAAAGGCGAAGATATTATCTCACTTAATATGCATGGCATTTCTGATATTGTAGATTACTTTGTTGTTTGTCATGGAAACAATGAAAGACAAGTTCAAGCTATCGCAAGAGCTGTTAAAGAACAAGCGGAAGAACAAGGCGTTACAGTGAAACGTATAGAAGGTTTCAATGAAGGCCGATGGATTTTAATTGATTTAGCAGATGTTGTTGTTCATGTTTTCCATAAAGATGAACGCAGTTATTACAATTTAGAAAAACTTTATCAAGATGTAGAAATGATGGGATATAAAGAGGTTATGAGTTCATAATGCAATATGAGAATTTAAGTGTATTTTATGATCGATTAACTGATGATCAGCCTTATGATAAATGGCTTGCCATTATAAAGGATACGCTTCATGCCGCTCAAGCTCATTCCATCTTAGATATTGGTTGCGGGACTGGTAATTTAACACAGTTTTTACCACAACTAGCGACCGAGGTAGTAGGAATGGATTTAAGTCCTGAGATGATAGCACGTGCACAGCAAAAATCTGAACATGTAAACTGGATACAAGGAGATATGACAGCATTTAACTTAAATCGCCAATTTGATTTAGTGACGATTCTTTGTGACAGTTTAAATTACGTTGTAGAAGAAGCGGATGTAATGGCAACTTTTAATCATGTCTTCCATCATCTCAAACAACAAGGAAGTTTTATCTTTGATGTGCACAGTATTTATAAAATGGATACACAGTTCAACCAACAAGTTTATTTAGATGATCGTGAAGACTTAACGCTCGTATGGCAAACCGAAACTGGCGAATTACCTCATAGTGTTTGGCATGATTTAACATTTTTCATCCGAACAGAAGACGGTCAATATTTAAGAAGAGATGAATCACAGTTTCAACGGACGTTAGAAAAAGCCCAGTATATAGAAATGCTTAAAGCAGTTGGTTTTAAAGATATTGAAACATTTTATGATTTCGATTATAGTAATAAAAATAGTGAGAGTGATCGACTCTTTTTTATAGCAAAAAAATAGAAGTAAAACCATCCCTCTTTGCGTGTAAATAAACGCAAGGAGGTTTTTTATGCGATCTACACAACATGTTTTTGATTTGCTTAAGCACTATAAGATTCACTTATGTCTATGTATTTCTTCATTAATCATTATTCTTTGTTCTATATTCTTTTTTACGGGATTTGACAGCAAAGAATCAAAAGATGTTATATCTCTGCCACATCAAAGTGATTTGATAGAGTCAAGTGTTGGGAAAGATAAGCAATCCAAGCCAAATGAACAGACGATGCCTTCAACCGTCATAGTCGATATAAAAGGTGCAATAAAGCATGCGGGAACATACGAAATGAAACCTAACGCGCGTATAAAGGATTTATTGGATAAAGCTCAGCCACTTAAGAACGCAGATTTATCAACGGTTAATTTAGCCGAAAAGTTACGTGATCAAAAGATGATTTATATTCCAACTGTTAACGATAAACAACAAGTTGGGGCACATGCTGAATCATTAGGTAAAGAGCATGAGACTTCAGATTCAAATCAACTCATTAATTTAAATACAGCAGAAGAAAAAGACTTGACCCAAGTTCCTGGAATTGGACCTTCGAAAGCCCAAACAATCATTAAATATAGAGAAGAACACAATGGCTTTAATGCTGTTGATGAATTGAAAGAAATTAAAGGTATCGGTGATAAAACGTTTGAATAATGAAAAGACCCCAGCTTTTGACATTTTAGATGTATTTTTCAAGTCAAAGCGCCTCTTTTATTCAGTGTGTAGAGAAATCTGCACATCGTGACAGTACGACTGTCCAACAAAGAAATTGAATTGCTTGAAAACCCTAAAGCCTGCTTGACCACAACGTAGAGATAATCAAACTCAAGCGTGAAGGTTGCGAAACTGCAGAAAAAATAAGCAGGATGACATAAGGTTAAAACCTAAGTGTTTTTACAATGGGCAACTAGCAGCCAAGCCTAGAAATAGGAAGGTTCAACGACTATTCCTCTTGAGGGAAGTACACACAAGCGTGTGGAAGTGGTTTCGCCGTATTGGATAATGCCAACGGAAAAGATATAGTCTGTGCTTGTATGAAAATACAAGATGCACATAAAGGTGCTGACGGTGGTGTAGCGTCTACCGTTGAACAATCCAAACCTAAATAATCTCTCATAAAGTGTATGAGATCGAACCGTATAGAAACCGTTTTTATACTTTATCATTTTTGGTGAATTCATATGTAAAACCTATCTATATGCTGAAATCTCATTCAGATGTGTTATAACGGGTGATTATTGAGGTAAAACCAGAGAATCAAATCTTACTTTTCAGTCTGATTGTAGAATCTAACTAGTGAAATACTATAGAAAAAGTTATAATTTAATAAAGAATCATTGGAAATAACTTCGAGGAGTGGCTTAAATTGAAACGTATTCAATGGCATGACTATTTCATGGCACAATCACATTTACTTGCATTGAGATCAACTTGTACTCGATTATCAGTCGGTGCAACTATTATTAAAGACAATCGGATTATTGCTGGAGGCTATAATGGCTCAGTTTCAGGAGAAGTCCACTGTATTGATGAAGGTTGTTTGTTAGAAGATGGTCATTGTATTAGAACGATTCATGCAGAAATGAATGCAATATTGCAATGCGCCAAGCAAGGTGTCTCAACAGATGGGGCTACAATTTACGTGACGCATTTTCCATGCTTAAATTGCACAAAATCTATAATTCAAGCCGGAATCAAAACCGTTTATTATGCCGAAGATTACCATAATCATCCCTATGCAATCCAGTTATTAAAGCAATCTGGAATTAATTTTGAAAAGATCGACTTTAATGCTCAAACTATTGCTAATTATCTTCTTAATACAAAATGACCTATCTCTTATTATGCTATATTATTGGTCAAATCGCTTATCATCATTTAATGGCTGCGCTTTTTCTATTTTTCATTATATTAATTACTATGTATAGGAAAAGAAAAAACAAATTATTGATGGTGATCAGTTTTTTAATCGTATCGATAGGGTATGGAATTGAAAAAAAGCAACATGCGCCTTTAGAACATATTCAACCTTCCTATACTCAACAACCAAATGAGAAAAAGAACGTATTGATTCATTTTTCTTCTCTTCCTTTAATCAAGGAAGGATTACTTACGGCAAATATATCAGACTTTAATAAACAGTTAGTTTTAAAAGCGCCTTTTAAAACTAAAATCAACGTTCCAAATGCTAATTTCTTTCTGAACCATGCTTGTCCGGTGAAGGGAATATATCGTGATCCTCAACACCTTTCACAATTGGAAGTTCTTTTTGTTAAAAAAATTGATTTTAATAGATGTATAAGCATGCAACCCAAATTTAAAGACTATATCATGTATGCACGTAATAGTTTGATTGAACGCATTAGAGCGCATCATTTTATAGGCCAAGGTGAAATATTAGCAATTGCTACAGGCTCCACAGATGATATGTCTAGTGAAATCAAGGCACGAGCGAGAGACTTGGGTATATCACATTTATATGCGATTAGTGGGACACATGTGAGTATATTAATTGCGCTTTTTTATATGTTCACTAAGCGGTTACCCATTCCCATTTATGTGATTGAATCTCTATTACTTCTCTTTCTACCCTTATTCCTTATATTTGTTAATGCAAGCCCCAGTGCACAAAGAGCTGTATTAATGACAATGTTAATTTTAATACTTTCAAAATACTTTCATTTCACGTCGATACAAGCATTAGCATGTGTGTATATTTTCATGTCGTTTTTGAATATTCAATATCACAATCATCTAGGTTTTATCTATTCGTTTCTCATTAGTAGTGTTCTTATTTTGATGAAAGATCTTTTAAATAAGTATCAGTTCGTCTATTCGCTTATTTTAGCATCTGTGATTTCAATTGTTGCGGTTTTGCCAATCAACTATCTCCAATTTAATGAAATACAATGGCAGGGGATTATCAGCAATATTATCTTTATTCCACTATATAGTTTTGTCATCATCCCTTTCTCATTCATTGTAGGTCTATGTGCATTAATATATCCCTCTTTGTTATTCCTTTTTAAGCCTTTGTCGATGATTATTTTCACGATACAAAATTTCATTTTAAAAGGTTTACAACCGCTTACGCAGTATCATTTTCCCATTGCAGATTTTGGAGAAGTTGGGTTTTTAATGATTACAATCGTTACTTTTATTCTTCTTTACTTCCTTTCTAATGAAAAATATCTCTTGTTCTTTTTGACTGCTGTTTCTTTCCTATTTATAGCGACTCACTTACATCCAAATTATCCTAACCAAATGACGATTTTAGATGTTGGACAAGGCGATGCCATATTCTTCCAAAATAAAAATGGTAAAACACTCCTAATTGATACTGGCGGTTTAGCTGAACATGGGAGCATGAAAAAACAAAACTACAACATCACGGAAAAATCAACTTATCCGTTATTTAAAAAGAGGGGTATTCATCATGTTGATTATTTAATTATCACTCATGATCATAATGATCATTTAGGCGAACTTGCGCATATTTCAAAGTATATCAAAATCAAAAATATTATTATTAATCCTTCTCATTTTAACCAAGAAAAGTTGCAATGGATTCAAAATATTGCGAAAAGCCAACATACAAAATTACTGTCCTATAAAGACATTTCTTTTATCGATTTAGGCGCATTTAAATTTACTCTATTGGATACAAATATTGAAAACAGTGCTGACCCAAATGAACATTCAATCATTACTTTAGCATCGATTGATCAAACCCATATCTTACTAATGGGGGATGCTACAGAAAAAAATGAACTGAAGCTACTCGCTAATTATCGCTTACCGAAAATTCAAATCTTAAAGGTAGGACATCATGGAAGTCAAACGAGTTCATCAACATCCTTTATCAATGAAATACGACCTCAAATCGCACTGATATCAGCAGGTAGAAATAATGTCTATCATTTGCCACATCCAACTACTATTCAAAAGCTAAGGGCCATTCATGCAAAAGTATATAACACCGCTGATAATCATCATATAAATATCGAATTTAATGATAAAGGTAAGACATCGTATCAAATTCATACTGAGAAAGCTTCATAAATAGGAATCACCTTTACTTTTCATGATATAATGTATAAATACGATTGAGAAATAAGAGAGGAAGTATATGTATGTCAAACATTCACGTCATTCATGGGGAAGTCCCTGAGTTAATAGACCGCGAAACATATCAACTCACCGATCATTATCTTGATAATGAACCTAAGGATGATTTTAATTATGTAAAGTATAATTTATATGAGGTCAATATTCATACAATTATCGAAGAAGCTTTGACACTTCCGCTATTTTCAAATAAAAAAGTGATTGTTGTTCAAAATAGTTTCGTTTTTACAGGAGAAAAACCACCTAAAGATTACATTGCTCATACAGATGCGTTACAAGCATTTATAGAAAAATACGATGGGGAAGCTTTACTGATATTTCAAGTCCAATCAGCGAAATTAGATGAGAGAAAGAAGCTTGTAAAAACTTTAAAAAAGCATGCATCAATTAAAAAAATTGAACAAATGTCAGAACAAGAAATGTTGAATTGGATTAAAACGTATCTAAATACATCTTATAAGGAAATTAAACAAGATGCATTAGAGCACTTATTATCATTAACAGGCGTACAATATCGTGTTATAAAACAAGAGCTTGATAAGTTGCTATTATTTGTAGGAGAGCGCCCCGTCATAAATAAAGACGATATACAAATGATTGTTAATAGAAGTCTTGAGCAAAATGTTTTTCTATTAACCGAATATATTCAAAAAGGTCAAAAGGATAAGGCAATTCAACTCATTAAAGATTTAATTCAGCTTAAAGAAGAACCTATTAAATTATTAGCACTTATCACTAGTAATTATCGATTGTATTATCAAACCAAAATTTTGAGTCAAAAAGGTTATTCTGGGCAACAAATTGCTAAAACTGTTGGTGCACACCCTTATCGAGTTAAATTAGCACTCAACCAAGTTAAAAGATATCAATTAGAATCATTATTATCGATTATTGATCGATGCACTGAAACAGATTATAAACTTAAGTCTTCCTATATGGATAAAGTTTTAATTTTAGAATTATTTATACTTAGCTTGTAGCGTATGGCGATTAGTTCCGCGACACTCTCAAATAGTTATGTGCTACGGTGCGTTTTCTTCATTCAACTTTTTATGGCGAACCACATTACATTTTAAGTGTTTATTTAATCAACCGTTAATATTTTTCTAATGGTTGATTAAATGACTAAGATTTTGTTGCAAAAAAATAAGGTTGAGACATTGGTAAGTCTCAACCTATGAAAGTTATTAAATTAATGAAATTAGCAATAAATAACCACATTAATGCTTAATAAAAGCTTTTAATGATTAATGCTAGAGGGAACGAATGTCCCACACTCATAATCTATAACTTTCAAACAAATATTGAATTATTTTGCTGACATCAATTTAGATTTCATTCTATCAGCTTTGTTAGAATGAATTAAATTCTTTTGAGCAGCTTTATCAATACGTTTAATTGCATTGCTTACTAATTCTTGTTTATTATCGGCATTTGTCTCAATAGCTTTTTTAGCATTTTTGACTGCAGAACGCATATCATTCTTTTGAGAAATGTTTTTGCTTTCAGCTGTATGAGTTGTTCTCACACGTTTAATTGCAGATTTAATATTGGGCATGAAAGACACCTCCTATAATCATCTTGGTATCAAAATAATTTGATTACAACAAGATTCATTCTATCAAAACTCAAATCAATGTGCAACGATTAATTCAAGTGTAGCTGTATTTTTTGATAATTCAATAAAAACTCACGAAATATAAGGCCTATTCAGGATTGTTTAAGAAAATAGGTTATAATAGAAATATTAACATTAAACACCTCTAGACTCAGTTGCATTTATAACTTAAAAACGTTATTATAGCAAAGATGTAATCGTTAATTGACGGGTAATTTTATGAAAGTGAGTATGATGATATGGATAATCAAGAACGTTTAAATAGACGTAAATATATCAGGAATTTTTCGATCATAGCACATATAGATCACGGAAAATCCACTTTAGCAGATCGTATACTGGAAAATACGAAAACAGTAGAATCTCGCGAAATGCAAGCACAGCTATTAGATTCAATGGATTTAGAACGCGAACGTGGGATCACAATTAAATTAAATGCAGTTCGCTTAAAATATGAAGCCAATGATGGTGAAACTTATACTTTCCATCTTATTGATACACCAGGTCACGTCGACTTTACTTATGAAGTCTCTCGCTCTCTTGCTGCGTGTGAAGGTGCGATTTTAGTCGTTGACGCTGCTCAAGGAATAGAGGCACAAACATTAGCGAATGTATATTTAGCATTGGATAATGACTTAGAGCTTATTCCTGTTATTAATAAAATAGATTTACCTGCCGCAGAACCTGAACGCGTCAAACAAGAAGTAGAAGACGTCATCGGTTTAGATAAAGACGATGCAGTATTAGCAAGTGCAAAATCAAACATAGGTATAGATGAAATCTTAGAAAAAATTGTTGAAATGGTACCACCACCAGATGGTGACCCTAGTGCACCTTTAAAAGCTTTAATCTTCGACTCAGAGTATGATCCATATAGAGGGGTTATTTCATCTATTAGAGTCGTTGACGGTGTCGTTAAAGCAGGCGACCGCATTCAGATGATGGCGACAGGAAAAACATTCGAAGTGACTGAAGTCGGAATTAATACACCAAAAGAATTGCCTGTAGACGAATTAACAGTAGGCGATGTAGGTTATATTATTGCAAGCATTAAAAATGTAGACGATTCTCGAGTTGGGGATACTATCACACATGCGGAAAACCCTGCTGAGACACCATTAAAAGGGTATAAGAAAATGAATCCGATGGTTTATTGTGGCTTATTCCCAATTGATAATAAAGATTATAATGATTTACGTGAAGCATTAGAAAAATTACAACTTAATGATGCTTCTCTTGAATTTGAGCCCGAATCATCAAAGGCACTCGGTTTCGGTTATCGAACTGGATTTTTAGGTATGTTACACATGGAAATTATTCAAGAACGAATTGAACGAGAATTTGGAATTGAATTGATTGCGACAGCGCCTTCAGTTATTTACACTGTGGTATTGAGAAATGGTGATCAGCTACAAGTCGACAACCCAGCTCAAATGCCAGAGAGAGATCAAATTGATAAAATATATGAACCTTATGTAAGAGCAACAATGATGGTACCAAACGATTACGTAGGTGCAGTTATGGAATTATGTCAACGTAAACGTGGTCAATTTATCAACATGGATTATTTAGATGATATACGTGTAAATATTGTATACGAACTTCCACTATCTGAAGTCGTATTTGATTTCTTCGATCAACTCAAATCAAATACTAAAGGATACGCGTCATTTGATTATGAGTTTATCGAAAATAAAGAAAGTAACCTTGTTAAAATGGATATCCTTTTAAACGGAGATAAAGTTGATGCTTTAAGTTTTATCGTTCACCGTGATTTTGCATATGCACGAGGTAAAGTTTTAGTTGAAAAATTAAAAACGCTTATTCCGCGTCAACAATTTGAAGTGCCTGTTCAAGCTGCAATTGGACATAAAATTGTGGCGCGTACAAATATTAAGTCAATGGGTAAAAACGTGCTATCTAAATGTTATGGTGGCGACATTAGTCGTAAACGTAAATTATTAGAAAAACAAAAAGCAGGAAAAGCGAAAATGAAAGCAGTAGGTAATGTTGAAATACCTCAAGACGCTTTCTTAGCCGTATTAAAAATGGATGAAGAATAAAATTTTGTTATATGCTCCCCATACATTAAGGTGTTTAGGGGGCATATTTTATGGGGTGACATGATGATAGTGAAAAGTGCATATATTCATATTCCTTTTTGCGTTAAAATCTGTACTTATTGTGATTTCAATAAATATTTCATTCAAAATCAACCAGTTGATGCTTATTTACAATGCTTAAGAGAGGAAATAAAGCAATCAAATGCCTCTACATTAGAGACTTTGTTCGTGGGCGGAGGGACCCCTACAGCTTTGTCAGTAGAGCAACTCACATACCTATTAGAAACGATTCAACAACAATTTAAAATTTTAGGAGAATACACTTTTGAGGCTAACCCAGATGAATTAACGGCTGAAAAAGTAGCTTTACTCAAATCATATGGGGTAAATCGTTTGTCACTTGGTGTCCAAACGTTTGATGATGATTTACTCAAAACTTTAGGGCGTAGTCATCAAAAATCCGATATTTATCAAGCGGTTGAAAATGCAAGATATTATGACATTCCATCTATTAGTTTAGATTTGATGTATCATTTGCCGGGTCAAACTTTAAAACAATTTCAAACTAGTCTTGATGAAGCTTTATCTTTGAATATTGATCATTTATCAAGTTATGGACTTATTTTAGAACCTCAGACCCAATTTTATAACCAATATCGAAAAGGAAAGTTAAAGCTTCCTAATGAAGATATTGGTGCTGAAATGTATAATTTCTTGATGAATCGAATCAAAAAAAGTGAATTACACCAATATGAAATCTCTAATTTCGCAAAAGACAATCATGAATCTGCACATAATAAAGTTTATTGGAAAAATGAAAGTTATTATGGGTTTGGTGCTGGCGCAAGTGGCTATATTGACGGGATTAGATATACAAATGTAAATCCCGTTAATCATTATATTAAAAAAGTCAACCAAGGTTTGAAACCAAGGTTATCTGAAACAGAACCTACTGAACAAGAACAGATTGAAGAAGAAATGTTTTTAGGACTTAGAATGAACCAAGGTGTCAATAAAGATACATTCCAAATGAAGTATCAACGACGTTTAGAAGACGTATATTCTAAAGAAATTTTAAAATTGGAAAAACAAGGACTCATTGAAAATTCACCTACGGAAATAAAGCTTACAGATAAAGGTCGAATAGTAGGAAATGAAGTCTTTGAAGCATTTATACAGGTGTAAAATCTTTTTTTGATATTTGATGCTTTAACATTGACTTACTTTGACCAATTTGATAAATTATAGTTAGCACTTGAAACAAAAGAGTGCTAATGAGGTGAAAAACATGATTACACGAAGACAATTAAGCATTTTAAATGCGATTGTTGAAGATTATGTTGAATTAGGACAACCAATCGGTTCTAATACACTAATACGAAGACATAATGTTGATGTTAGTCCTGCGACAATTAGAAACGACATGAAGTCTTTAGAAGAAAATGATTTAATTAAAAAAACACATTTTTCTTCTGGGCGCGTGCCCTCTGAACAAGGGTTTAGGCTATATGCCAATCGATTGTTAGAGGCGTCATTAGATTCAGATGAGCAAAGTCATCTCAGTTTACATGAAATGTTTGTCAATCATCATTATGATATTTCATCTACATTAGATAACTTTGCAAAAGTGTTTTCAATTCAAACACATTACACAACTCTTGTAATAGGACCTGATCATTCAAAGTCCACTATTTTAGATGTACATTTAATGAAGGTAAACCCTCATCATTTAATTGTTGTACTGGTTTATAAAACTGGACATGTTAAACATTTACATGTTTCCACACAGCAAACCATTGATGATCAATCTATTATCAAAGTTTCAAATTATCTTTCTCAAAGTATTCATACATTTCTCAACGATGGCCAAAATCATCATTTTGAAATGTATCGTATGTTAGGCTTTGATGATAAAGAAATCAACTTAATCATGCATATTTATCAGTTAATTGAACAATACAATAAAGACGAATCATCTCATGTCTACTTAGGTGGCAAACATCAATTAATTGAAGGGTTAAATGAATCAAATGTAGCATCCATTCAACCTATCTTGAAGTATATTGAGTCTGAGCAGATTACAGAATTTATTCATAAAGTTTCTAATCATCCAATCAATATACGCATTGGTACTGAAATTGAGAACAATTTGCATGGTGTAGCCATTCTTACTAGCCCATATCAAATCGAAAAAGATTTGAATGGTTATATCGCCGTCATCGGTCCTACAGCAATGCGTTATCAAAACGTGATACAATTGCTTAGTCGAATATCATAAAATAGGCATACACGCATGCTTATACGTAATGGAGGTTTGAAAATGTCAGAGGAAAAAGACATTCGTGATAACGAAGAAAAAATTGAACCGGAACAGAATGGAAATGAAAATTTATCTTCTGAACCTGTAGAAGATGTTCAAACTGAAAATGAAAGTAGTTCAGAAAATAGCGAAGAGACTGAAACAGTAGATCCAAGAGATGAAGAAATTGAATCTTTAAAATCTAAGCTAGATGAAAAAGAAGAACAGTATCTTCGTTTGTATGCTGAATTTGAAAATTATAAACGACGTATTCAAAATGAAGCACAAATTCAAAAGAAATATCAAGCTCAAAGTGTACTTACTGATGTATTGCCTACATTAGATAATTTTGAGCGCGCTTTAAAAATAGAAGGTGATGACGAATCATTCAATTCACTTAAAAAAGGTGTAGAAATGGTTTATGATAGCCTTACTAAAGCACTTGAGGATAACGGATTAGAACGTATCAAAACAGAAGGCGAACAATTTGATCCGAACTATCATCAAGCTGTAATTCAAGATGATCATCCGGATTATGAATCTGGACAAATCACAGAAGAGTTACAACCAGGTTATAAATTGAATGACAGAGTATTACGTGCTTCAATGGTAAAAGTAAATCAATAATTTTGACTGAAAATACCATTTATGTAAAAATAACAATGTTTGAAATTTAGGAGGAATTAGACTATGAGTAAAGTTATTGGAATTGATTTAGGTACTACTAACTCTTGTGTATCAGTTTTAGAGGGAGACGAACCAAAAGTAATTCAAAACCCTGAAGGTGCGCGTACAACACCATCTGTAGTTGCTTTTAAAGGTGGAGAAACACAAGTCGGTGAAGTTGCTAAACGTCAAGCAATTACAAACCCAAATACAATTCAATCTATTAAACGTTACATGGGTACTGATCACAAAGAAAATATCGATGGCAAAGATTATACACCACAAGAAATTTCAGCAATGATTTTGCAAAATCTAAAAAGTACTGCTGAAAGCTATTTAGGCGAAAAAGTAGAAAAAGCTGTTATTACAGTACCTGCTTACTTCAATGATGCTGAACGTCAAGCAACTAAAGATGCTGGTAAAATTGCTGGATTAGAAGTTGAACGTATCATTAACGAGCCTACAGCTGCAGCATTAGCTTATGGTTTAGATAAAACAGAAAAAGATGAAAAAGTTTTAGTATTTGACTTAGGTGGCGGAACATTTGACGTTTCTATCTTAGAATTAGGTGACGGTGTGTTCGAAGTACTTGCTACTGCAGGTGACAATAAACTTGGTGGGGATGACTTTGACCAAGTCATTATTGATTATCTTGTTCAACAATTTAAATCTGAAAACGGTGTAGACTTATCTCAAGATAAAATGGCATTACAACGTTTAAAAGATGCAGCTGAAAAAGCGAAAAAAGATTTATCTGGGGTTTCTTCAACACAAATTTCACTTCCATTTATTTCTGCAGGAGAATCTGGACCATTACACTTAGAAACAACATTAACACGTGCTAAATTTGAAGAATTAGCAGATTCACTTGTTCAAAAAACAATGGGTCCAACACGTCAAGCAATGCAAGATGCTGGTCTTTCAAAAGCTGATATTGATGAAGTTATCTTAGTAGGTGGTTCTACACGTATCCCAGCAGTACAAGAAGCAATCAAAAAAGAAATTGGTAAAGAACCAAACAAAGGTGTTAACCCTGATGAAGTTGTAGCTATGGGTGCTGCAATTCAAGGCGGTGTAATTACTGGTGACGTTAAAGATGTTGTACTTCTAGACGTTACGCCACTTTCACTTGGTATTGAAATCATGGGTGGCCGTATGAACACTTTAATTGAACGTAATACAACAATTCCAACATCAAAATCTCAAGTCTATTCTACTGCCGCTGACAATCAACCCGCTGTAGACATTCATGTGTTACAAGGTGAACGTCCGATGGCATCTGATAATAAAACATTAGGTCGCTTCCAATTAACCGATATTCCACCAGCACCACGTGGCGTACCTCAAATCGAAGTTACTTTTGATATTGATAAAAACGGTATTGTAAACGTAACTGCTAAAGATTTAGGTACAAATAAAGAGCAAAACATTACAATCGAATCTTCTTCAGCGTTATCAGATGAAGAAATCGATCGTATGGTTAAAGATGCTGAACAAAATGCTGAAGCTGACAAAAAACGTCGTGAAGAAGTAGACTTAAGAAATGAAGCAGATCAACTTGTATTCCAAGTAGATAAAACATTAAAAGACTTAGGTGAAAACGTAAGCGAAGATGATAAAAAAGATGCTGAAGCGAAAAAAGACGAGCTTAAAACTGCTTTAGAGGGTAACGATATCGAAGACATTAAAGCGAAAAAAGAAGCTTTAGAACAAGTTGTACAACAACTCTCTATGAAAGTATATGAGCAAGCACAGCAACAAGCTCAAGCTAGTCAAGGCAATGCATCTCAACAAGGAAGCACAGTTGAAGACGGCGAATTTAAAGAAGTAAATGACGACGATCAATCACAAAAATAGGTCATGTCACTAAGTATATATTGACTGTAAAAAGTCGCTCAAAGGGGCTAGGACATTCAATCGTCCCAGCCCCTTTTTAATCATAATTTGCATATAAAGGAGAGATGGCATTGGCAAAAAGAGATTATTATGAAGTTCTTGGTGTAAGCAAAAGCGCAAGCAAGGATGAAATTAAAAAGGCTTACCGCAAATTGTCAAAAAAATATCATCCAGATATTAATAAAGAAGAGGGCGCAGATGCTAAGTTTAAAGAAATAAGTGAAGCTTATGAAGTACTTAGCGATGATAATAAACGCGCAAATTATGATCAATTTGGTCATTCTGGACCTCAAGGTGGATTTGGTCAAGGTTTTGGTGGCCAGGACTTTTCAGGATTTGGTGGCGGATTTGAAGATATATTTAGCTCATTTTTTGGTGGGGCTCAAAGACAGCGTGATCCAAACGCCCCACGTAAAGGTGACGACCTTCAATATACAATGACTATTTCTTTTGAGGAAGCTGTATTCGGTACGAAAAAAGAAATTTCTATCCGTAAAGAAGTTACTTGTCATACGTGTGGTGGGGAAGGTGCCAAACCAGGAACTAAAAAGAAAACTTGTTCATACTGTAAAGGTAAAGGCCATATAACAGTAGAGCAAAACACAATACTTGGACGTGTAAGAACTGAGAAAGTTTGTCCTGAATGTAATGGAACTGGCGAAGAATTTGAAGAACCATGTCCAACTTGTAAAGGTAAAGGAACAGAAATTAAAAACGTCAAACTTGAAGTGACTGTTCCAGAAGGTGTCGATAATGATCAACAAATTCGTTTAGCAGGTCAAGGTTCACCAGGTGAAAATGGTGGTCCTGCTGGTGATTTGTTTGTCGTATTCCGCGTTAAACCATCTGATAAGTTCCAACGTGAAGGCGATGACATTTTATATCACCATGATATTGGATTTGCACAAGCTGCATTAGGTGATGAAGTTAAAATCCCAACATTAAATGGGCATGTCATGTTAACCATTCCAGAAGGTACACAAACTGGTAAACAGTTCAGACTTAAAGGTAAAGGGATTAAAAATGTACATGGCTACGGATACGGTGATTTATTTGTAAATATCCGTGTACAAACGCCTACACGCTTAACTGAAAGACAACGTGAAATTTTAAAAGAATTTGCGAGTGAATCAGGAGGAAATATTACTGAACAGCCATCTAATTTTAAAGATAAAGCACGTCGCTTTTTCAAAGGAGATTAGTCAATGACATGGATTGAACTTTCTGTAACCGTAAACCAAGACGCAGAAGCCGTTGTTACTGAAATTCTTCAAGAAGCCGGTTCAAGTGGTGTTGCGATTGAAGATTCGGGAGAGCTTTTAAAAGAACGCGAAGATCAATTTGGAGAGATTTTTGAACTGAATCCAGAAGACTACCCTGAGAGACACATGATTATTAAAGCCTATTTTAATGATTTTCAATATGATGAAACCTTAAAAGAAAATATTAAATCCCAATTTACGCATGCGCCTTTAATTGATCAATCCATCCTAGCTTTAAGTGAAAAGACTATTCAGGAATCAGATTGGGAGAATGAGTGGAAAAACTATTTTCATCCGTTTCAAGCTTCAAATCGTTTCTATATAGTGCCGAGTTGGGAGTCAGTAGACCGTACATCTGATCATCTCTATATTGAGTTAGACCCAGGTATGGCATTTGGTACAGGTGATCACCCAACGACAAGTATGTGCTTAAGTGCTTTAGAGACAACAATACAACCTGAACATCGCGTTATAGATGTGGGCACAGGGTCTGGTGTTTTAAGTATCGCCTCTTATTTACTTGGTGCTAAAGCAATTAAAGCAATTGATTTAGATGAAATGGCTGTAAAAGTTGCACAAGAAAATTTCGAAAAAAATCATTGTCTTGACGCTATACAAACAGGCACAGGCAACTTATTGGTCAATGAAACAGAACAATATGACGTTATCATTGCTAATATATTGGCACATATTATCGAAAAAATGATTACAGACGCTTATGCGCGATTGAATCCTAACGGTTATTTCATTGCATCTGGTATTATTGAAGAAAAGCGTGATGAAATACAAGCGCAAATGAAAGCAGCTGGTTTTACAATTATTAACACTGAGTTACAAGAAGGTTGGGTTTGCATTATAGCGCGTAAGGAGATTTAATATGCAAAGATACTTTATTCATAAAAACGCTGAACTTCATCAGCGTTTTTTTATCACAGATAAAAATGATATACACCATATTAAAAATGTCATGCGTTTATCAATAGGCGATGAGATTATCGTTAATTTTTTAGATGCTCAAACGTTTCGCTGTAAAATTATAGCAATATCTGATAGCGACATTTCAATCGAATGTCAGGCACAAGTTGATATAGCGAGTGAATTGCCTATTTCTATCACTATTTGTAGTGGTCTTATTAAAGGCGATAAATATGAGTGGTTGTTACAAAAAGCGACTGAGCTTGGTGCAAGTGCATTCATCACAACTCAAATGGACCGATCTATTGTTAAATTAAATAAGCAAAAAGCCGATAAAAAAGTAGAACGTTGGAAAAAAATCGTTAAAGAAGCAGCTGAACAAAGCTATCGTCAAATCATCCCTGAAGTTAACTTTACCTCGAATTTAAAAGACATTTATGGTATGATAAATCAATATGATTGTGTGCTTATGGCTTATGAGGCATCTGCAAAAGAAAATGAACGGGCATTTTTTAAGACTAAGATTCAACAATTAAAGCCAGGTGCTCGTGTCTTAATGCTATTTGGTCCTGAAGGTGGCTTTTCTGATGAAGAGGTGGCAGCTTTTGAAAAAGTTGTAACTTGTATTGGTTTAGGCCCAAGAATTTTACGTGCTGAAACAGCACCATTATATGCATTAAGTGCCATAAGTTATGAAATAGAATTGATGGGGTGAGTATATGAGTACAGTTGCTTTTCACACATTAGGTTGTAAAGTAAATCACTACGAGACAGAAGCAATTTGGCAATTATTCAAAGAAGAAAACTATGAACGTGTTGATTTTGAACAAAATGCAGACGTTTTTGTAATTAATACATGTACTGTAACAAATACAGGCGATAAAAAAAGTAGACAAGTGATTCGTCGTGCCATTCGACGTAATCCAGAAGCTGTCGTGTGTGTGACAGGATGTTATGCACAAACTTCTTCTGCCGAAATTATGGAAATTCCCGGTGTTGACATTGTTGTAGGTACGCAAGACAGACATAAATTACTTGGTTATATAAACGAATATCAAAAAGAACGCCAACCTATTAATGGCGTAAGTAATATTATGAAAAATCGTACTTATGAAGAATTAGATGTCCCATATTTTACAGACCGCACACGTGCGTCTTTAAAAATTCAAGAAGGGTGCAATAATTTCTGTACTTTCTGTATCATACCATGGGCACGTGGCTTAATGCGTTCAAGAGACCCTAAAAAAGTAATTGAACAAGCAACACAGCTTGTTAATTCCGGTTATAAAGAAATTGTTTTAACCGGCATTCATACAGGAGGTTATGGACAAGACTTAAAAGATTATAACCTTGCACAATTGCTTAGAGATCTTGAAACTGTTGATGGCCTTGAACGTATCCGAATCTCATCTATAGAAGCAAGTCAGCTGACTGATGAAGTAATAGAAGTATTAAAACAGTCACATAAAGTGGTGAGACACTTGCACGTGCCACTTCAATCTGGTTCAGACAGTGTATTAAAACGTATGCGTCGTAAATATTCTATGTCTCATTTTTCTGAACGTATTCAAAAATTACACGAAGCACTACCAGGCTTAGCTGTAACAAGTGATGTTATTGTTGGTTTTCCAGGTGAAACGGAAGCAGAGTTTCAAGAAACTTATGATTTTATTGTTAATCATCATTTTTCTGAACTACATGTTTTCCCATATTCACCGAGAATTGGGACACCTGCAGCCCGTATGGACGATCAAATAGATGAAGAAATCAAAAACGAACGTGTTCATAAGTTAATCGAATTGAGTAATCAACTCGCAAAAACGTATGCTTCTCAATTTGAAAATGACGTATTAGAAGTAATCCCTGAAGAAAAAGGATCGCACGACAATGTATTGGTTGGTTATGCTGATAATTATATGAAAGTTGAATTTGAAGGAGATACTTCTTTAATTGGTCAAATTTGTAAGGTTAAAATTACAAAGGCCGGCTATCCTATAAATCAAGGTTCTTTAGTACGTGTGGTTACGCATGCTTCAAACGCTTCCGAACACGAGCATGTACTTATATAATTAAAGTAAGTTGTATCAAACTAACATTAATTTATAGATTTCCACAGATTATTAAAAACTTTAGTATATATCTTGTTCGTTTATACAGTTTTCAATGGACGTTATCCTTATCAAATAGCATGTTTCTATCCTTTTGTCTTCTATATCCTTTGTAATCGTATATTAAAAAAGATTTCGTTTATCTTTAAAAATGTAAATTTGAAGATTGACCGAAATAGAGATTTAATTTATACTATTGTGTATATGGTTCATAGCCATGTACTGATGAATAAAAGTTTTTTTGATATTTGGAGGGAGGGAAATACAGATGTCTAAAACAGTAGTCCGCAAAAACGAATCATTAGAAGATGCTTTACGTCGTTTTAAACGCTCAGTTTCTAAAAGCGGTACAATTCAAGAAGTTCGCAAACGCGAATTCTATGAAAAACCAAGCGTAAAACGTAAAAAGAAATCTGAAGCTGCTCGTAAACGTAAATTCAGATAATTTCATTGTGTTGAACTCCCTCAACGTTCAAATAATGATATATAAAAGCCTAGAACATCGTGTTCTAGGCTTTTTAACATTAAAAAATAAAAATGCATAACTACTACATGTCAGCTGTAATTTCATGTATACTACAAAGAAGAGAGTGAGGTGTATGAACAATTAAATTCGTCATACATAATTTGAATATGATTGATAAGGTAACAAATCAAAGCGGCTTTGAGCATATTGGCTCATGGTTAACCACACAAAGTATTTCGTTAGTACTAACCTGTCTAGTCTTTCTTGGTTTTTTATATCAACTTTATTCTCGAAAAATTAATTTTGCTGGTATTATTGCCTTGTTCGCTTTATTACTTATATTTTTAGGTTTTATCATAGAAGGTAGTTTATCTGTGATTACGATTATGTTATTTACAATTGGAGCAATTTTAGTAATCATAGAACTATTTGTTTTTGGTGCAGTTCTTGGTATCATAGGTATGATTTTAATCATTATCAGCTTGATTACGATGGGTAATGATTTGCCGATGATGCTGCTCAATGTTGTCGTTGCACTAATTTTGACATTAATTGAATGGGTGATTTTAGTGAAATTCTTTAAAAAGAGTATTTCTATCTTTGATAAGGTTGTTTTAAAAGATTCAACGAATAAAGAATCTGGCTATACTTCTCACAATGATCGATCAGACTTAGTGGGGAAGAAAGCCATTACGTATACCGATTTGAGACCTTCAGGAATTATTATATACAATCACGAGCGTATAGATGCTGTTTCAGAGGGCTCTTTTATCAATAAGGATTCTGAAGTCACAATTATTGAAGTCGAAGGTACGCGTGTTGTAGTAAGAGAAAACTAAATATAAAGGAGAGAATGCAATGTTAACAACTGGATTTATATCATTTATTATCATCGCTGCACTTATAATTGTCGCACTTATCATATTATTCTCATTTGTACCAGTAGGATTATGGATATCTGCACTTGCAGCCGGTGTGAAAGTCGGCATTGGAACTTTAGTTGGGATGCGCTTACGTCGTGTATCACCACGCAAAGTCATTGGTCCATTAATCAAAGCACATAAAGCCGGTTTACACCTTACAACGAACCAACTTGAATCACATTATCTAGCTGGAGGTAATGTAGACCGCGTTGTTGATGCCAACATTGCCGCTCAACGTGCTGACATCAATTTACCATTCGAACGTGGTGCTGCTATCGATTTAGCAGGGCGTGACGTTTTACAAGCGGTCCAAATGTCTGTAAACCCTAAAGTTATTGAAACACCATTTATCGCAGGTGTAGCAATGAACGGGATTGAAGTAAAAGCGAAAGCGCGTATTACAGTACGTGCAAATATTTCACGCTTAGTCGGTGGTGCTGGAGAAGACACAATTATTGCACGTGTCGGTGAAGGTATCGTTTCAACGATTGGTTCAAGTGAGCACCATACACAAGTTTTAGAAAATCCTGATAATATTTCTAAAACAGTGCTAAGTAAAGGTCTTGACTCTGGAACAGCATTTGAAATTTTATCAATTGATATCGCTGATGTTGATATTAGTAAAAATATCGGTGCAGACTTACAAACTGAACAAGCAATTGCAGATAAAAACATTGCGCAAGCAAAAGCAGAAGAACGCCGTGCGATGGCTGTTGCTCAAGAACAGGAAATGAAAGCACGCGTACAAGAAATGCATGCAAAAGTGGTAGAAGCGGAAGCAGAAGTTCCACTTGCATTAGCTGAAGCTTTACGTTCAGGAAATTTAGGTGTCAAAGATTATTACAACCTTAAAAATATAGAAGCTGATACAGGTATGAGAGAAGCGATTAATAAAAGCACTCAAAATAATGATAACTCTACATCAGAACATTAATTGAGGTGATTCTATGAGTATAGGAGTGATCATATTTATCATTTCTGTCGTTGTTTCAATCATTAGCGCAGTTAATGATAAAAGTCATGAGAAACGCCAAAATCGTAAGCCTCCTCAACAAAAACATATTAAACCCGAAAACACGAATCAAAAAAGCTTTTTAGATAAAGTACAAGAAAAGCTAGAAGAATTTGAAAAAGAATTTTCAGAACCTGAACACGTCCCTCAGCAAGAAAAGCAATATCAACCTTCACAACAACCTGTACCTAAAATGCAAGTTGAGCCAATAAAACCTAAAGTATCAGAACAAAAAAAGCAAGAAGATACGTCGAAGCAACTCAAAGAACTGTTACAATCTCAAATGGATGAAATCGACGCCCAACTTAATAAAGAGCGTCTTAAACAGTTTGAACGCATGGAACGTAAGGCAAAAGAAATTATTCAAGATGAGTATTTATCTAATCGTACTAAGCGAATGAAATTACAACAACTCACTGAGAGAAGAGAACCAGCCCCAGTTTTAAAAGGGGACTTAACCTTTTCAGAAAATGAGGTAGTAAACGGTTTGATTTGGTCGGAAGTTTTAACCAAACCTAAACAATTAAAATAAACTCACTCTAATAACCAAAGGGATTTTCCCTTTGGTTATTTTTATAAGTTCATTTTCTAATTGATATTATTACATTCATCGTTATTAGTTGGCCTTAATGGCCACAATGATAACAGTAATCTCCTGCTAACAAGCTGACAAGTTTATGTCATTTCATGTTAGATTTACGGTTGAAATAAAGCAAACATGATATAATAAACCTATAGCGATAAAAGAACAATTGCAACATACAATTTAAATTTGATACATTTGTAATAACAATACATGTAAAGGAGCTACTATATGCCTGGAATTATTCAGATTGACGATATCAATCAAGCACAAGCTTTATTAGGGAATAATGATGAACATATTAAACTAATTGAAGACGCGTTTGATGTTGTCATACATGCAAGAGGACAAGAAGTAGCAGTCAAAGGTGAAAAGCTGGATGCTGTTACTGAAGCGGAATCTGTACTCATCAACTTACTAAAAGTGATTGAGCAAGGTGCATCAGTTACAGTTAAAGATGTACAAGCGGCAATCAAAATGGCGAAAAATGGACAAATCGAACATCTTATTGATTTATACGAAGAAGAAATCACTAAAGATGCATTTGGAAAAACCATTCGTGCCAAAACGATGGGGCAACGTATGTATATTCATGCAATGAAAAAGAATGACTTAGTTTTTGGTATTGGTCCAGCCGGTACCGGGAAGACATTTTTAGCAGTTGTTTATGCCGCAAAAGCTTTGCGTGCTGGTCAAGTGAAAAGACTTGTACTTACTCGCCCAGCCGTAGAGGCAGGGGAATCCCTAGGCTTTTTACCCGGCGATTTAAAAGAAAAGGTGGATCCTTACCTTCGTCCTTTATATGATGGTCTGAATACAGTTCTTGGCGTTGAGCAAACCGCACGCTTTATCGAACGAGGTATTATTGAAATTGCACCTTTAGCTTATATGAGAGGGAGAACGTTAGATGATGCATTTGTCATATTAGATGAAGCGCAGAATACAACCCACGCTCAAATGAAGATGTTTTTAACACGACTTGGTTTCGGCTCAAAAATGGTTGTAACTGGAGATAAAACACAAATCGACTTACCTAAAGGCGTGAAAAGTGGCTTAATAGAGGCAGAACAACGACTTAAAAATATTAAAGGACTATCAATTCAACATTTAGATCAAGCTGATGTCGTCCGCCATCCTTTAGTTGGAAGAATAATCAGTCGATACGAGGAGGATTAATCCATGTTTACAATTGATTTTAGTGATCATACAGGACAAGTGAAAGCAGAATGGTATGAACAAATTAATGCGTTGTTAGATTACGCAAGAACTGAAGAAGGTATAAATGAAGAAGCTGAGCTATCAGTGACATTTTCAGATAAAGATGAAATTCAATCTATTAATCGTGATTATAGAGATAAAGACCGTGTCACAGATGTTATATCTTTTGCGTTTGAAGAACAAGAAGACATTTTTGAAGGCATGGATATGCCACGTATTTTAGGAGATATTATCATTTGTACTGATGTGGCACAAGAACAGGCGCAACAGTATAACCATTCATTTGAGCGTGAGTTAGGATTTTTAGCACTACATGGCTTTTTGCATTTATTAGGTTATGATCACATGACTGAAGAAGAGGAAAAAATTATGTTTAGCCGCCAAAAAGAAATACTAGAAGGCTTTGGTTTAACTAGGGATCAATGATGAATCGTTTTAAATACGCATTCCAAGGTGGTCTCACATTGTTGCGTAAAGATAGAAACTTTTTATACCATCTTATATTGGCGGTTTTAATTATAATTCTTGGAAGTTTCTTGTCGTTAAATCGAATCGAATGGATGTTAATCTTACTAGCAATATTTTTAGTTCTCATTACAGAAACGATTAATACAGCAATTGAGTACGCCGTAGATTTGACAACAGGTTCATTTCATATATTTGCAAAAAACGCAAAAGATATTTCAGCATTCAGTGTGTTGCTAGCATCTATTTTTGCTATAATTATTGGTTGTATGATTTTTATACCTAAATTGATATAAGAGGAGCTAAAAAACATGGCTTATACAGAAGAATACTACAAAGAAGTTAGAGCAGCGCAACAAAAAGCATATGCACCTTATAGTAAATTTAAAGTTGGTGCATATCTTATCACGAAAGATGGACATACATTCCATGGTGCAAACGTTGAAAATGCCGCTTATCCATCATCAATTTGTGCTGAGCGTTCAGCTTTAGTTGCTGCAATTTCTCAAGGTTATCGCCCTGGAGATTTTGAATCAATTACGATAACAGTGGATAGTCCTGAACTTGCTTCACCATGTGGTCCTTGCAGACAGGTGATGAAAGAATTATGTGATGATGATATGCCTGTGTATATGACGAATCAAACAGGAGAAGTAAGAACGTCTACTGTTGCTGAACTTTTACCTTATGGATTTTCTGGAAAGGATTTAAATAATGAATGAATATAAATCAGGATTTGTAACTATCATTGGCCGTCCCAATGTTGGTAAATCTACATTTGTTAATCGTGTCATTGGTCATAAAATTGCGATTATGTCAGACAAAGCACAAACGACACGAAATAAAATACAAGGGGTCATGACAGAAAAAGATGCACAAATCGTTTTTCTGGATACACCGGGTATTCACAAACCTAAACATAAGTTAGGGGACTACATGATGAAAGTGGCTAAAAATACACTTTCTGAAATTGATGCAGTAATGTTTATGGTCAATGTCAATGAAGAGATTGGTCGAGGCGATCAATATATCATGGAGATGTTAAAAACGGTAAAAACACCTGTTTTTTTAGTCTTAAATAAAATTGATTTAGTGCATCCTGATGCATTAATGCCAAAAATCGAACAATATCAAACTTATATGGATTTTGCGGAAATCGTACCTATTTCTGCGCTAGAAGGCCATAATGTCAAACATTTTCTAAATGTATTAAAATCTTATTTACCTGAAGGACCACAATATTATCCAGACGGTCAAATTTCAGATCACCCAGAACAATTTGTCGTGAGTGAACTCATTCGTGAAAAAATTCTACAAACAACTTCTGAAGAAATCCCTCATGCTATTGGCGTCAATGTTGAGCGTATGACCAAAGAATCTGAAGATCGTGTTCATATTGAGGCTACGATTTTTGTAGAGCGTGATTCACAGAAAGGGATTGTCATTGGAAAAGGCGGCAAAAAATTAAAGGAAATCGGCAAAAGAGCGCGGCTTGATATTGAACATCTACTCGGCTCAAAAGTATACCTTGATTTATGGGTGAAAGTCCAAAAAGATTGGCGAAACAAGGCTACATTTATTAAGCAAATGGGTTACGTTGAAGACGAATGATTTTGTAAATAGGGTGGTGGCGACATGTTAGTGAAACAAAAAGGCATCATCATTAAATCTGTAGATTATGGTGAATCTGATAAAATTATTACCATTTTAAATGAACATGGCGCTAAAGTTCCCCTTATGGTAAAGCGTGCCAAAAAAGTTAAATCAGGACTTCAAGCTACTACTCAACTTTTTGTACAAG
Source organism: Staphylococcus sp. 191 (assembly GCF_011174885.1). Taxonomy (NCBI): domain Bacteria; kingdom Bacillati; phylum Bacillota; class Bacilli; order Caryophanales; family Staphylococcaceae; genus Staphylococcus; species Staphylococcus sp. 191. The sequence continues at coordinate 168,967 of NZ_PNRJ01000004.1, read as the reverse complement.
GTTTGTTCATATACAACAAATGGAAAGGTATGGGAACGCTGACATCTATTGATGTAATTGATTTGAATTATGAATTGCGTCAAGATATTTATACTAATAGTTATGCCAGTCTTTGTCTAGAAGCGATTGATCGCTCAATGGAAGTAGATGAAGTCAATCGGAATATGTACGCATTACTTATTTTTGTATTTGAACGAATTCATAAAGGTGTCTCTCCACAGCTTGTAGCAAATATCGTGATGTTAAAATGTATGTCACGTTTTGGTTTTGATGTAAACTTGTCTCAATGTGTGGTAACAAGAGATACCCATCCAGGTCATTTTTCACATTATAGTTTTAAATTTAACGGCGTTTTATCCCAACAGGCTGCCCCTCAAGATGAACATGCATATCCATTATCAAATAAAACAATCTATCTTACTCAAGTCTTAAAAAATTTACCCTTGAATAAAATCAAAGAAATTCATATTCAAGATGCCATTATTGACGAAATGTCTCAATTTATTTTACTCCTGTATAAGGAGTATGCTGGCATGTATTTTAGAAGTCAAAGGCTCATTAATCAACTACATCGGCTTGAAATGAATCAAAATTTTGATCGATGAAAGGTTTGCTTATTCACTAATAAGTGTAGAGGCATAAAGAAAAATTTAACAATATAAAAATGGGAGTGAATCACATCAATGTGATCCACTCCATTTTCTTATTTAAAATTTAACTTTTTCTACTAAAAATGCATTTAATTCACTAATTGGCATACGAACTTGTTCCATTGTATCACGATCACGCACGGTTACTTGTTGATCTTCAAGTGAATCAAAGTCGAATGTAATACAGTAAGGTGTACCAATTTCATCTTGTCGACGATAACGTTTACCAATAGATTGAGATTCATCAAAATCTACTACAAAATCTTCACTAAGTTGTTCATAAACTTTAATTGCATCTGCAGAAAGTTTTTTACTTAATGGTAAAATTGCTGCTTTATATGGTGCAATGGCAGGGTGGAAGTGTAATACTGTACGTGCATCTTTACTTCCTTCAACACCTTCTTCATCATAAGCGTCACATAAAAACGCTAATGTTACACGATCGGCACCTAATGAAGGTTCAATACAGTAAGGGATATACTTTTCATTTGTTTCTGGATCATGATATCTAAAATCATCTCCAGAGTGTTCACTGTGTTGTTTTAAGTCGTAATCCGTACGACTAGCAATACCCCATAATTCGCCCCAACCGAACGGGAAACGATATTCGATATCTGTTGTAGCATTTGAGTAGTGAGATAATTCATCTTCATCGTGGTCACGTAATCGTGTGTTGTCTTTGTTAAGACCTAAATTAGTTAACCAATTCGCAGCAAATTCTTTCCAATAGTTTTGCCATTCGATTTCTGTACCAGGTTTACAGAAAAATTCTAATTCCATTTGTTCAAATTCACGTGTACGGAAAATAAAGTTTCCTGGTGTAATTTCATTACGGAAAGATTTACCAATTTGCCCAATACCAAATGGTAGTTTTTTACGCATTGAACGTTGTACGTTTTTATAGTTTACAAAAATACCTTGAGCTGTTTCAGGTCGTAAGAAGATTTCATTTGTTGAATCTTCAGTAACACCTTGGAATGTTTTAAACATTAAATTAAATTGTCGAATGTCTGTCCAATTCGCAGTACCACTTACAGGACAAGTGATGCCTTCTTCATCAATAATGCGTTTCATCTCATCAAAACTTAAACCATCTGCAATAAAGTTTTCATCACCTTTTTCGTTTAACATATAGTCTTCAATCAATTTGTCAGCACGATATCTTATTTTACTGTCTTTGTTATCGATCATTGGATCATTAAAGTTACCTAAATGTCCTGATGCTTCCCAAGTTTTAGGGTTCATTAAAATAGCAGCATCCAAACCTACATTATAAGGTGATTGCGTAATGAACTTTTTCCACCATGCTCTTTTAATATTGTTTTTCAATTCAACACCTAATGGACCGTAATCCCAAGTATTTGCTAAACCACCATAAATTTCACTACCAGGAAAAACAAATCCTCTGTGTTTGGCTAATTGTACAATAGTATCCATGTTTTTATCCATTTCAGTTTACACTCCTTAACAATAAAAAAGCCCCAAGCCAAAGAATCAACTTTGCCTTGGGACGAATTATAATAATAATCCGCGGTTCCACCCAAATTAGTGTCGCCACTCACTTTTATTCAATTCAAATCATACGCCAAATCAGTGTGTTAAGCTTCCACCATCCTTAACTCGCTTTATTATTAATTTTAAATTATACGAATTAGAAAGGCAAGCAAAATCATAATTGTATCACTTTCGAATACAAGTTATAATGAATATTGTACTAAAAATGCAAAGTCAATCTAATTTTGATTGCATGCCAACTCAAAGTTTATATGAGGGACTATGTTTTACTTCTATAAACTTTCAATATATCGTTTTCCATAATCGATGCAATATTAACAATTTAATGTTACTGGTTTGCCAACAGATAAAAATATAGTGCTAGTATGCAAAAAGGAGGCACTTCTGCTATTTAATTAGCATAACCGTTTTCGGTTTTAAATAGTTAGAGACTCATATAGAACTTAGTCAAAGACAAGCCCATATTGTAGAAATTGTTAAGTCTTCCGGACCAATTACAGGTGAAAAGATAGCAGAACAGTTAAATTTAACTCGTGCTACGCTGAGACCTGACTTAGCTATCTTAACGATGGCTGGATATTTAGAAGCAAGACCTAGAGTCGGTTACTTTTATTCTGGTAAGTCAGGATCACAACTTTTAACTGAACAATTAAAACAATATATCGTTAAAGATTACCAATCACATCCAGTGATTTTAAAAAGCGATGTGACAGTTTATGATGCGATTTGCTCGATATTTATTGAAGATGTAGGAACATTATTCATTGTTAATAATGAAAATGAACTCGTTGGTGTTTGTTCGAGAAAAGATTTACTTAGAGCTTCAATGGCAGGGCAAGACATACACACCATGCCAGTCAATATTATTATGACAAGAATGCCTAATATTGTCTTGCTCAATGAGAATGATTTAGTCTTGTATGCAGCACGACAAATGATAACGAAAGAAATAGACTCAATACCTATAGTACGAGCAAAAGAAAATGGCAAGTTTGAAGTGACAGGTCGTATTTCGAAAACCACAATCACTAAACTATTCGTATCGCTATTTGATCATTAGGAGGATAATCTATGAAAAATGTAAAAGTAATTGTTGCTTCAGATTCAGTGGGAGAGACTGCTGAACTAGTAGCTAAAGCATGTATTTCTCAATTTAAACATAGCGATCACTCATCTGACATATTACGCTATCCTTATATAGAAACAAAAGAAAATATCGACGAAATCATTGCCTTAGCAAGAGAAGTCGATTCTATCATTATATACACACTTGTGCGCCCTGATATCCGCAGTTATATGCAAGAATTAATAGAGCAATACGATCTCAAATCGGTTGATATTATGGGTCCTATGATTCAAGTGATGGAAAAAACATTTAACCAAAAATCATTAAACGAACCCGGAATTGTACATCAGCTTGACGAAGATTATTTCAAAAAAATAGAGGCTATGGAGTTTGCTGTTAAATATGACGATGGCAAAGATCCTAAAGGGTTACCTAAAGCAGATATTGTTTTAATTGGGGTATCACGCACTTCAAAAACACCTATTTCACAGTATTTAGCACATAAACGATACAAAGTGATGAATGTTCCTATCGTCCCTGAAGTGACACCACCTGATGCGTTATTTGAAATAGATCCGCAGAAGTGTATTGCGTTGAAAATAAGTGCTGAAAAATTAAATGCAATTCGTAAAGAAAGACTTAAACAGTTAGGATTATCTGATTCCGCACGTTATGCGACAGATCAACGTATTACAGAAGAACTTGAATACTTTAATCAAATAGTTGAAAAGATAGGCTGTCCAGTTTTAGATGTTTCTAATAAAGCGATTGAGGAAACTGCCAATAATATTATTCAAATCATTGAGCATAATAATTCCTTTTTTAATGGATAAATTGTATAATAATACAACTGTCTTTTAATCATTCACAAAATTATGATGCAGTAAATTGTAATATAAGGTGATGAAATGAGAATTCCACAAAGTACGATTGACGAAATTAAGACACAATCGGACATATTAGACATAGTGAGCGAATATGTCAAACTTGAAAAGAGGGGGCGCAATTATATCGGTTTGTGTCCTTTTCATGACGAAAAAACACCTTCTTTTACCGTTTCAGAGGACAAACAAATTTGCCACTGCTTTGGATGTAAAAAAGGAGGGAACGTGTTTCAATTTATCCAAGAAATTGAAAATGTTTCATTTACAGATGCTGTTAAAAAATTAGGCGCACGGGTCAATATTAAAGTAGATACCGGTGAGTCAAAAGAGTTAGAGCACATTGCATCAGATGATTTAACAATGATTCAAATGCATGAATCATTGCTTGATTATTATCACTATTTATTGAAAAAAACCGTTGAAGGCGAGAAAGCGCTCAAATATTTATATGATCGTGGCTTTACAGATGAAATCATAGACGAGCGTAAGATAGGATTCGCACCAAATTCATCACATTTTGCAACGAACTTTATGGAAAAAAAGGGCTATGATTTACAACTTGCGTATGAAGCAGGTATATTATCACGAAATGAAACAGAATTTAACTATTATGACCGTTTTCGTGATCGTATTATTTTTCCACTTGCCAATGCTCAAGGTCGTATTGTTGGCTATTCGGGTAGAACGTACACGGGTCAAGAACCTAAATATTTAAATAGTCCTGAATCTCCTATATTTCAAAAAAGAAAGATGCTTTATAATTTAGACAAAGCACGTAAAAGCATCCGTCAAAATGATGAAGTTATTTTACTCGAAGGATTTATGGATGTCATCAAGTCTGATAGCGCGGGCTTAAAAAATGTAGTTGCCAGTATGGGTACACAACTATCAAATGAGCATATTACGTTTCTAAAAAAACTGTGTGGTCATATTACAATTATGTATGATGGTGATAATGCTGGGATAAACGCAGCGTTAAAAACGGGTCAAACGCTGCTACAGCAACAATTTAATGTTTATGTCGTTCAATTGCCCACTAAAATGGACCCTGATGAGTATATATGTAAATTTGGTGCAGAAAAGTTCCGTGACTTTGTTAATAAAGAGAAAAAATCATTTGTAAGCTTTAAACTTCATCTTAACCAAAGCGAAATACAAAACAACGATTTATCTTATGAGAAATATTATAAAACTTTTATAGAAGATGCAGCACACATCAATTCAAAAATTTTAAGAAATAAAGTGATACAAGATGCTGCCCAAGTGTTTAAAATAAGTGCTGAGAGTCTAAATAAAGAAGTAGAACGAATAAATCCACAACAAAATGTTGCACCCAGACAAGTTCAGCATGAAACACCACAATACACAACACTTACTAAATATGAAAAAGCCGAGCGTGCACTTTTAAAACATTTTATCAGTGATAAAGAAGTATTTTTAAGCTTTTATCAAGATATTGAAGAAACAGACTTTACAAATCAACATTTTAAACGTATATTTAGTATTTTACGGGAGTTTTATTCAAATAATGATTCCTTTGTGATGAGTGACTTTATCACTTATGTTAATCAGGAAGAATTAAAAGAAGTGTTGATACATTTAGTAGATTATCCACTTAACCATGAACCGTTTGAAAATGAAATCACTGATTATATTAAGTTGATGACTGAACATCGATTTTCAGAATCGATTGAAACACTCCATGAAAAGTTGCGCGAAGCAACCCGAATCGGGGATACAGAATCTCAAAAATACTATTTAGAGATGATTGTCAATAAAAATAGAGCTAGATTGAAGAGTCAAGAATAATTTCGGGAGGCCTTTTTATGTCAGATAACCAGGTAAAAGTAATAAAAAAAGAAACCATTGATCCGACACTCACATTAGAAGATGTAAAAAAACAACTTATTGAAAAAGGTAAAAAAGAAGGTCATCTAAGCCATGAAGAGGTAGCAGATAAATTACAAAACTTTGATATGGATTCTGACCAAATGGATGAATTTTTCGATATGATTAATGATAATGACATCCAACTTGTAAATGAAAAAGATAGTTCAGATACAGATGATAAATTAAATCCTGGCGACCTGAGTGCACCACCAGGGGTTAAAATTAACGACCCTGTAAGAATGTACTTGAAAGAAATTGGTCGTGTGGATCTTTTGAGTGCACAAGAGGAAATAGAATTAGCGAAACGTATTGAGCAAGGTGACGAAGTGGCGAAAGCACGCTTAGCTGAAGCGAATTTGCGTCTTGTTGTAAGTATTGCAAAACGCTACGTCGGACGTGGCATGTTGTTTCTTGACTTAATTCAAGAAGGTAATATGGGTTTAATCAAAGCGGTAGAAAAATTCGATTTTAGTAAAGGATTCAAATTTTCTACGTATGCTACATGGTGGATTAGACAAGCGATTACACGTGCAATTGCCGACCAAGCGCGAACAATTCGTATTCCTGTTCATATGGTAGAGACAATCAATAAATTAATCCGCGTACAACGTCAATTATTACAAGACCTCGGTCGTGATCCAGCACCTGAAGAAATTGGTGAGGAAATGGATTTACCTCCTGAAAAAGTGCGTGAGATTTTAAAAATTGCACAGGAACCTGTGTCTTTAGAGACACCTATTGGTGAAGAAGATGACAGCCATTTAGGTGATTTCATAGAAGATCAAGAAGCTCAAAGCCCTTCTGATCATGCAGCGTATGAATTATTAAAGGAACAATTAGAAGATGTCCTTGATACTTTAACAGACCGTGAAGAAAATGTACTTCGTTTACGTTTTGGTCTTGATGATGGACGAACACGTACATTAGAAGAAGTCGGTAAAGTATTTGGTGTGACACGTGAACGAATTCGTCAAATTGAAGCTAAAGCTTTACGTAAACTTAGACACCCAAGTCGCAGTAAACGTTTGAAAGATTTCATGGACTAAGGCTAAAAGCACATATAACAATGGGATAGATGAATAAAGGCTTTATTTCAAATTCGACTAAAGTGCTTCATACGACTTAAAAAGAATTAATGCTTTAGTCAGCCTTGTTAAGGTGGGACTATGAAATTTAAATTCAGTTTAGATTTCTATCCCACTCTTTTTTTGTATCAACATCTAATTGATACGTCATTTTATTTAGCATTTTACATAGAGGAGGGATTACTATCATTCCAATAAATAAACGACTAAAAAAGGTCAGTGAATATGTTACCGGTGATGTCCTTGCTGATATTGGCTCAGATCACGCTTTTTTACCTATGTTTTGTATTGAAAATGGTTTGATAGATCATGCTATTGCAGGAGAAGTCATTAAAGGGCCATATCAATCTGCTGTTAAAAGTGTACAGCTTCACGGCTATCAATCTAAAATTGATGTACGCCTTGGAGATGGGTTAACTATTCTAACTGAGAACGACAAGATAGATACCGTGGCGATATGTGGCATGGGCGGACCATTGATTGCTCGAATTTTAAAACAAGGTGCCGCATACATTCAAAATCAACCGAGATTAGTTTTGCAGTCTAATATTCAAAGTCAGCCTATACGCGAATTTTTACAAAAAAATGGCTATCAAATTACTACAGAAACATTAATGAAAGAGCGTGCGCATATTTATGAAATCATTGTTGCGGATCCCGGTAAAATGCAGCTGTCTGAACGAGATTTAAAATTTGGTCCATTTTTACACCCATCTCCCAATGATTTATTTATTGAAAAGTGGGAAAGAGAGTTAGAGGCATTATCGGACATTAAGAAAAATCTCAATCCTGAAAAGCATAAACAACGTTGGAACGAGATAAACAATTTAGAAAGTGACATAAAAGAGGTGTTACCACAATGCAACTCAAAAAGCTTTTAGAAATTTTAAATAAAAATGTCCCATTCCATACTGCTGAATCATGGGATAATGTAGGTTTATTAATTGGCAATAAAGAGAGCGAAGTTACAGGTATCTTAACCACGCTTGATTGTACGGGTGAAATTGTCGATGAAGCTATAGAAAAGAATATAAACACCATCATTGCGCATCATCCTCTTATATTTAAAGGCATCAAACAAATTATTGATGATGATGCATATGGGTCAATTATATACCGCTTAATTCAAAATAACATCAATTTAATTGCATTGCATACCAATTTAGACGTTCATCCTGAAGGCGTAAATGCCATGCTTGCTGAAAAGATTGGTCTAAAAGATTTTGAACTTCTTAACAAAGAAAAAGAGCATTATTATAAAATTCAAATATATATTCCTGAAGAAAATGCTGAGGCTTTTAAAGATACTTTATCACAGCATGGTCTTGCCCAAGAGGGAGAATATGCGTACTGTTTCTTTAATACAAATGGAAAGGGGCAATTTAAGCCTTTAGAAAACGCAAATCCTCATATTGGTGAAGTTGGTAGAGTTGAGACGGTGCAAGAACAAAAAATTGAATTTATGGTTCAATCTCATCAACGTTCTCTAGCAGAAGCATTAATTCATCAATACCACCCGTACGAAACACCCGTCTATGATGTCATTCAAATGACACGAACATCTCATCATGGTCTGGGGATGATTGGAAATCTTGAACATAAAATGACGGTCAATTCCTTCGTCAATCAGGTTAAAAATGCTTTACAAATGCCAAGTGTAAGATTTATTGGAGATATTAACGCTTCAATTCAACGCGTTGCAATTATTGGTGGATCTGGAATGGGTAATGAGGTGCAAGCACAGCAATCTGGTGCGGACCTTTTTATAACAGGAGATATTAAACATCATGATGCATTAGATGCAAAAATAGCAGGTATCAATTTATTAGATATTAACCATTATAGTGAATATGTAATGAAAGAAGGGCTCGTTCATTTGTTAAGAAATTGGTTAGAGCCAGAACTGGAACATTCATTCAAAATTGAATCCTCCGCACACAATACCGATCCTTACGATTATTTATAAAAGATAGTGTAAAAATCTTATAAAATTCACAAACAAAAGCTGAAAAGTTAGCTAATGGTCAATTAAAATCTATTTTTACTAAAGCAAAAGTCGAAGCAATTGTATCAAATTGCTTCGACTTTTATATGTTATTCCATAATTTTAACAGGTTTAGCTTTTTTAATTTTAGGTAGAATTTTCTCAACAGGCACATTAGAGTGAGTTGTATGAGTTTCAGGATTCATTGAATCGTAATCTTTCAAGAAGTTAATCACTTCTTTTACAATTGGCGTTGGCGTCGAAGCCCCTGCAGTAACAGCTACAGTCTCAACACCTTCAAGCCATTCAAGTTTAAGTTGTGAAATGTCTGCAATTCGATAAGATTGCGTATGTGCGATATCTTTAGAAACTTGTGCAAGGCGATTAGAATTATTACTTTTTGGATCACCGACAACAATTAGTAGGTCAGCTGCACCAGCTTGCTCAGCAACTGCTTCTTGTCTCACTTGCGTCGCTTGACATATCTCTTTATGTTGTTCAATGTGTGGGAACTTCTCTTGTAAATCCTCCATTAAATGTAAAACATCCCATTGAGACATCGTTGTTTGGTTGGTTACAATCAAAGGATAATCATTGAGTGTATCTGGTAAAGTTTCTACATCTTCTTTCGTTTCAACAAGATAAACAATATCTGGTGCAACACCGACAGCACCTTCTGGCTCAGGATGACCTTTTTTACCAATATATATGACATGATAGCCACTTGCCTTTTTCTCTCTAATCAAAGCGTGTGTATTCTCAACATCTGGGCATGTGGCATCAATGCATGTTAGTCCCTTAGCTTTAGCACGTTTTTTCACTTCTGGTGAAACACCATGTGCAGTGAAAATAACAGTACCTTCTGAAATCTGTTCTAAAATCTCTAATCGATTTGGTCCGTCTAATGTGATAATACCATCCGTTTCAAAAGCATCCGTTACATGCTTGTTATGAACAATCATACCAAGTATATAGATAGGCCGTGGTAAATTAGGGTCAAGCGAAGCATTTCTAGCAATCACCATCGCATCGACAACACCATAACAATAACCACGAGGGGTAATCTTAATAATTTCCATTTTTATACACGAACCTCCTTCGATACATCATTATATCAGTAACACCGTACTTTTAAAATTAAAATACAAATAAAATCTAGATTTAGTCTCACAACTACAAATGTAAAAATCATATTTAAAAACATGCACTTTGCTTATTTTCATTAAACATGATTTCATTTATAATATAGAGACGAATCTTTAAGGAGGCCAAATCATGGCAAATCATCCATTTGACCAATTTCGTTTTGATTCAAACTTAATTGAAGCAATTAAATCATTAAATTTTAAACAACCCACTGAAATACAACAACGTGTGATTCCAAAAATAATGAAACGTGTAAATCTGATTGGTCAATCACAAACGGGTACAGGGAAATCTCATGCATTTCTTTTACCATTATTCCAACAAATTGATCCCACATACGAGGAACCACAAGCCATTATCGTTGCACCAACACGTGAGTTAGCAACGCAACTTTACCAAGCTGCGCAACACCTTAGTCAATTTAAAAAGAATGTAAAAGTAAGCTTATTTATTGGTGGAACTGATTTTGAAAAAGACAAACAAAAGACTACGGTTCAACCCCAATTAGTGATTGGTACACCAACGCGCATAAACGATCTCGCTAAATCGGGTGCGCTACATGTTCATTTAGCAAACTATTTAGTTGTAGATGAAGCTGATTTAATGATTGATTTAGGTCTCATCGAAGACGTGGATCAAATCGCGTCTAAACTTGATGAACAAGCAAAAATGGCTGTTTTTAGTGCAACAATTCCTAAGACATTATATCCATTTTTAAATAAATATTTAGAGCAACCAGAATTTATCGAAGTTAAGAGTGAATCGAAAAATAAAAAGAGTATTGAATTCTTCCTTATTCCTACAAAAGGTGCACAAAAGATAGATAAAACTGTTTCACTAATTGAACTTTTAAATCCATATCTCGCAATTATATTTTGTAATAGTAGAGACAGTGCGGATGCGCTCGCAAATGAGATACAGCAACAGGGTATTCAAGTTGGTATGATTCATGGTGGCTTGTCTCCACGCGAACGTAAACAACAAATGAAGCGAATCCGAAACTTAGATTATCAATATGTGATTGCAAGTGATTTAGCTTCAAGAGGAATCGACATTGAAGGGGTCAGTCACGTCATTAATTTTGATGTACCTAAAGACATTGACTTCTTTACACATCGTGTTGGCAGAACGGGACGTGGTAATTATAAGGGCATTGCAATTACACTTTATACACCTGAAGAAGAAGAACTGATTCATTTAATTGAACAAAAAGGATATCAGTTTGAAAATGTAGATATTAAAAATGGTGAATTAAAACCTATCAAAGCTCACAATACGAGAAAACTACGTCAAAAACAAGATGATCACATTACGCAACAAGTAAAACATAAAGTGAAACGTAATAATAAGAAAAAAGTTAAACCAGGGTATAAGAAAAAATATAAGCAAGAGCTTGAACAGATAAAACGCCAAGAAAAAAGACAGTTTAGCAGAAGTAAAAAACGACAAGCTAGAAAGAATAAAAGATAAAAAAGGACAGGATAATTATGTTAATAGGTTCTCACGTCTCAATGAGTGGTAAAAAAATGTTACAAGCATCCGCTGAAGAGGCACATCAACACGGGGCTTCAACATTTATGATTTATACTGGAGCACCCCAAAATACACGTCGCAAAGCGATAGAAGATCTTAATATCGAAAACGGTAAAGCAACAATGGAAAAATATGGTTTATCAAATATTGTTGTACATGCACCCTATATTATTAATATTGCTAATACGAACAAACCAGAAGTCTTTGAACTAGGTGTAAATTTCTTGCAGAATGAAATTGAGCGTACAGAGGCAATTGGAGCCAAAGATATCGTCTTACATCCAGGTGCGCATGTTGGTGCTGGTCCTGAAGTCGGTATTAAAAAAATTATTGAGGGACTTAATGAAGTCTTAACCAACCAAAACGATGTTAGAATTGCGCTTGAAACAATGGCTGGAAAAGGTTCAGAGGTGGGCCGAACTTTTGAAGAACTCGCTCAAATTATTGATGGTGTTACACACAATGAACGACTTTCTGTTTGCTTAGATACATGCCATATTCACGATGCAGGATATGATGTCGTTCATGATTTTGATGGTGTTTTAGACGAATTTGACCGTATTATAGGGGTAGACCGTATTAAAGTCGTCCATGTGAATGATAGTAAAAACCCAATTTCAGCTCATAAAGATCGACATGAAAACATTGGTTTTGGTCATATCGGATTTGATGCACTCAATTATGTCGTACATCATGATCAATTTAAGGATATTCCTAAAATTTTAGAAACGCCATACGTTGGGGAAGATAAGAAAAATAAAAAACCTCCTTATCGTTATGAAATAGAAGCTTTCAAAAACAACAAATTCGATCCTGAAATGAAAAATAAGATTATGTCAGTTTAATCTATAGCTCAGAATGATTTTTTGAACTGGCATATTGTGTCAGTTATCTAAATTCAAAAGTGCACTTGAGATATACAAGTTGCACAAATAGGGGTGAGCGCTAATTTTTTAGTCTCACTCCTTTAAATTTCGAATGAATTAGTACTAAATTTTTACATTATAAAAATCGCGTATTTAATGTTATAATAAATCGAAGTCGGAAAGATTACTATTTACATTGTATGCTTTAAATCAATATGGTGAAAATTGAGGTGAAAAGATGCCACAACCAGTCTTTGAATTAAAAGGAATAGACTTTTTTTATGACAATAAAAAAGTATTAGAAAATATCAACATTCGTATCAATAAAGGTGAATTTTTAGCAATTGTTGGACCTAATGGCGCGGGTAAGTCTACGTTGCTCAAATTAATTTTAGGTATTTTACCAATTCAAAAGGGCGAAATTCTTATTGATGGAGAGTCATATCACAAAAAATTGACGACCGATAAAATCAGTTATGTCTCACAAAAAGCGTCATCTGTTACATCTGGTTTTCCAGCTACTGTAAAAGAAGTCGTTTTGAGTGGTTTAACTCGTAAAAAGCGTCTTTTCAGATGGTTTAGCAACTCTGATGATCAGAAAGTAGATCAGGTCTTGAATCGATTGAATATATCGCAATTAAAACATAAAAATATTGCACAATTATCTGGAGGGCAACAGCAACGTGTATTAATTGCACGAGCACTTGTCTCTGAACCTTCTGTACTTGTATTAGATGAGCCAACTAATGGTATAGATGCGAAACATGTCGGTGAATTTTATGAGACGTTAGATCACCTCAAAAAAGAAGGCGTTACAATTATTTTAGTAACACACGATATTGGTGTTGTTGTTGATACAGCAACTGAAGTGGCTTGTTTAAATAAACATTTGCACTTCCATGGGGCAACAAGTGAATTCAAATCACTTGATGAAGTTGAAATTTCTAAAATTTATGGCCACCCCATTAAATTTGTAGACCATAAACATGATAGGGATTGTTGTGTATGATTGATGCATTATTGAATTTTGAATTTATCAGGTATTCTTTTATTAGTGGTATATTGATAGGGGTTATTGCTCCATTAATCGGTACGTTTATTGTTGTAAGACGTTTATCATTAATTGCAGATGCTTTAAGTCACGTGACTCTTGGTGGGATATCATTCGGCATGTACTTGTTAACTGTCTCATCAGTATTTGCATTTATAAATCCGATATGGACAGGTATTATTTTTGCAATTATTGGTGCGTTGTTAATTGAAAAACTTAGAACATCTTATAAAAACTATTCTGAAATCGCTATACCTATTATTATGAGTACAGGTATTGGATTAAGTGCGATATTTATATCTTTAGCCAAAGGCTTTAACCAGGAACTTTTAGGCCTTTTATTTGGTTCTATTAGTGCTGTATCGCTGAGTGATTTGTTTACAATTATTACAATTACGGTATTAGTGTTATTATATATCATGTTATTTTATAAAGAGCTATTTATACTCTCTTTTGATACAGAGTACAGCCAAGTTATCGGTATACCAAAGTGGATTCAATTTTTATTTATCGTTATTGTCGCTTTAGTGATATCTGCTTCTATGCGTGTTATTGGTGTATTGCTTGTTAGTGCGCTAATTACACTTCCTGTTGCAATTGCAATGCGTTGGACAAAAGGGTTTAAGCAATTTATATTCTTAAGTATCACGATTGGTGAGTTTTCTGTCATTATTGGGCTGGTTACTGCATTTTATTTAAATATCTCACCTGGTGGTATTATTGTTGTTATTTTAGTCATCATGTTAATGTTAACGCTATTTTATCAGTCCTTTGTAGTCAGAAAATTTAAAGGAGTGAATGTGAATGAAAACAAATGAAGCCATTCGTATATTGAAAAATAATGGGCATAAATATACGAACAAAAGAAGAGATATGATTGAGCTGTTTATTAATGAGGATAAATATATCAATGCTAAGACCATCCAACAACACATGAATGCGCACTATCCAGGTATATCTTTCGATACAATTTATAGAAACTTACACTTATTTAAAACTTTAGGCATCATCGAAGGAACAGAAATGGATGGAGAAATGAAGTTTCGTGCGGCATGCACTTCTCATCATCACCACCATTTTATTTGTAAAGTATGCGGAGATACAAAAGTCATTGATTTTTGTCCAATGTCTGAAATCAAAGCAAAACTACCAAATGTTGACATTGAAATGCATAAATTAGAAGTTTACGGTATGTGTGAAAAATGTAAGCAAAAAGGCTACCATCTTGTTTAATTAGAGAGATCTCTATTTACTTTAGTAAAAAATGAAATGTATTGTAAAAATAGTAAAAACCCGAACGTTTGCTTTCTTTGACGTTCGGGTTTTGATATTTGTTCAGCAAAATAGGGTAAACACGTGATGTCTAGTTTTGATTTGCAGTTGCTTCTTTTTTCTTGTTTTCTTCCCATTCAGCAGCAAGTTTATCAATTTCCATTTTTAATTCATCCACCATTGTTTCTTCAGGTACTTTTCTCACTGTTTTCCCTTTCATAAATAACAAGCCTTCTCCACGAGCGCCGGCAATACCAATATCTGCTTCTCTCGCTTCACCTGGACCGTTTACGGCACAACCCAGTACTGCTACTTTTAAAGGAACTTGAAGTTTCTCAATGTATTCTTCTACTTCATTTGCAATTGAAATTAAATCAATTTCGATACGACCACAAGTTGGACATGCAATCAAAGTTGCCGCATTGCTTGCTAAGCCAAAAGATTTTAATAAAGACTTAGCAACTTTAACTTCTTCAACTGGATCTGCTGAAAGTGAAATTCTCATTGTGTTACCAATACCAAGAGATAAAATTGCGCCTAAACCAGCAGAAGATTTAACTGTACCATTAAACAATGTACCACTTTCTGTAATACCAAGATGTAATGGGTAATCAAATGCTTGTGCAGCCTTTGTATAAGCTTCAATTGCGAGATTAACATCACTCGCTTTCATTGACACGATAATGTCATGAAAATCTAAATCCTCTAAAATTTTAATATGATGTAATGCACTTTCTACCATACCATCAGCAGTAGGGTAACCATATTTTTTTAGAATATGTTTTTCAAGAGAACCCGCATTAACACCAATTCGAATTGGGATTCCTTTTTCTTTACAAGCTTCCACAACAGCTTCTACTTTTTCACGTCTTCCGATATTACCTGGATTAATACGGATTTTGTCCGCACCATTTTCAATCGCAATCAATGCTAATTTATAATTAAAATGGATATCTACTACAAGAGGGATATTAATTTGTGCTTTAATATCTTTAATAGCGTACGCATCTTCTTCGTTTGGACATGCAACACGTACAATTTGACAACCTGCTTCCTCTAAGCGTTTAATTTCAGCCACTGTTGCCTCTACATCGTGAGTTTTCGTCGTTGTCATACTCTGAATAACAACTTCATCTGCACCACCAATTGTTAAATTACCGACTTTAACAGGGCGCGTATTTTTACGATGTGTAATTTCAGCCATAATAGGAACTCCTTTATGAATAGTTTTAACTTGAAAATGCACTTCTAAGAGGCGATTAATTCAACGTTATTTCATATTATACAATAAGCCCACCTGCATATTCAAAACAATTAGATTGAGAATGTCATAAATTTTTCATAAACATTGTAAAGTGAATATTTACCATTAGAGCATTGAAAATATGTTTCATGATAACAATTAATTAGTTCAATAACATTTTACAAATAAAAAGTGTCAAGCAATTTAAAAAACTTTATATATAGATAATTTGATGATTAAAATGTTTAAATCTGCTGAAATTGCGCTATAATAAAGTATGTAGTCAAAATGATATTCATCAATTTGTAAGCATATTAATTGTGACAAGATGATGAATGTTGATACAATTATCATGGAATCAAATTTAGGAGGATGATTAATTATGGCATTTGAACTACCAAAATTACCATATGACTATGATGCATTAGAACCACACATTGACAAAGAAACAATGGTGCTACATCATGACAAACATCATAATACGTATGTAACAAAGTTAAACGCAGCAGTTGAAGGTACAGATTTAGAAAATAAATCTATTGAAGATTTAATTGCTAATTTAGACAGTGTACCTGAAGATAAACGTACTGCAGTTCGTAATAATGGTGGTGGACACTTAAACCACTCATTTTTCTGGCAAATTATTTCACCTAACTCAGAAGAAAAAGGTGAAGTTGTAGATAAAATTAAAGAACAATGGGGTTCTTTAGATGCATTCAAAAAAGAATTTGCTGATAAAGCTGCAGGTCAATTTGGTTCGGGTTGGGCATGGTTAGTAGTGAATAATGGTCAATTAGAAATCGTAACGACTCCTAACCAAGATAGTCCACTTACTAATGGCCAAACTCCAATTTTAAACTTAGATGTATGGGAACATGCATATTACCTTAAATATCAAAATAAACGCCCAGATTATATCAATTCTTTCTGGAATGTTGTTAACTGGGAAAAAGTTGACGAATTATATCAAGCAGCGAAATAATATGCGATATAGAAGGGGGTTGAGGCTCATGGGCCATCAACCTCTTTTTTTTATTTTAGAATGGACCTCGATACATAGATCAGCGTCATTCACATTATATTTCGGCAAATAAGTATAAGGAGATAGGGTTGCTATATTTTTATACTTTTTACCACAAAACATTAGCCAAATGTATTTTTATCATATATTATTTTAAGAAGAACTATGGTGAATAGAGGTCGGTTGTTTTGTTAAAACGATTAAAAGAAAAAACAAATGATGAAAAGATGCGTCTACGAATGAACAAGCGCGTCAATTTTATTTTCGCAGTCATTATTTTTGCTTTCGTACTCATTGTCTTAAGGCTAGGTTATTTACAAATTGTTCAAGGTTCACAATATAATCAAATGATTCGTGAAAGCGAGAATGTGACAGTGAACGAGTCTGTGCCAAGAGGCCGTATTTTAGATCGTAATGGTAATGTCATCGTAGATAATGCGTCAAAAAAATCAATTACATATACTAGAGGTAAAAATACAAATCAAGATGAGATTATGGATACCGCTAAAAAGTTATCTCAATTAATTAAAATGGATACTTCTAAAATCACGGAACGCGATAAAAAAGATTTTTGGATTCAAAAGAATCCTAATCAAGCCAAAAAATTAATGAAAAAAGAACAACAATTATATGAGAACGGTGATATTTCTCAAGATGATTACGATAACACATTGCGCCATAAAATCAGTGATAAAGATTTAGACACTTTATCTAAAAAAGATCTTCAAGTGTTGGCTATTTATAGAGAGATGATGCAGGGCTCAACATTAAGTCCGAGAACAATTAAAAATGATAAGGTCACTGATGAAGAGTATGCCTCTGTATCACAAAAACTTTCAAATTTGCCTGGTATTAATACAGAAATGGATTGGGATCGTAAATATCCTTATGGAAAAACATTAAGAGGTATATTAGGAAGTGTTTCAACTCCTGAAGAAGGTCTGCCAAAAGAATTAACAGATGAATATTTATCTAAAGGTTATTCAAGAAATGACCGTGTTGGTAAAAGTTATTTAGAATTACAATATGAAAATATTTTAAGAGGTAAAAAGAAAGAAATGCGCTATACCACTGATAAATCTGGAGCCATCATTGATTCGGAAGTGGTAAACGAAGGTTCTCGCGGTGATGACTTAGTCTTAACGATAGATATTAAGTTACAACAAAAAGCGGAAGAATATTTAGAACAACAAATTAGAAAATTACGTTCAGAAGGCGCTAAAGATATGGATACGGCAATGATGGTTGTGCAAGACCCTAATAACGGTGATATTTTAGCCATGGTCGGTAAAAAAATTGATAAAGACGGTTCACTTACAGATTTTGATATCGGCACATTCACGACGCAATACGCTGTTGGTTCATCTGTTAAAGGGGCAACTTTATTAGCTGGCTATCAAAACAATGTCATCCATGTTGGTGAACAAATGATTGATGAACCTTTAACTTTTAAAGGCGGCTCTACAAAACGATCTTACTTCAACAAAGATGGTAGAAAATTAATCAATGATAAAGAAGCACTCATGCATTCATCCAACGTTTTTATGTTTAAAACGGCATTAAAACTGGCTGGCCTTGAGTACCAACCTAACATGGCCTTACCAACAGATGTAACAATTCCTGGACAAAAATTACGAAAAGGTTTAAACCAAGTCGGTCTAGGTGTGAAAACTGGTATTGATTTACCCAATGAAGTCACTGGACAAATTGAACCTTTAAAAAATAATCCAGGGAACTATCTTGATCTCGCAATTGGCCAATATGATACTTATTCACCATTACAGCTATCACAATATGTATCAACAATTGCAAATAATGGTTTTAGAATTCAGCCACATATTGGTAAAGAAATTCGAAAAGCAACAAAAAATGATGATTTAGGACCTGTCAAACATAAAATTAATGGTAGAGTTTTAAACCGCGTCAATAACAAGCCGGACGAAATAAAAGAAGTTCAAGACGGATTTGATATGGCCTTTAATAAAGTTGCTGGTACAGGTTACGCGAGTTTCAGCAAAACAAAAGTTCGTTCTGCAGGTAAAACGGGTACAGCCGAAGTTTTCCAAGATGGCGAACCACGCGTTAATTCTACTTATGTTGGTTATGCGCCTGAAGATGATCCGAAACTTGCATTCTCAATCGTTTATACCAACCAACCTGTTCCTGAACCATGGTTGAATGGTGGCGACTTAGGCCGAGATGTTATTAATTACTACTTTAAATAAAGATAAAGACTTGCTTTGTAATCTCAAATACTTTTATATTAGTTACGAAGTCAAAACAGCTCTAAGATGATGAAACAATCATCTTAGAGCTGTTTTATATCCATCATTTTTAGTGATGCGTTGTCTAGATCTCATACTAACAACCTGTATTCAGTGATTAGACATAAATGATTGACTAATAGCGCAAATATGTGAGTACAATCTTAACGACGCGCAATCAAGGATAAAATCAGTGTATGTCATAAAGAAACACTACAAAATTTCATAATTAACATAAACTTTACATTACATTCATTCATAGTTAATAAATGATTTGTATCCTTAAGATGTAAACAATATGATAACCACTAATTCTAGGAGGATGTTTCAATGAAAAAATGGCAAGTATTGGGCACTACAGTTATCAGCGCTTCATTAATTTTAGGTGCGTGTGGCGGAGCTGGACAAAGTAATGATAGCAAAGGGAATGATTCTAAAGGTTCGGATGTTGAGGGCTCTGTAAAAGGTAATGGTTCATCAACTGTAGCACCTATCATTGAAAAATTAAACGAAAACTTTTCTTCAGATCATAAAAACATTACAGTTGAAAACGTGACTTCAGGAACTGGTGATGGATTCAAACAATTTATTGCTGGCAAAACTGATTTTTCAAATGCGTCACGACCAATCAAAGATGAAGAAAAAAATCAATTAAAAGACAAAAACATCGATTATACAGAATTTGAAATTGCAAAAGACGGTTTAACAATTGCAGTTAACAAAGATAATGACTTTGTAAAAGAATTATCTTTAGATGATTTGAAAAAGATTTATTCTGGCCAAGCTAAAAAATGGTCTGATATTAACTCTAAATATCCAAATAAAGAGATTAAAGCTTTTTCACCTGACCAATCTCACGGAACATACGACTTCTTTTCTGAAGAGGTTATGAACAAACAAGATATTAAAGCTGAGAAAAACCAAAATACAGATGTCATTGTTAAATCAGTTCAAGATAATCCAAATGGTATCGGATTCTTCGCATTTAACTTCTATAAAGAAAACGAAAAGAATTTAAAAGCAGTTAAAATTAAAGATAAAAATGGTAAAGCCATTTCACCTGATCACAAAACAATCCAAGATGGTTCATATCCTTTAAGTAGACCGTTATTCATCTATGCTAATAATGAAAAACTTAAGAAAAATGATGCATTTGCAGAATTCTTAAAATACACATTAGAAGATAAAGGTAAAGCAGCAGAATCTAAAGGTGTTGATTATGTCGCATTACCTAAGAATAAATATGAAGAACAGATGAAAAAACTTGATAAATTAACTGGAGATAAAAAGAAATAATCGAAGCAGTCATAATATGATAAGTTTTATATTCTGACAATCATGCATATTCATTTACGGAAGTGATTACAAAAATCCACCTTGAAGTTGTAATCATGATTGACAGTGTCAAAGGGTTGAGTTTCATAATCAAATGATTATGTCTCAGCCCTTTTTAGAAAAGGAGCGCGTAATATGAAATCGCAAAACAATATTAGAGAGATGATCCAAAAGAAGAGTCATTCTGGTTCATCGCTGAGTGATAAAATTGTGCCAATCATATTGGCTACGATTGCAGCAATTTCTATTTTAACAACAATAGGGATTGTCATTACATTATTGACTGAAACGATTACTTTTTTTACACGGGTCCCCATCTCTAAATTCTTTTTAGAAACCGATTGGAATCCATTTAGTTCGACACCAAAATATGGTATTTGGGCACTTATTCTCGGAACACTGAAAATAACATTAATCGCAACAATTTTCGCTGTTCCAGTTGGAATAGGTGCAGCTATTTATTTAAGCGAGTATGCATCAAAACGAGCACGTAAAATCATTAAACCTATATTAGAAGTTCTTGCCGGTATACCGACAATTGTCTATGGTTTCTTCGCATTGACATTCGTAACGCCTGTGATTAGAGCAATTTTTCCTAGCATTAGTAGTTTTAATGCAATTAGTCCAGGTCTCGTTGTCGGTGTAATGATTATTCCGATGATTGCAAGTATGAGTGAAGATGCGATGTCATCAGTGCCTGACAAAATAAGAGAAGGTGCACTTGGCTTAGGTTCAACAAAATTAGAGATGATACTCAAAGTGATTTTACCCGCAGCAACATCAGGAATTATGGCTTCAATTGTATTAGCTATTTCTCGTGCAATTGGTGAAACAATGATCGTATCCCTTGCAGCAGGGTCAAGCCCGTCGTTTGATTTATCTTTAACACATTCTATCCAAACGATGACGGCTTATATTGTCCAAGTCTCACAAGGTGATGCAACAAATGGCTCTGATTTATACTACAGTATTTATGCAGTTGGGTTCACATTATTTATCTTTACATTAATAATGAATTTTATTTCGCAAATGATTACAAAACGTTTCAGAGAGGAGTATTAAAATGAATTTAATCAATCAAGCTGAGGTTGAGAAAAAACTCTCTGGCCGTATGACAAAGAATAAGGTGTTTAAAACGATATTCTTGGTATGTACACTTATCGGTTTAATTGTTTTAGCTATCTTAATTATCGATATTTTAAGAAAAGGCCTTCCAGTCATGACTGGTGACTTTTTCACAAATTTCTCTTCATCATCTGCGCATACAGCGGGGGTTAAAGGTGCTGTCATTGGGACATTATGGCTCATGATGACACTTATTCCTATCGCTTTAGTACTTGGTGTTGGAAGTGCCATTTATTTAGAAGAATATGCTAAAGACAATGCTTTTACTAAATTTATCCGTGTTAACATTTCTAACTTAGCTTCTGTGCCTTCCATTGTATATGGTTTATTGGGAGCAACAATATTTGTGGCTTTGTTGAAACTCGGTAATTCTGTAATTGCTGCTGCACTAACATTAGCATTGCTCATCTTGCCCGTTATTATCGTAGCAAGCCAAGAAGCCTTGAAAGCCGTCCCTAATTCAGTTAAAGAAGCTTCTTATGGTTTAGGAGCAAATAAATGGCAAACGATTAAAAATGTTGTTCTGCCAGCAGCGATTCCTGGTATTGTGACAGGGGTTATTTTAGCAATTTCGAGAGCTATCGGAGAAACAGCACCTTTAGTCGCAATTGGGATTCCGACTATTTTGTTAAGAACACCAAATAGCATTTTAGATTCTTTCCAAACATTACCTTTACAAATTTATGATTGGGCGAGAAAACCAGGGCTTGATTTTCAATCACTTTCATCTGCAGCCATAATTGTCCTATTAGCCATTTTATTAATATTAAACACAATCGCTGTCATTATCAGAAACAAGTATTCTAAAAAATATTAACAAGAAAAATTTTAAAATCGTTTTGAAATGAGGTTTTACTATGACTGAACTTAATACACTAGAGTCAGAAACAAACAAAGTAAACAGTAATAGCAAAGTTAAAAATGAAAATAAAAGATTTATTGCTACAACACAACAACAAGAGGACAATGTACTGAAAGACGCAGATCGTCAAATTGTTTATTCTACTCAGAATTTAGATTTATGGTATGGTGAGCAGCATTCATTAAAAAATATCAACTTAGATATTTTAGAGAAAAATGTTACTGCCATTATCGGGCCTTCTGGATCAGGAAAATCAACTTATGTAAAAGCATTAAATAGAATGGTGGAGTTGGTACCCTCTGTAAAAACATCAGGAAAAGTATTTTATCGAGATCAAAACATTTTTGACAAGCGTTATCCTGTTGAAAAATTGCGTACAAATGTAGGAATGGTATTTCAACAGCCAAATCCGTTCCCGAAATCAATTTATGATAACATCACTTACGGCCCAAGAATTCATGGGATAAAAGAAAAAAAAATACTAGATGAAATTGTTGAAAAATCGTTACGTGGTGCAGCAATTTGGGATGAATTAAAAGACCGCCTTAACCAAAATGCATACGGTCTTTCTGGTGGACAACAACAGCGTGTCTGTATTGCTAGATGCCTTGCTATTGAACCAGATGTTATTTTAATGGATGAGCCAACTTCTGCACTTGATCCGATTTCTACTTTAAGAGTGGAAGAACTCGTACAAGATTTGAAAAAAGATTATTCAATTATTATTGTTACACATAATATGCAACAAGCAGCGCGTGTTTCTGATAAAACGGCATTTTTCTTAAATGGTCATGTGAATGAATACGACGATACAGATAAAATATTCTCAAATCCTTCTGATAAACAAACAGAAGACTACATTTCTGGACGTTTTGGATAATCATGACTGTCATTAGGAAAAGATATGAAGACCAGTTAAGTGACCTATTTAAAGATGTTCGTCGATTAGGTTTAAACGTTTATGATATGATACAACAATCGATAAAAGTTTTATCAGATAAAGATGTTACCCATGCAAGACAGGTTATCAGAAGAGATGAAGACATTAATAAATTGGAGTCTGATATTAATGAGAAAGTTGTCATGCTGATTACACGGCAACAGCCTATTGCTAAAGATTTACGATTTATGATTTCAACACTTAAAATCGCTTCTGAATTTGAAAGAATGGGCGATAATGCTGCAAATATAGCTAAAATACGCACACGGGCACAATTTACAGATCATTATATTATGATGCGGCTCGAAGCTATGGGACATCTTTCTATGTTGATGCTCAAAGACTTAAAAGAGGCCACACGTCATAATGACTTAGAATTAGTTAAAGAAATCATTGAACGTGATATTGATATTGATGATTTATATAAGCAAATTATTAATACAACATACTTGATTGATAACGATCCTTTCGTTGCTGGACAAGCACATTTAGTCGCAAGATATTTAGAAAGAATCGGTGATCATGTCGTCAAAATTGCTGAACATATTTATTATTTTATTACAGGAAATCGATATGAGACTTATGAGAAATAACACTTCCCAATTTCTGCTTTAAATGATATGATAATGAAGTCGTATTTTGAAGAAAGAATAGGAGGGATACCGCTATGCGCGTTAATGTGACATTAGCTTGTACAGAATGTGGAGATCGCAATTACATCTCTACTAAAAACAAAAGAAATAATCCTGAACGAATTGAAATGAATAAGTTCTGTGCACGAGATAATAAAAAAACTTTACATCGTGAAACTAAGTAATCATTTCATGTAAGTGAGTTTGGAACATAAATAATTCAACTCATTTTAATGATTAAATCAGTTTAAATCATGGAGATTTCAAACTTCTAGACAAGATTTTATTACAGGTTTTAGACGTTTGTTTATCCAAGGGGGCAAAAATATCTATTAGTCATAGGTATTTTTGGCCCTTTTTTTATTACTCTCTTTAGGAAACTGTTTCTGGCTCATTATTCTATAATCGGATGTTGGAACGTACCACTATAAATGTAGCTAAAGCACTTATTTTACGACATTAAATCAATTGTTATATACTTTATTCAATTGTCATATAATGATATTTCCATGACACCAGTTAACAAGCACGATATAATAGTGACAAAAGGGGAGTGATGTTAATTGAACAAAAAATCATTGAGGTTAGAAACTTTAAATAAGATGAAATCACTCTCACCCCAGCAAAAATGTGTAGCTGACGAATGGCTATTTCAACAATTAATTGCACATCCAAAGTATCAACATGCCAATCGTATCGGTATTGTAATGTCCATGCCTCACGAAATCAATACAGACCCGATTATTTTACATGCATTACAAAACGATAAATTAGTTTTTGTACCTTCTACTGACTATCAACAAAAAAAGATGGTATTTCAACAGCTGTTTGACTTAAATCAAGTTGATATGGATGAGAGAGGGATCCGATATGTTAAACATCAAACACCTATCAATCATTCATTAGATTTGGTAATTGTACCAGGAGTTGTTTTTAATCAAAATGGTTATCGTATTGGCTATGGCGGGGGTTATTTTGATCGATTTTTGTCAAAATATCAGCCAGTGAATCTAAGTCTCGTTTATGATATACAAATGACAGACTTGATGACCGTTGAGCCTCATGATTACCCAGTATCTGAATTAATCATCGCAGAAACATAAATAACTGGAGGATTTATATGTTTGAAGAAAAGCACTTATGGAAAGCAAGCTTTTTATGGATAAAATACTTAAACTACGAATGTATACACTTTGATCAAGATAAAGGCGAGATTTGGCTTGGCAATAAAAAACAAAATCATATTATTATATTTAAACAAGGTCATTTTACAACCCAAGAATTAGAATTTGATAAAGAGCGCCTCATTTCACATCATGACGATATCACAAATTTCATAGGTTATAATGCCAATCGTTATGATGTATATGTAATGACGGAGAAATCGTTTAATCCCACTCAATTCAATGTACATCAACCTGTTCGGGTTCGCTTTCATTGTGTTGATTCAATCAAAGCATTTGATCAAATGAGTGACCACTTTCTAATCAAAAGAAATTTGAGACATAAAGATAATAAAACAGAAAAAGAGTACAAAAAGCGTGTATTGAATCCAAATATTATCGAACGTGCAATGTATCGTTTTACTCCGGTAACTTACGTTTTGATTTTTATAAATGTACTTATTTGGCTTATCGTAACTTTTTTTACACCTCATCATACAGATTATGAAATTATTAACTTAGGCGCATTAAGCCATTTTAATGTTGTCCATGGAGAATGGTACCGACTGTTGTCTTCGATATTTTTACATATTGATTTTCAACATTTACTCTTTAATATGTTGTCACTATATATATTTGGGAAATTAGTAGAATCCTTTGTCGGATCACTTAAAATGCTTGGTATCTACTTTTTCTCAGGAATTTTTGGCAACTTATTATCGTTATCGTTTATTACAAAGGGATTTTCATTAGGAGCGAGTGGGGTTATTTTTGGATTAATTGGCGCATTACTTGCATTGATGATTATCAGCAAACGTTTTGAACGAAAAATGATGTTACAAATGATTCTTGCTGTACTCATTATGACGGGAATCACATTGCTCATTCAAAATGTTAACGTGGTCGCTCATTTAGGCGGATTAATAGGTGGGGGACTTATTACTTATTTAGGTTATTTATTTGTAGCAATGCGAAAATACTTTTACATTTTAGTCGCATTCACAATTGTGATTACCATTGGTATGCTCGTGAAAATATATACAACACCGGATATCAATATTTATAATCAAATCATTCAAGATGAGATGTATAGCAATCATTTTAGTGAAGCTAAAGATATGGTTAAGCAGACTTACCATAATGGCTATGCAGACGACATGACATATTATTTATCCGGTCTAATTATTGCAACACAAGATTCAAAAGCCGAGGCTATGGCTGAATGGGAACACGGTGTCAAGCTCTTTCCAAATTCAACACCACTCAATTATGAATTAGCCATAGCAAACCGGTCATTAGGTGATAATAAAAAGGCAAAAAAATATTTATCACAAGTACTAAAAAATGATCCTAAAAATAAGGATTATATCAATTTAAAAAAAGAACTGGATGATTAACATGCAGACACAACTTAATACATTTTATGATGTACTTCAATTACTTAAAAAATATGGTTTTATCATTTATTTTGATAATAAAGATGATATGCTAGAAATGATTGAACAAGAAATTCAGACGTTATATCGACACGAATTAATAACTAGAGAAGAATTTCTCCAATCTAAATTATTAATTAACCAAAGAAGGATGAACAGAGATGAGTAAACATTTGATTTTAGCAGCAGATATTGGCGGTACGACTTGTAAACTTGGGATTTTTAATGATAATCTAGAACAACTTTCGAAATGGTCGATTGAAACCGATACGTCTGATCCTACTGGTCGTGTTTTATTACGACAAATATATGATGCTTTTGTAAACCAAATGGATAAATATAACTTTGAAATGAATGACGTTCTTGGATTAGGAATAGGCGTTCCCGGTCCAGTTATGTTTAAATCTGGGATTGTGAATGGTGCAGTCAACCTTAACTGGCCTGACCGTGTCAATGTTTCAGAGATCATGCAAGAGTGGGTTTCATTCCCGGTCTATGTCGACAATGATGCCAATGTTGCAGCATTAGGAGAAAAACATAGTGGTGCGGGCAAAGATGCTGACGATGTTGTTGCGATAACATTAGGTACAGGACTCGGCGGCGGTATTATTTCAAACGGCGAGATTGTACATGGCCATAATGGCTCAGGTGCCGAACTTGGACATATCAGAGTGGATCATGACCAACGTTTCCAGTGCAACTGTGGTAAATCGGGTTGTATCGAAACCGTTGCTTCAGCTACGGGCGTCGTTAATTTAGTCAATTTCTATTATCCTAAATTGACATTTAAATCATCAATTCTACAATTGATTAAAGATAATAAAGTCACCGCTAAAGCAGTTTTTGATGCTGCTAAAGCAGGTGATCAATTTTGTATATTTATTACCGAACGTGTTGCACAATACATTGCTTATTTAGCAAGTATTATCAGTGTTACGACAAATCCGAAATATATTATTCTTGGCGGTGGTATGTCGGATGCAGGAGATATTTTAATTGAAAATATTAAAACAGAATATCATCATCTTGCATTTACACCTTCACAAGAGGGTACAGAAATTGTACGTGCAGAACTCGGCAATGATGCTGGTATTGTCGGTGCAGCTGGTTTAATAAAAACTTATATTATAGAAAAGGAGCGTGTTTAAATGGCTATAGTAGATGTCGTAGTAATCCCTGTTGGAACTGAAGGACCAAGTGTAAGTAAATATATCGCTGAAATCCAAACAAAATTAGAGGCATTCAAACAAGAAGGTAAGATCGACTATCAATTAACACCCATGAACACATTGATTGAAGGCGAGCTATCTGATTTATTTGAAGTTGTTCAAGCCATTCATGAACTACCATTTGATAAAGGTTTAGATCGTGTTTGCACTAATATTAGAATCGATGACCGTCGTGATAAAAATAGAAAGATGAATGATAAATTAGAATCAGTGAGAAAACATTTACAGTAAATGAGAGGGATAAACATGAAAATTTCCAACCTGACTTTAGGGATAGTCAGTACAAATACGTATTTTATTGAAAATGATACCGAATTGATTTTAATCGACCCATCTTCAGAATCCAAAAAAATATTAAATCGTATTCAGCAATCTCAAAAGCAATTGAAAGCAATTTTGCTTACTCATGCACATTTTGATCATATTGCAGCACTAGATGATGTTTTAAAACAATATGACGTGCCAGTATATATGCATCCTGAAGAATTTGATTTTCTTTCTGAACCAGAAAAAAATGGCTCTGTTCAATTCCAAGCATATGGATTACCAATCATCACAAGCCATGCAAATCCTACTGCAATTGAAGAGGGTCATCATCAAATTGGACAATTTCAATTTGATGCATTGCATACACCTGGACATTCACCAGGAAGTTTGACGTATGTTTTTGATGAATTTGCAGTTGTTGGAGATACTTTATTTAATAATGGCATTGGTAGAACAGATTTATACCGCGGTGACTATGAAACACTCGTTGATTCAATTCAAGATAAGATTTTTAATTTAGATGAAACGTTGCCATTATATCCGGGACATGGTCCATTCACGACTGTTGAAAATGAATATATGAATCCTTATCTTCATGGCTAAAAATTTTAAAGTAATTTAAACACCTCTTACGTGTATAGATGTAAGAGGTGATTTTTATGCAATTATTATTTGACCATGTCATTCAATATGCGATTCAAAGTGAAGCAAGTGATATTCATTTTATACCTTCACAATCACAAGTTGAGGTGAAATTAAGAGTTAAAGACCAATTAATCATGTATGACACATTGAATAAAGAAACCTATCAAAAATTGCTCACGCTTTTAAAGTTTCAAGCTGGACTTGATATTACAACACGCCACAAAGCACAAAGCGGTAGATATATTTATGAGTATAAAAATTTATATTATCTCCGCGTATCTACATTACCACTTAATTTAGGTACTGAAAGTTGTGTCATACGCTTAACACCCCAATATTTCCAAACTTCAAATATAGACTCAGTGATAGATATTAAAACAACAATGGAAAAAAAGCAGGGCCTCATATTATTTAGTGGTCCATCCGGTGCAGGTAAAAGTACGCTGATGTATCAAATGGTCGTTTATGCAAAGCAAAAATTAAATCTTAATATTATCACCATTGAGGACCCGGTCGAACAGCTCGTAAACGGGATTACACAAATTTCTGTTAATGAAAAAGCAGATATCACTTATAGTTCTTCCTTGAAAGCCATTTTAAGATGCGATCCAGATGTCATTCTAATTGGCGAAATAAGAGATAAATATATTGCCAGAGACGTCATTCAAGCGAGTTTAAGTGGTCATTTAGTTTTATCCACAATTCATGCAAATGATTGCTCAGGTGTATTATTAAGACTAATAGAAATGGGACTGTCACAGCAAGACTTGTCACAATCTATTAATATGATTATTAACCAACGTTTAATTACAACTAAAAAAGATAACCGACAACTTGTTTATGAAACAATGAATCAATCTGAAATTCAATTTTTCTTGAAAAACAATTTTAAATTACCTGCAGCATTTGAAAGCTTAGTAGATAAGTTACATTCTTTAAACCAAGAAGGCGTGATCGATGAAAAAATATTACGAAAATATTCAACATAGGCGAACATTACGTCATATAAACTCAAATCATCTATTAATAATGGAACGCCTATCACAACTATTAGTGCATGGATTTACTTTCGCTGAAGCGATGAAGTTTATATATGATCAACTCCAAATCAAAAACAAACGATTCCATTCAATATTGATCAACGCCTTGAATCAAGGTGCTTCATGCTATGAAGTTTTCCGTATTTTAGGTTATCCGCAAACCGTATTACTCCAATTATATTTCGCTGAAAAATACGGTTCTCTCCCAGAAACACTGCAATTATGCCACCAATTTTATAGTAAAAACAGAAAGCTTAAAAAACAATTTGTTAAAACAATACAATATCCTATTGTACTTATTTTTATTTTTTTCGCGCTAATCACGACTTTGAACCACACCGTTATGCCTCAATTTAATCAAATGTATGACAATATGCAGTTAGAAGCCTCATTATTACAAAAAATCATAAAAGCTTTCATCCAAAACTTCCCACTCACTTCATTAACTCTACTTCTTTGTTTGACCGCTATTTTCTTTTTAGTTCGCCACTTTTTTAAGCAACTTACTGTTCGTCAGCAAATTCAATGGATTAACCGCTTCCCATTCCTCAGAAAATACTACAAACTTTACAACACCTATCACATTACAAATCATTTCGTTTTATTTTTTAAAAATGGCATCACATTGAATGACATTGTCCAAATTTATATCCATCAACAAGAAAGTTTATTTCTCACATATATTGGTCGTACTTTGCAATATCAACTTCAAAATGGCGTTTCCTTTTCAACTATATTTACCCAGCTCAATTGTTTTGAAAATCAGTTTATTCATTATATTCAACATGGTGAAATGCGAGATAAATTGGATGTCGAACTCCAAATGTATAGCATATTTTTACTTGACCATATTGAATATTTTTTACACCAACACATTAAATGGATTCAGCCCATTATGTTCACCTTAATTGGCTTACTCGTATTATGTGTTTATTTAGTCATGATGCTTCCCATTTTTGAAATGATGCAAACGATAAAAGAATAGGAGATATTGATATGATTAAAAATATAATGACAAAATTATTAGTTAAAAAAGGCTTTACACTCATAGAAATGTTACTCGTGTTATTAATCATTAGTGTATTACTAATTTTAATCATTCCTAACATTGCTAAACAATCTGAGCACATTCAGAAAACAGGCTGTAGCGCACAATTGAAAATGATAGATAGTCAAATCGAAGCTTATGCTTTAAAGTTCAATCACAAACCTGCAACGATCGATGATTTAGTTAGAGAAGGCTATATTAAAGAAAGTCAAAAGCAATGTAAATCCGGAGAAACAATTTCTATAAATGCAGGCGAAGCGATTGCGTCGTGATGGCTATACACTTGTAGAAATGCTAGTTGTGTTATCAATTATCATAGTTTTTCTATCCATTGTGATTACACATCCAAAATTTGATTTCTCTCATCTACAATGTGAATATGAAATTAAAAAGCTTACAAGCGAGATTGATTTCTATCAATCACAGGCGATAAAACATCATCAGTCCATATTGATGCTTTTTCGTAAACAATACAATGACATTAAAATAGTTACTTCATATCCTCAAACAACACGCTTGCTTAAATTAAATCCTCTTAACTTAAAAACGAGTTCTAATCTACCATATCTTAAATTTGATAAAAAAGGACAAATTTCAAAGTTTGGAACGCTATATTTT
Organism: Staphylococcus sp. 191; assembly: GCF_011174885.1. NCBI lineage: Bacteria > Bacillati > Bacillota > Bacilli > Caryophanales > Staphylococcaceae > Staphylococcus > Staphylococcus sp. 191. The sequence goes on along the minus strand of NZ_PNRJ01000004.1, from coordinate 137,157 downwards.
GAATATCAAGGACAAACGATTGCTCTGATTTTTCATATTGAACAAGGGAGGTACCGTATCAAATATTTAAAATAAAAAAAGGTTACTTATTAATAGAAGCGCTTTTTGCGATTTCTATCTTAGTTGTTTTAACGAATCAAATACTTCCGTTAAATCAACAAATGTTAGCCACTTACCGGAATCAAGTCGAACAATTGGAGCTAAAGCGAGCACTATACCAAATTGTTAGAAAAAATATTCCACATGAAAGGTTAAGAATAGCAAATTATGAAGTCATTCCTCAGAAACAAAGGATTTGTATACAAAATTTACAGTCACATCAAAAATATTGTTATATCAAAAAGGGGATTCACACTCATTGAAAGTTTGATTGCATTACTAGCGCAATGCTTAATCATGATGCTCATGCCATTTTTTATCATGACATTCAGCCAACTTAAACACACACTCTTTGATGATAGAACTTATGATTTAGAAATGATGATTAAAGATATCTCTGACCATTTGAACCGCACTGATATTAAAGATGTATTGATACTAAAAAAGGGGATTGAAATTCAAAACAAACAATCTAAAATTACTTATTATCTTCAAAATCAAAAGATTATTAAAACTGTAAATCATAGAGGAAATATTACGCTATGTAATGAGGTTATGAACGTAGTTTTCACAAAAGTTAGTAACAAATATATTTTAATGCATATAAAGTACCGTGAAAGGAATGGTTTTCACGAAAAAGAAATTCTGTTCTAAAAAAGGGTTCACACTACCTTTATTACTCGTTATATTTACTGCTTATTTTTCATTTAATGCTTTTTATTTAATGATTTATAGTCTAAAATTACAAGCAATAGATGCTATTTCTGATGATTATGAACATCACATTAGGCAAACAATAGAAAAAGGTGAGTAACGATTGAAGACAACTAGTAAAATGCCTATCGTACTAATAGGATTCATGGGCGCAGGTAAATCCACAATTGGCAAAATTTTATCACATGAACTCAATTGCTCATTTACTGATTTAGACAGCTTGATTGAAGCGCAATTGAATCAATCAATTCCAGAAATTTTTGAGTTAGAAGGTGAAAAAGCATTTAGAAAATATGAATATCAATATTTAAAACAGGCACTAGAAAAATATGATATTATAGCCACAGGTGGCGGTATTCTATCAGATGATCAAACATTCAATTTTCTAAAAAAACAGCAAATAACTGTTGTTTGGATAGACGCCCCCTTTGAAATATTATATGAACGCATCAAAAATGATGCGCATCGACCTAATGCAAACAAAAAAAGTCATGAAACCTTAAAAAGCTTGTATTATAGTCGTAATTCAAGATATAATGAAATCGCATTCATTAAGATTTCATCCAAAATATCATTGCGAGAAACACTTAATGAAATTAAAAACATAATATTTGCGAACGATCAATATTAGAGAGCATGGCATGGGCCATCGCCGAAGGAGCAAGTAACTTGGATTACGAATCTCTCAGGCAAAAGGATAATATTGTGACGCATTCCTGAAGGGATTTCAACAGGGGAGTAGTTCAACTACTCTTCTGTTTTTTTATTAAACAATTAGGAGGGTATTTTCATGTCTGAAGGTTTAAAACAAACCCCGTTATATCAACACTATGTTGATGCTGGTGCAAAAATAGTTGAATTCGGTGGTTGGGCAATGCCTGTTCAATTTTCAAGTATTAAAGAAGAGCATAACGCTGTTCGTTCTAATGTAGGGTTATTCGATGTGAGTCATATGGGGGAAATTATCATCGAGGGTCCTGATGCTGCAAAGTTAGTACAGTATGTACTTTCAAACGACACAGAACAACTGACACTTTCAAAAGCGCAATATACAGCATTGTGCAATGAACACGGTGGTGTAATTGATGATTTAGTTATTTATCAATTGAATACGCAACGTTATTTACTTATTGTTAATGCTGCAAATGTAGAAAAAGACTATCAATGGATTGTTGACCATAGTCAAGATTTTGATGCAAAGATTGAAAATGTATCATCAAGCTACGGACAACTCGCTGTACAAGGTCCAAACGCACGTCAATTAATCCAAGCACAGGTTCAAGATGATATCAGCGACATGAAAATGTTTGAATTTAAAAAAGAGGTAGAATTATTTGATAAAAAAGTCATTTTATCTCAATCAGGCTACACAGGAGAAGATGGTTTCGAAATATATTGCGATAGTACAGACGTTGTTACCATTTGGGAAAAGCTCCTTTCTCTTGATGTGGTACCTTGTGGTTTAGGTGCACGTGATACTTTACGTTTAGAAGCTGGCTTACCTCTGCATGGGCAAGACTTAAGTGAAACGATTACACCTTACGAAGGAGGAATTGCATTTGCCGCTAAACCTCTCATTGAAGTCGATTTTATTGGAAAATCAGTACTCAAAGAACAAAAAGAAAATGGTGCGCCAAGACGTACAATTGGCTTACGAATGATTGAAAAAGGGATACCTCGAACAGGTTATACCATTTACAATTTAGAAGGCAAAGAAATAGGTGAAGTCACGTCTGGAACTCAGTCCCCTTCTACAGGACATTCAATTGGCATGGGAATTATTCAACGTGATGAATTTGAAATGGGAAAAGAAATTATTATACAAGTTAGAAAAAAACAAGTAAAAGCGCAAATTGTTAAAAAAAATCAAATTGAAAAATAGGGAGTGAATCGTGTGAGTCATCGTTATATTCCATTAACTGAACAAGATGAGAAGGACATGTTAGAAATGATTGGGGTAAACTCAATTCAAGATTTATATAGTGACGTTCCTGAAAATATACTTCTAAACAGAGATTTAAATCTCGAAGAGGCTGAACCAGAGACCCAATTGCTAAAGCGATTAAATCGAATTGCAAATAAGAATACAACTAAAGAAACACATACAAGTTTCCTTGGCGCGGGTGTTTATGACCATTATGCACCTGCAGTGGTAGATGCCATGATTTCTAGATCAGAATTCTACACTGCTTATACACCTTATCAACCTGAAATTTCACAAGGTGAACTACAAGCTATATTTGAGTTTCAAACGATGATTTGTGAGTTAACAGGTATGGACGTAGCGAACTCATCGATGTACGACGGCATGACAAGCTTTGCTGAAGCGTGTTTGTTAGCTTGGGGAAAAACTAAAAAAAGTAAAATTGTGGTTTCAAAAGGCTTACACTATCAAGCATTACAAGTGTTACACACATATTCTGCAATTCGTGAGCAATATGAAGTTGTGGAAGTCGATTTAGAAGGTACAATCACTGATTTAGAAAAACTTGAAGCAGCAATCGACGATGACACAGCAGCTGTTGCTGTTCAATATCCTAATTTCTATGGTTCAATAGAAGATTTAGAAGCCATTCAAGCGCTTATTAAAGACAAAAAAGCTTTATTTATTGTCTATGCTAATCCACTTTCATTAGGTTTATTAACGCCACCAGGAGAATTTGGTGCAGATATCGTTGTTGGTGATACACAAGTGTTTGGAATCCCTTCTCAATTCGGCGGACCTCACTGTGGATATTTTGCGACAACGAAGCAATTAATGAGAAAGATACCTGGACGTTTAGTAGGTCAAACACAAGATGATGAAGGTAACCGCGGTTTTGTTTTAACATTACAGGCGCGCGAGCAACATATTCGACGTGAAACAGCTACATCTAACATTTGTTCAAATCAAGCTTTAAATGCTCTCGCATCCTCAATAGCGATGTCCGCTTTAGGTAAACAAGGCATTTATGACATAGCTGAACAAAATATTGAAAATGCAAATTATGCTAAAGCTCAGTTTAAAAGCAATGGTTTTAAAGTCAATGAAGACACTTCTTTTAATGAATTTGTCGTTGAATTCAACAAACCTATCGAAGAAGTAAACGCATCATTACTTGAAGAAGGTATTATTGGTGGCTTCGACTTAAGTGTCGTTGATCCCCAATACAAAAATCATATGCTTGTCGCTGTAACTGAACTAAGAACAAAAGCTGAAATTGATACATTTGTTAAGAAAGCGGGTGATTTAAATGGTAAGTAAATCTAGTCCATTAATATTTGAACGTTCAAAAGAAGGGCGTTTTGCCTATGCATTACCTAAAAAAGAGATAAACGAGAATGTCGCGGAAAAGTTACTAGATTCAAAATTCATTCGTAAAAATAAGGCGGAATTTCCAGAAGTATCAGAATTAGATCTTGTTCGCCATTATACAGAACTATCTCATAAAAATTTCGGTGTAGATACAGGCTTTTATCCACTAGGTTCTTGTACAATGAAATACAACCCTAAAGTAAATGAAAAAGCCGCACGCATACCTGGCTTTGCTGAATCACACCCGCTTCAAGATGTGAATCAAGTTCAAGGTTCATTAGAAATTATTTACAATTTGCAAGAAGAGCTTAAAGAAATTACTGGCATGGATGAAATTTCTTTACAACCCGCTGCAGGTGCCCATGGTGAGTGGACTGCTTTAATGATTTTCAAAGCCTACCATTTACAAAATGGTGACACACAGCGTGATGAAGTCATCGTTCCTGACTCCGCTCATGGTACAAATCCAGCTTCAGCCGTATTTGCTGGCTTTAAAGCAGTCACTGTGAAATCTAACGAAAAAGGTGAAGTCGATATAGATCACCTTAAAGAATTAGTCAGCGATAAAACTGCAGCTATTATGTTAACAAACCCTAATACATTAGGAATATTTGAAACTAATATTATGGAGATTCGAGACATCGTACACGAAGCAGGCGGATTGCTTTATTACGATGGCGCTAATTTAAATGCCATAATGGATAAAGTTAGACCTGGTGATATGGGCTTTGATGCTGTACATCTTAATTTACACAAAACATTTACTGGCCCGCATGGCGGCGGTGGACCAGGTTCAGGTCCAATTGGTGTTAAAAAGGCCCTTCGAGAATATTTACCAAAACCACTTGTTGTTAAAAATGGAGATCGTTTTGAATACGATAATGAAATTAAACATTCGATTGGTCGCGTTAAACCGTTTTATGGTAATTTTGGTATCTATTTACGTGCCTACACATATATTCGCTCAATGGGCTACCAAGGTTTGAGAGAAGTGTCAGAAGCAGCTGTGCTTAATGCAAATTATATGAAAGCGAGACTTAAAGATACTTTTGTCATTCCATTTGACCAATATTGTAAGCATGAATTTGTACTGAGCGGTACAAAACAGAAAAAATTGGGTGTGCGTACATTAGATATGGCTAAACGGCTTTTAGATTTTGGTGTTCATCCACCTACTGTTTATTTCCCTCTCATTGTTGATGAAGGTATGATGATAGAACCAACTGAAACAGAATCTAAAGAAACGTTAGATTATTTCTGTGACGCTTTAATTCAAATTGCTAAAGAAGCAGAAGAAGATCCTGATAAGGTTTTAGAAGCGCCACATACAACGATAATCGACCGGTTAGATGAAACAACAGCAGCACGTAAACCTATATTAAAATTTGAGAATTTAAAAGAAGAAAAATAAAAAGATAACCCTAGTACGTGCAAAGCAGCACACGCTAGGGTTCTTTTGATTGAATATAATGATTTGATTAACTGCAATAGGATACGAAGCATACACAGTTTGATTCGCAATCGAACTGAGTTAAAGCGTGCAATTAAAGTAACAGTAACATTTAAACACGATGACATATAACACAAGCTCATAGGGAGGATGAGCCCAACCTATCTGAGCATTAAAATAAAGCTAGAGCCCCCATCGTCAAGTTGGAGCATTCTAGCTTTAAAAATTACTTTTTAGACTTAATTTTGCCAGTCCACTTTTTGTAACCGCCTTTTAGCATGTATAAGTCTTTATATCCTTTTTTCTTTAACGTTCTTGCCGCACGATAACTTGCGATACCATTGGCATCAACCAAATAAATCGGTTGGTCTTTTCGCAAACCTTGATAGCGTTGACGGAACATGGTCATAGGTATGTTTCTTGCACCATTAATATGACCATAGTCATAATCTGCTTTTTCACGAAGGTCAATGACTTGTGCTTTTCGAATGCCTTGCTGAAAAGCTTCTTGATCCAATTCTGTAACAGATTTTTTATTAATCAAATAATTAATTACCATCCAAATAATGACGGCAGCCAACACAATCAAAACAATCCATGTTATGTTACTCATCTTGCATCCTCCCTAAAATACCGATATTATTATTATAAGACTGATAGACTGATTTATCAAAATTTTTATATTGTGACATATGTTAGTATTTTTATATAATCACTACATATGCCAAAGTCGTTCATAGGAGGCTTTAAGTCAAATGACAGAAACTTGGCATTTTATTAATACAGGGAGCCATGACCCATATTATAATATGGCATTAGATGAAGCATTATTAAACTTTGTCTCAAGAGGGGAAATCGACCCCGTCATCAGATTTTACACGTGGAATCCACCGACATTGTCGATTGGTTATTTCCAACGTTTATCAAAAGAAATCGATATCGACAAAGTAAAAGAAAAAGGTTACGGACTTGTAAGACGACAAACTGGAGGTAGAGGTGTCTTACATGATAAAGAGTTAACATATAGTGTGATCGTTCCTGAGTCTCATCCAGATATGCCTAAAACAGTAACTGAAGCGTACCGCGTCATTTCTGAAGGTTTATTGGAAGGCTTCAAGTCACTCGGTTTTGATGCATATTTTGCAGTACCTCGCTCTAAAGAGGAACGTGAGAAACTTAAACAACCACGAAGTTCGGTATGTTTCGATGCGCCAAGCTGGTATGAACTTGTTGTCGAAGGTAAAAAAATCGCCGGAAGTGCGCAAACACGTCAAAAAGGTGTTATCTTACAACACGGTTCAATACTACAAGATGTCGATATCGATGATCTATTTGATATGTTTATTTTTAAAAATGATCGATTAAAAGCCAAAATGAAGGAAGCTTTTGTAGAAAAAGCGGTTGCAATTAATGATTTGTCTGATAGTCATGTATCATTAACCGAAATGGAAGTAGCCTTTAAAGAAGGCTTTAAAAAAGCTTTAGATTTGGAATATCAACCGCTTGAATTGACCGAGGCTCAACAAGAAGAAGTAAAAGCGTTGGAAGAAAAATATCGCTCGGAAGCATTTTTATACAGAAAATAAAATCAATGAATAAAAAGCATGACACGAATTACTGTGCCATGCTTTTTATTGTTCTTAGTTAATATTTCTCGCTTAAAGGATTATCTGCGGCGTCGATAACGATTTTTCCACACTCTCAATTTATAATTTCTTTGATCGGGCGTTAAAAAGAAAAAGAAATAAATCAAATAAATCACAGCAATCATCACAATAAGCATGATAATTGATTTAAATATTCCAAATAAAACAAGATCTAAATTCAACACTAACCCGATTATCGCAATAATAATCACGATACCAAATAGGATTTTTTGCAAAGCACTCATCTCTATTTACACCTCTTTAATTTTGTTTCAAATTATCATTCTTTACTTGAATGTTTGTCAAATTTTGACGTCCTCTTTGAATAGAAGTCAAATCTTTTTTTGCATAACCTTTTTTAATTTCAGTTAAGGCTGTTTTGATGTCTTTTTGTACTTTCAACACTTGTTTATGTTGTTTTTTTACATTATCATCTTTTTTTACAATCGATAAATCATTCACGCTCTCTTTGTATTGATTAATCGCATCATCATGCGCTTCAATAACACCATCAAGTTGATCCATAACATCTTGATCCTTTTTATTCTTCATAATTTGATTATCAATCGCTTGATAGTCATTAATTGTTTTTGTTACTGAGCCATAATATTTTGAAGATATTTGTAAGTAATCTGCAATTTTTTTGTTTGTTTTAGCTTGTCCAGTATTTTCTGAGTCTTTTTTCAACGCATCTAATTGCTTTTGTTTTTTATGATTCTCATTTTTGAGTTCTTGATTTTCTAATTTCAAATCATGATTTTTGTCACTCAAATCCGTACTTTTTTCTTCAAGAGGCAATAAATTTTGACTCCCACACCCCGCTAGTAACAACGTTAGCCCTAAACTCGCAAACATTCTTTTTTTCATAATAAACTCCTAAACATTAATAGTTTTTCATTATACTTGTTTATATTTTAAGGTATCATATAGTTAAGTACAAATATCAAGGAGGAAAATATCATGAAAAATAGAATAAATAAAGTAAGAAGTCTATTACAAGAAAAACATTTAGATGGCCTAGTTGTTCTCACAGATTTCAATAGACGTTATTTATCTGGCTTTACTGGAACAAGCGGCGGCTTATTAATTACACAAGATCAAGCCCGTTTAATTACGGATTTTCGCTATATCGATCAAGCAACTGAACAGGCACCATTATTTGAAATTGTTAAACAAGAAAGTGATCTTTATTCTAGTGTAATCACACAAATTCAAGAATTAAACCTTCAAAATATAGGCTTTGAAGGACACCTTGTTTCTTATGATGCCTTTTTAAAATTAAATCAAGGTCGTCACGATTTAATATCAATAGGAGATGAAATTGAAAAAATTCGTCGCGTAAAAGATGCGGACGAAATTAAATTGATTCAAAAGGCAGCGGATATCGTTGACCAAGCTTACGAACATATTCTGACTGTGGCAAAACCAGGTATGACAGAAAAAGAATTAAAAGCACATTTGGAAAGTAAAATGTTACATCTAGGTGCAGATGATACATCATTTGATACAATCGTTGCTTCTGGTAAAAGAGGCGCACTACCACACGGCGTCGCATCAGATAAAGTAATCGAATCCGGGGATATGGTTACTTTAGATTTTGGAGCTTACTACCAAGGCTACAGTTCTGATATTACGAGAACATTTGCGGTGGGGCAACCTTCTGACGAAATGATCAAAATTTATAACATCGTATTAAAAAGTCAAGAAACAGCAATCCAGGCGATTCAAGCAGGTATGACTGGTAAAGAAATCGACTCAATCGCACGTCAAGTGATTACTGATGCGGGCTACGGCGACAATTTTGGTCATTCATTAGGTCATGGTATTGGATTAGATGTACATGAGCAACCAGCGCTTTCTCAAAAATCTGATACCGTTCTTGAAATCAATCACTGTGTTACGATCGAACCGGGTATATATGTAAATGGTCTTGGTGGTGTTCGTATTGAAGATGACATTTTAATTACAGAAAATGGCGGTCAATGCTTTACTAATTGTCGAAAAGACCTTATTATTTTATAAGAAGAGTGAATCTGAGGAGGAAACTGAATGATTTCTGTAAATGATTTTAAAACAGGTTTAACCATTTCTGTCGATAATGGTATTTGGAAAGTTTTAGAATTCCAACATGTTAAACCTGGTAAAGGGTCTGCTTTTGTGAGATCAAAATTACGTAATTTAAGAACAGGTGCAATTCAAGAAAAAACATTCCGTGCTGGTGAAAAAGTAGAACCTGCTATGATTGAAAACCGTCGTATGCAATATCTATATGCTGATGGAGACAACCATGTATTTATGGACAATGAAACATTTGAACAAACAGAACTTACAACACAATATTTAGAACATGAATTGAAGTTTTTAGTTGCTAACATGGATGTTCAAATTCAAACATATGAAGGCGAAACAATTGGCGTAGAACTTCCAAAAACTGTTGAACTACGCGTAACTGAAACAGAACCAGGTATCAAAGGTGATACTGCGACAGGAGCAACAAAATCAGCTACTGTTGAAACAGGTTATTCATTAAACGTGCCATTATTTGTTAACGAAGGCGACGTCTTAGTGATTAATACAACAGATGGAAGTTACGTTTCACGCGCGTAATTGTATTCATCGTTCAATATCTAACATATACCTAAATAAAAAGGGCTTGCATCATGTTTTATACATCCGATGCAAGTCTTTTTTTGATTTAATGTTTTTCGATATGACAACACATGAATTACGACTTTTCTTGAATTGCCCCTTTCACTCAAGTAAAATAGTAAGGTAGAAATAATCAATCATAAGGGAGTAACCAAAATGAATTTTAAAGAGATTAAAGAATTAATCGATATTCTAGATCACTCTAACTTAACTGAAATTAATATAGAAGATAAAGGGACTATCGTTAATCTAAAAAAAGAAAAAGAAATTGTCACTCAACAAATTGCACCGACGCAACCTATTGGAGCTCCTAATACATTTACTGAACAAGTATCATCAACACCTGATCAAAATATGAACCAAGCAACTTCAAGTGATGATCAACTTCAAACTATCAACGCACCAATGGTTGGTACATTCTATAAATCACCTTCACCAGAAGAAAGCGCATATGTTCAAGTTGGAGATCAAGTATCTAATGATACGACTGTCTGCATTCTTGAAGCGATGAAATTGTTTAATGAAATTCAAGCTGAAGTCTCAGGAGAAATCGTTGAAATTCTCGTTGAAGACGGACAAATGGTTGAGTATGGCCAAGCCTTATTCAAGGTGAAATAACATGAAAAAAATATTAATTGCAAACCGTGGTGAGATTGCAGTACGAATTATTCGTGCGTGCCACGAATTAGGTATCCAAACAGTAGCGATATATTCAGAAGGCGATAAAGATGCATTACATACTCAACTAGCTGACGAAGCCTACTGTGTAGGACCTAAGCAATCAAAAGATTCATATTTGAATATACCTAACATATTATCGATAGCGACATCGACTGGCTGCGATGCAATTCATCCAGGATATGGCTTTTTAGCAGAAAATGGGGATTTTGCTGAATTGTGTGAAGCGGTTCAACTTAAGTTTATTGGGCCAAGTTATGAATCTATTCAAAAAATGGGAATTAAAGATATTGCCAAAGAAGAGATGAAGCGCGCAAATGTACCTGTCGTACCCGGTAGTGAAGGATTAGTCAATACAATAGAAGATGCGATTCAAACTGCAGATAAAATTGGATATCCTGTTATTATTAAAGCCACAGCTGGTGGTGGCGGTAAAGGTATACGTATTGCACGAGACAAAGATGAATTGATTAATGGCTATAAAATGACTCAACAAGAAGCTGAAACTGCATTTGGTAATGGCGGTCTTTATTTAGAAAAATTTATCGAGAACTTCAGACATATTGAAATACAAGTTATTGGGGATGAACATGGCAATGTGATTCATTTAGGAGAACGCGATTGTACTATTCAACGGCGCATGCAGAAGCTAGTCGAAGAATCACCATCACCAATTTTAACTGAAGAAAAAAGGAAAGAAATGGGCGATGCTGCAATAAGGGCAGCAAAAGCCGTTAATTATTTTAATGCAGGTACCATAGAGTTTATTTATGATTTGGATGAAAACCAGTTTTATTTTATGGAAATGAATACGAGAATCCAAGTTGAGCATCCTGTTACAGAAATGGTAACAGGTGTTGATTTAGTGAAACTACAGATAAAAGTTGCCATGGGTGAGCAACTCCCTTATAAACAAGAAGATATCAAGATCAATGGGCATGCGATTGAGTTCCGTATCAATGCAGAAAATCCTTATAAAAACTTTATGCCTTCACCTGGCAAAATCGAACAATATTTGACACCAGGCGGGTTTGGCGTTCGTATCGACTCTGCTTGTTATACAAATTATTTAATACCTCCGTACTATGACTCAATGGTTGCGAAACTTATCGTACATCAACCTACTAGAGCAGAAGCCATTATGTCTGGTTTACGTGCTTTGAACGAATTTGTAGTTTTAGGTATTGACACAACAATTCCATTTCATATCCGATTGTTAAACCATCCTGTTTTTAATGAAGGTTTCTTTAGCACAAAGTTTTTAGAGATATACGATATCATGAATAATGAAGATTAATTTGAATGGAGGTATTTCATATGGTTAAATCAATTGAAAATTTTAACCCAAATCTAGGTACAGTCGAAATCGTTCCCGAAGTTATTTCCTTAATTGCTAGTATTGCTGTTTCAGAAGTAAAAGGGGTACATGGTGTATTTTCTGACTTGAAAAATTCCACATTAGAACGTTTTGGACGCAAAAATTTAAGCAAAGGTATCAAAATTGACACGAAAGACAATGAAATTTTTATCGATGTCTATTGTTCATTACAATATGGCGTTAAAGTGTCAGAAACAGCATTGAAAGTTCAAGAATCCATTCATAGTGCTATTCATACAATGACTGCACTTTCACCACAACAAATTAATGTTCACATTACACATATAGAAATGGCTAAAAAATAGTCACTAATTTTTTAAGAACGGAGCGTAATAAATTGAGTAGAAAACAAGCGAGAAGTCAAGCTTTTCAAACATTATTTCAACTAGAAATGAAAGATACAGAACTAACAATCGATGAAGCCATTAGCTTTATTAAAGATGACTATCCCGATTTAGATTTTGACTTCATTAAATGGCTTGTTTCTGGTGTCAAAGACCACCAAAATGTGTTAGATGAAAAGATTAGCCCACATTTAAATGGTTGGACAATACCACGTTTACTAAAATCAGACCGCATCATTTTAAGAATGGCGACATTTGAAATTGATCATAGTGACACACCAGAAAAAGTTATTATTAACGAGGCTGTTGAATTGGCTAAACAATTTAGTGATGACGACAATTATAAATTTATCAATGGCGTATTAAGTCATATCAAAAGAAATTGAGTGATAACATGGAAAAATATTTAACAATTTCTGCGTTAACAAAATACATTAAATTCAAATTCGACCAAGATCCACATCTCCAATCTGTTCTAATCAAAGGTGAACTTTCAAATTTCAAAAGACATAGCAGTGGCCATCTTTACTTTGCTGTTAAAGATGCAGATAGCGTTGTTGCCGCTATGATGTTCAAAGCCCAAGCGGCACATTTGGATTTTGAACCTAAAGAAGGCGATCAAGTCCTCATTGAAGCACGTGTCTCTGTTTATGAACGTCGTGGTAATTACCAAATCTATGTAAACAAAATGCAACTTGACGGTGTTGGTAACTTATATCAAAAATTCGAACAGTTAAAACTTAAGCTCACAAAAGAAGGCTATTTTGATCAATCACATAAAAAATTAGTGCCAAAATATCCGAAAAAAATTGCAATATTAACCGCAAGCACTGGTGCTGCAATTCGTGATATTCAAAACACACTCAATAGCCGTTATCCTTTGGCAGAACAGATTAAAATCAGTACCCTTGTACAAGGGGGTCAGGCTAAAAATGATATCATCGAAAAATTGCAATATGCAGATAGTTTAGATGTTGATGTCATCATTTTAGGTCGTGGCGGTGGCTCTATAGAGGATTTATGGAACTTTAATGAAGAAGAAGTGGTTAAAGCTATTTTTTCATGCCAAACACCTGTCATTTCTGCTGTAGGTCATGAAACAGATACCACATTAAGTGATTATGTGGCAGATTTACGGGCTGCTACACCGACTCAAGCAGCTATGTTAGCTACACCTGATCAAAAAGAGCTTTTGCAGATATTGGCAAAAAGTCGTCATTACTTAAATCGTTTTATAAAGCAATATTTAAAGCAAGCAACACAGCAATTGAATCAATATCAATCTTATTATAAATTTAAGCAACCTTCGCTTTTGTACGACCAACAAACACAAAAGCGCGACGACTTAGACCGAATGCTTCATCAGTCTATGCAATATCGTTTTCAATATGAAAAACAGCGCCTTCATATCATTCAGCAACGTATTCGCATCAAGTATTTTTATGATTATATTCAGCGTCAAAAACAGCAATCTTTAGATTTTAAAAGCGCATTGAATAAGCAAATGCAGCGTATCATCACACAAAAGAAGCAGCAGTTTGAACAAAAGTTGCTTACGCTTGATAATTTAAGCCCAACGAAAACAATGTTAAGAGGATACTCGATTGTGATGAAGGACGATAATGTAGTCACAAGTAGCCAAGATATTCACGAAGGTGACAATATTGAAGTCACAATGAAAGATGGGAAGCTAGATGCAACAATTAAAAAGGTAAGGTGGAATAATGACAACAGAAAATAATTCATTTGAAGAAATGATGCAAGAACTCGAATCAATTGTGAATCAGTTAGATAATGATACGATTTCTTTAGAAAAATCATTAGAACTGTATCAAAAAGGAATAGCACTATCAAAGTCATGTGAAACAACTTTAAAAAATGCAGAAAAGAAAGTTTCACAACTTATGGACGAAGAGGCAGATGAAAGTGATGAACCAAAATCTGAGTAACTTATTAGACCAATTTAACGAGGTATTGCATCGTTCAGTTAACGATACGAGTCTAAAAACCCGTTTAGAAGAAAGTATGCGTTATTCATTGGAAGCGGGAGGAAAGCGTATTAGACCCTTACTCTTGCTAGCAACCCTTCAAATGTTAAATCCAAAGCAATTAAAAAGTGGCTTTAGTGTCGCCTTAGGACTTGAAATGGTTCATACATATTCGTTAATACACGATGACTTACCTGCTATGGACGATGATGACTTAAGACGTGGTAAACCGACAAATCATACGGTTTATGGTGAATGGCTCGCAATACTCGCTGGTGATGCATTGCTTACCAAGGCATTTGAAATGATTACGAATAATGAAGACATTAGTGCAGAAAAAAAGGTGAAATTGATTCAATCCCTTAGTAAAGCAAGTGGCCATACAGGTATGGTGGGTGGCCAAGTTTTAGATATGCAAAGTGAAAATCAAGCGATTGATCTTAAGCAATTGGAACAAATTCATTCTCATAAAACGGGGGCACTTATTGTATTTGCAATTGAAGCAGCAACAATTATCGCACAACCCCCAGTTGAAGTAACACAGCAGTTAATTCAATTTTCTAAGTATCTTGGCGTCATATTTCAAATTAAAGACGACCTTTTGGACGTTTATGGTGATGCACACCAGTTAGGTAAACCTGTAGGTAGTGATGAAGCCAACCATAAAAGCACATATGTTTCTTTACTAGGTCAAGCTGAGGCTGAAGTACAACTTCAAAACCATATTCAAAATGCGGAAACACTGTTAAATCAGTTGTCCACAAACTATAACACAACCGATTTAATGCAATTATTAACGCTTTTTTATCAGCGACAGAATTAATTTCAATCTATACTATAAAAGTCATGTAATGTTATAATCATAATGACATAAAAATTAAGGGTGATTTCAATGGACGTAAGAAATATACAGGATCCTTCATTTTTAAAAAGTCTTTCTGTAAGTGAGCTTGAATCATTGAGTCACGATATAAGACAGTTTTTAATCCAAACATGTGCTGTAACCGGGGGGCATATCGGCGCTAATCTAGGTGTCGTTGAATTGACGATTGCTTTACACAAGCATTTTAATAGCCCCGAAGATAAAATTATTTGGGACGTAGGCCACCAAAGCTATACGCACAAAATTTTAACGGGTCGTGGACATGATTTTAATACATTAAGACAATATAAAGGATTATGTGGATTTCCAAAATTAAAAGAATCTGAACATGATGTGTGGGAAGCCGGGCATAGCTCCACATCATTATCAGCAGCAATGGGCATGGCTAAAGCACGAGATATACTAGGTAAACATAACCACATTGTCCCTGTAATAGGTGACGGTGCCCTAACTGGAGGAATGGCGCTTGAAGCTTTAAACAATATCGGCCATGATCGTACGAATATGACGATTATATTAAATGATAACGAGATGAGCATTGCGCCTAACGTGGGTGCAATGCATAATATGTTAGGCCGAATTAGAATGAATCAAAGCTACAATCGTCTTAAAATCGATGCAGAAAGCGTGTTAAGTCGATTACCTGGGGGAAGCCGATTACGTGAATCTGCTGACCGTATTAAAGATAGTTTAAAATATTTAGTTGTAGATGGTGCATTTTTCGAGGAATTAGGTATTCGTTATATCGGACCTGTTGATGGCCACAATTTTGAAGAGTTGGAAAATGCGTTGACAGCTGCCGACTCGATTAATAAGCCTGTATTAATTCATGTGGTAACAAAAAAAGGTAAAGGTTATCATCCAGCCGAAAACGATAAGATTGGAACTTGGCATGGCCTTGGACCTTATAAACTTGATACCGGTGAGCAAATAAAAGGGCAACCTGTAGGACCATCATGGAGTCAATTGATGAGCGACGAAATTCTTTCATATGCTAAAAAGGATAGACGCGTTGTTGCGATTACACCTGCGATGCCAGTCGGTTCTAAACTCACTAAATTCCAATCTGAGCTTCCAGAACAGTTTTTTGACGTTGGTATCGCAGAGCAACATGCGGTTACAATGGCTGCTGGCCTTGCAATGGAAGGTATGAAACCATACGTTGCAATCTATTCAACTTTCTTGCAACGTGCATACGATCAAGTATTACATGATGTAGATCGTCAAAACTTAAACGTTATTTTTGGTATTGATCGCTCAGGTTTAGTTGGTGCTGATGGCGAAACACATCAAGGTATCTTTGATGTTGGTTTCTTAACGCAATTTCCAAATATGACCGTTATGATGCCTAAAGATGAAAATGAAGCGAAGGATTTAATTTATACTGCTATGCATTATGAGCAAGGTCCAATCGCAATTCGTTATCCTCGTGGCAATGGATTAGGTGTTAAAATTAATGAAAATCGCAGTCATATCCCTATTGGCTCATGGGAAACTCTAACAGAAGGGGACGACATTGCTCTCATTAGTTACGGCCCTACAGTGTCAACACTCACGGAAGTGGCGGATGAGTTATCAAAACTTGGCATCAAGGCCCGTGTTATTAATGCACGCTACATTAAGCCAATGGATGAGGCTACATTAAAGCAATTAGGTGAAATCAATATTCCAGTACTTACTGTAGAGGAAGGCATGCTTAATGGTGGATTGGGTAGTCAAATTGCTAATTATTTCACTGATCATTCATTTACAAATCGTGTCAAGCGCCTAGGTATTGATAATATTTATATCGAACATGGGAATGTAGACCAAATTCTTGAAGATTTAGGTTTAACATGCCAACCCCTTGTTCATACAGTACAAGAATTTTTAAATAAAAATCAGTAGTCAAATATGTATGGTTTAGCAGGGTTGGGACGCCAAGAAGTCTCAACCCCTTTTTATTATTCTTAGTATGCATAAATGACTATACTTACGCATGTCTTGATTAGGTAAATCATATAAGATTATGGTAAAATCAATGTATAAATATTCGTTATGAGGTGTCAAATATGCCTAAAAAATCTGTGAGACATATAAAAATCAGAGAAATTATTTCTAATGAACAAATTGAAACACAAGACGAACTTGTAAAGCGCTTAAATGATTATGAAATGAATGTAACACAAGCCACTGTGTCTCGTGATATTAAAGAACTTCAACTGATTAAAGTTCCAGCCGCTAGTGGTCAATATATTTATAGCTTACCTAACGACCGACGCTATCATCCTTTAGAAAAGCTGGGTCGTTATCTTATGGATTCATTTGTAAAAATTGATAGTGCAAACAATTTGTTAGTATTAAAAACGTTACCAGGTAATGCGCAATCAATAGGTGCCATTCTCGATCAAATTGATTGGGAAGAAGTTCTAGGGACGATTTGTGGAGATGACACATGCCTTATTATTTGTAAAGACCATTTATCGGCAGATGAAATTAAGGCAAGAATATTCAATATGTTATAAGGGTGGATGTTAGATGTTACAAAGTCTCTCTATAAAACAATTTGCAATAATAGAAACGCTAGATATTCAATTTTCAGACGGACTTACAGTATTAAGTGGTGAAACAGGTGCAGGTAAATCAATTATTATCGATGCTATTGGTCAATTAATTGGTATGCGCGCATCGTCCGATTTTGTCCGACACGGTGAGAAAAAAGCGATTATTGAAGGCATTTTCGATATTGATCACGCTGAAGAGGCAATACAAGAATTAAATGCGCTGGGTATTGATATTAATGAAGACTTCTTAATTGTAAAACGTGAAATATTTAGTTCGGGTAAAAGTATTTGCCGCATCAATAATCAAACCGTAACGCTACAAGATTTGAGGAAAGTGATGCAGGCACTGCTCGATATTCATGGACAACACGAAACTCAAACTTTACTTAAACAAAAATATCATATCGAATTACTTGATCGCTATTCAGACGGACAATATGCAGAAGCATTAAGTCAATATGAAGAGACATTTAATCAACATCACTCAAAAATTAAAGAGCTTGAAGCACTTGAATCTGCAGACCAAGCTTTGTTACAACGTCTGGACTTAATGAAATTTCAATATGACGAATTAAAAGAAGCCCAATTAAAAGAAGGCGAAATCGAACAATTAGAAATTGATATTAAGCGAATTCAAAACTCAGAAAACTTAAGTGTTGCACTTAATGCGGCTTATGAAACGTTGACCGACGAACAAGCAATCCCTGATAGACTTTATACATTAAGCACACATTTGCAGACAATTGATGAGATATTACCAGAAACATTTCAAAAACTGAAAGAAGATGTCGACCAATTCTACTATACTTTAGAAGATGCAAAACATCAGATCTATGATGAAATTAATCGAACTGATTTCGACGAGCAATATTTAAATGAACTTGAATCACGTATGAATTTATTAAACAACTTAAAAAGAAAATACGGAAAGGACATTTCTGAGTTAATCACGTATCAATCTAAAATCGCTGAGGAAATTGATAAGATTGAAAACTACGAAGAAAGCACTTCACAATTACGAAATGAGATAAAGCAGTTATCTGCTCAGTTAATTGAGCATGGTCAGGTTTTGTCCAAAGAAAGAAGACTTGTCGCCCGACAACTGAGAGATCGGATTGTTAATGAAATACAGAATTTACAAATGAAGGACGCAAATCTCGAAATATCATTTAAGCCATACGACCAACCACAAAAAGAAGGCCTTGAACGTGTTGAATTTTTAATTAGTCCAAACAAAGGTGAACCTTTAAAAAGTTTAAATAAAATTGCAAGTGGTGGCGAATTATCACGTATTATGCTGGCATTGAAAAGTATTTTTGTGCGTTCTAGAGGACAAACAGCAATTCTATTCGATGAAGTGGATTCAGGTGTTTCAGGTCAGGCCGCTCAAAAAATGGCTGAAAAAATGAAAGAAATATCTGTTGTGATACAAGTCATCTGTATTTCTCATTTGCCACAAGTTGCGTCCATGAGTGACCATCATTTATATATATCCAAACAAGAAAAAGAGGGGCGTACAACGACAACCGTACAAGAGCTAAACTGGGAATCTCGTATTACTGAAGTTGCTCGAATGATTTCAGGGGCGACTGTAACTGATCTTACAAAACAAAATGCGAAAGAAATGATAGAACAAAATCAAAGGCTTAAAGGATGATGTGATATGAATTTTAAAGCATTACTAAAAGGACATCAAAATTTTAGTGGAACCATTGCAATGATTAATGCAACTGAAGAGCCATTAATCAACGTGATTGTTGAAGTTTTGAATAAAACTAAAGCGGAATTTATATTATACAATTATCAAGATGCTTCAGAGATGATACGTTCATTTGACCTATCGCCAGAGTTATTAACACGCATTCATATTCATACATTTGAATCTCAAGATGAAGCAATAGAACACTGTTTAGACGATCTCTATCATCAAAAAGCACATGTCTTGATGAAAGGGCAAATCCCGACTGCTCAAATTTTATCAGCAGTTTTAAAAAGAAATGCAGTGGATTCAAAACCTTTCCTCAATCATCTTGCAATATGTGAAATACCGACTTATCACAAATTACTCATGATTTCTGATGTAGCCTTAAATATCGACCCTTCAGTTGAAGATACGAAAGCAATGATTAATAATATTGTCCGTTTTGCGAGACAACTAGACTATGACTCATTAAATATTGCACTTTTATCATCCGTTGAAAAAGTCAGTAGCAAAATCCCTTCAACTTTAAAAGCGCAAACATTACAGCAATTTTATGCGTCGCACCCAATCGATGAGGATATCCTAATTGAAGGTCCGTATGCTTTAGATAATGCAATTGATAAGAAAAGTGCAATCCAAAAAGGGATACACACGAAAGTAGCTGGCAATGCTGATGTCTTAATCGTACCTGGTCTTGATGCAGGAAATGTTCTCTATAAATCGCTTACTTACTTTGGCCATGCAAAAGTTGCGAGCTTGATTTTAGGCGCACGCTTTCCTATTGTACTTACATCTAGAGCAGATAGTATAGAAAATAAAGTGAACTCAATATTGGTTGCGCTAAAATTTATTTAGCGTTCTGTTTCGCAACCATTATATAAAATGGAATTTGTTGAAGTTTTGAAAGAAGGTATTCTATGGTAACGACACTCGTTTTAAATCTTGGTAGTACATCGAGTAAATATGCAATCTACCGTAATGATGAATGTATTTTAAATGAAAATATTAAACATTCAAGTTCAGTTATTAATCAAACTTTGTTAGAACAAGAACAAACACGTCAACAATTGATTGAACAAGATTTATTATCTCATCATCAAACACTTGATAATATAGATATTATTGCCTGTCGTGGCGGTTTACTAAAGCCATTGTCAGGCGGAACCTATGAAGTGAATATAGCCATGTATAACGACCTTAAATCATTTAATTATGGTGCTCATGCTGCGAACTTAAGTGCAATGATTGGTTATCGTTTAGGTCAAAAATATCATATTCCTGTATTTACAACTGATCCTGTTGTTGTAGACGAATTAATCGATGAAGTACGTGTGACAGGGATACCGGATATCCAACGACGCAGTGTTTTTCACGCACTCAATCAAAAAGCGATGGCTCGCAAATATGCGAAAAGCATTAATAAAAACTATGAAGATGTCCATGTGATAGTCGCCCACATGGGTGGCGGGATTAGTATTGGTGCCCATCAACAAGGTCGTGTCATCGATGTCAACGAAGCACTATATGGCGAAGGACCAATGGCTATGGATAGAGCAGGAAGTATACCGAATGATTTACTGATAACTTATATGGAGAGGAATCAGTTATCTGCTGAAAAGTTAAATGCAATTCTCAGTCGTGAATCTGGACTGACTGCGTATTTTGGGACTTCAAATTTGAAAGAAATCATGATGTCTTACGATACGGATGAAAAAGTACGACTTTTCATTGGTGCAATGGCAATTCAAATTTCAAAAGTGATTGGAGAACGTGCTGCTATTTTGAAAGGAAAAGTTGATCAAATTATTTTAACAGGTGGAATGAGTTATAATGAGCAACTCGTCGAATTGATCTCAACTTACGTAGATTGGATCGCACCTATTTCTGTTTATGCCGGAGAACATGAAATGACAACGTTGGCCGACCAATCACAACGTGCATTTAACCAAGAAATATCAATCCAAACGTATCGATAGGAGATAAATATTATGACAAAAGAAAAATATGATGTCGTTATTTTAGGTGGTGGCATTGCAGGTTATTCTGCTGCAATAAGGGCGAGTCAATTAGGAAAAAATGTGGCCTTAGTAGAAAAATCAAAAGTTGGAGGCACATGTTTACATAAGGGATGTATCCCAACAAAATCTTTTCTCAAATCAGCTGAAGTCTATCATTTAATGCAAAATGCCGATCAATATGGGATTCAAGCGGAGCCTTCTACATTTCAGTTTAGCCTCCCACAAGTGATGGAACGCAAGAATCGAATTGTAGAAACAATGCATCAAGGCGTTCAAAGTTTAATGAAGCAACATAAAATCGATGTATTTAATGGGGTTGGTCGCTTGTTAGGTGCTTCTATTTTCACACCGCAAAGCGGAACAGTTTCAGTGGAATATGAAAACGGATCTTCTGAATTATTACCTAATGATTATGTTCTGATCGCAACAGGATCAAACCCACTGGCGCTGCCATTTTTACCTTTTGATCACGAACAAATTTTAAGTAGTGATGACATGATGACGTTAACCGCACTACCTCAGTCAATGACGATTATCGGGGGTGGCGTCATAGGGTTAGAATTTGCATCATTTTTGAGTAGCGTTGGTGTCAAAGTCTATGTCATAGAGGCAGGTCCAAGAATCCTTCCTAGTGAAAGTCAACAGAGTAGTCGTCTGATTCAAAAAGAATTAGAGCAACAGGACGTCACTTTCTATACAAATACAGCACTCAATGAGGAAGATATTGAAATTCATACTGATAAAGTAACTTTTAATGTTGAACATCCTTTCTCTACTGAGAAAGTTCTTGTTTCAATCGGTAGAAGTGTAAATACGCAGGACATTGGGCTTAACAATACAAAGGTTGAGCTAAATGAAAAGCAGATGATTTTAACGAATGCATGGATGCAGACAGCGGATCAACATATTTATGCTGCAGGCGATGTGATTGGTCATCTACAATTAGCGCATGTAGCTGCACGGGAAGGCGTTATAGCCGTTGAACATATGTTTAATGAAAATCCATTACCAATAGACTATAATCAAATGCCAAAGTGTGTTTATTCATCACCAGAAATTGCATCTATAGGGGTGAACCAAGAAACAGCGAAACAAAAAGGATTGAACTTTAAAATTGTTAAGGCGCCATTTAGAGCGAACGGAAAAGCGATGATTGAATCGGCCAATCAACCTGAGGGCTTTGCTGAACTTTTATTTGATAAAGATTCAGAAAGTTTTATTGGCGCTACACTCGTGGGTCCACATGTGACTGAATTAATTAATGAACTCAGCGTATTACAATTTATGAATGGTTCAGCTTTAGAATTGGGCTTATCTACACATGCACACCCATCGATTTCAGAATTAATGATGGAACTCGGTCTTAAAATGAATAATCAATCTATCCATATATAGATATAAGGAGGGAAATGAATATGAAAGATTATAAAAGTCTAGGACTAGAAGTTGATGATTTAAAGATAATATATCAAGCAATGGACTTAGGAAGAAAACTTGATGAGCGAATGTGGTTATTAAATCGAGCAGGTAAAATCCCATTCGTAATTAGTTGTCAAGGGCAAGAAGCAACTCAAATTGGGACTGCTTATGCACTTCAAAAAGGAGATGTAACAGCCCCTTATTATCGAGACCTCGCACTCGTTACTTATTTAGGGATGACTCCATTAGAAACAATGCAATCAGCATTCGGTAAAAGAGATGATATTAGCTCTGGCGGAAAACAAATGCCTTCACATTTTAGTAAAAAAGAAGTAGGGATTATGTCTCAAGGTTCATCTGTTGCCACTCAAATATTACATGCTGTAGGTGCGGCATTGACATTTAAAATGGATAACAAACAACAGGTCGCGTTGACAACACTTGGCGAAGGAAGTTCTAACCAAGGCGACTTTCATGAAGGGCTTAATTTTGCAGGCGTTCACGATTTACCATTTATTTGTTTAATAGAAAACAATAAATATGCAATCTCAGTTTCTAAAGAATTGCAGTATGGCGCTGAACAGCTCTCAGACCGTGCTAAAGGTTATGGTATGTTTGGAGAAACAGTTGATGGAAATGATCCTATCGCGGTTTATGGTGCTGTTAAAGCTGCTCGAGAACGCGCGATTAACGGTGAAGGCGCTACACTCATTGAAGCAATGTGTACACGATTAACAGCACACTCCTCCGACGATGATGACCGTTATCGTTCTAATGAAGAAAAAGCGCAAGATAAAGAAAATGATTGTAATTTAAAATTCAAATCTTATCTCATCGATAATGAATTAGTCGATCGTGATTGGTTTGATGAAATCGAGCAAGAGAATCAAGCCATTGTAAATAAAGCAACAAAAGAGGCTGAAGCTTCACCTTATCCTGATGCATCAGAAACTTACCAATATGTCTATGAAGAAGGAGGGCTTTAAACATGGCTAAAATTACTTACTTAGAAGCAATTAAACAAGCGTTGGATCTTTCTTTAGAACAAGACCCTCAAACATTTATATTAGGTGAAGATGTGGGTAAAAAGGGAGGCGTATTTGGCGTTACAGCAGGTTTACAAGAGAAATATGGCAAGTATCGGGTATTAGATACACCATTGGCTGAATCAAATATAGTCGGTTCAGCTATAGGTGCAGCCATGATGGGCAAACGTCCGATTGCTGAAATACAGTTTGCCGAGTATATTCTACCTGCAACAAACCAAATTATGAGTGAAGCTGCAAAATTACGTTACCGTTCTAATAATGATTGGCACGCACCTTTAACAATTCGTGCCCCGTTTGGAGGTGGCATACATGGCGCTTTATACCATTCCCAAAGTATTGAAAGTGTGTTTGCGTCAACACCAGGTTTAACAGTTGTCATTCCTTCAACACCGTATGATGCGAAAGGTTTATTACTTGCTTCTATCGCATCTAATGATCCTGTGCTCTTTTTTGAACATAAAAAGGCATATCGATTATTAAAAGAGGAAGTACCAGAAACGTTTTACACTGTACCGTTAGGCAAAGCAGATGTTAAGCGTGAGGGTAGAGACATTACAGTATTTTCATATGGACTTGCAGTTAATTATTGTTTACAAGCCGCTGATGTATTAAAAGATGAAAATATTGATGTTGAGGTTGTAGATTTACGGACGGTATATCCACTTGATCAAGAAACGATTGTCCGTTGCGCGAAAAAAACAGGTAAATGTTTGTTAGTTACTGAAGATAATAAAGAAGGAAGTATTTTATCTGAAGTGGCAGCAATTATCGCTGAAAATTGCTTATTTGATTTAGATGCGCCAATTATGCGACTTGCTGGTCCTGATGTGCCAGCAATGCCATTTTCGCCTCCACTCGAAGACGAATTTATGATTAATCCAGATAAAATAAAAAATAAAATGCGTGAACTTGCGCGCTTTTAAGGAGGATCATCATGGAAATTAAAATGCCAAAACTTGGAGAAAGTGTCCATGAAGGAACGATTGAGCAATGGTTAGTCAATGAAGGCGATCAAATCGAAGAATATGATCCTTTATGCGAAGTCATTACAGATAAAGTTACAGCCGAAGTGCCTTCTTCATATACTGGTACAATCACTAAAATTATTGCACAAGCAGGCGAAACAATCGAAGTCGGTGCAGTGATATGCGAAATGGAAGTTGTAAATCATGATGCAGATTCATCCGTAAGTACATCTATTGAACAGCAAGAAGAATCAACATCGACTGAAGCCATACATGCAGCTCAATCTGTAGCTTCTAATCAAGATAAAGCGGATACTAAAGTTAAAAATAACGGCCGTTTTTCACCAGTCGTATTTCGTCTAGCATCGGAACATAATATTGATTTAGCAAATGTAGAAGGTACTGGTTTTGAAGGTCGTGTGACAAAGAAAGATATTGAAGCGCATATCGCCGGCCAAGGGATAGCATCTCAAGCAACGCAAACATCCGAAACATCTGGAACACACAACCAGACTGTTGAAGAACCAGTCATTCAGGAGCCAGCTACAAATCATGAAAATACGCATGTTTCTTCACATGACAAGCATTCACAAACCATTCCAATTAACGGTGTACGCAGACAAATTGCTAAAAAAATGGTACAAAGTGTTCAAGAAATTCCACATGCTTGGATGAAAGTAGAAGTGGATGCCACTGAATTAACTAAAACTAGAAATCACTATAAAGTACAGTTTAAAGCACAGGAAGGCTATAATTTAACTTA
The DNA here is from genome assembly GCF_011174885.1 of Staphylococcus sp. 191. Classification (NCBI taxonomy): domain Bacteria; kingdom Bacillati; phylum Bacillota; class Bacilli; order Caryophanales; family Staphylococcaceae; genus Staphylococcus; species Staphylococcus sp. 191. Next base: position 111,574 of record NZ_PNRJ01000004.1, on the reverse strand, counting down.
TTTTGCCTTTTTTGTAAAAGCTGTTGCTGAAGCTTTAAAAAAATATCCACTTCTCAATAGTACGTGGCATGAAGATGAAATTATTCTTCATTCAGATGTGAATATTTCAATCGCTGTCGCGCATGAAGACAAACTATTCGTACCTGTTATTCATCATGCGGATGAAAAATCCATCAAAGGTATTGCGCGTGAAATAAATGAATTAGCGCAAAAAGCACGTCGCCATCAATTAACTCATGAAGATATGCAAGGCGGTACTTTTACTGTCAATAATACAGGGACATTCGGCTCTGTAAGCTCTATGGGCATTATTAATCATCCACAAGCTGCAATACTTCAAGTGGAATCGATTGTAAAGCGACCTGTTGTCATTGATGATATGATTGCAATCCGTCAAATGGTCAATCTCTGTCTATCTATAGATCATCGTATACTTGATGGTTTACAAGCAGGGCAATTCCTAAATGAAGTAAAACAACGTATTGAAAGCTACACTGTAGAGCATACGCAAGTATATTAATCTGAAAATAACGATTCAAATCTTATAGTACAAGCTAAATTCTTTCGTTGTACTAGGTCTAGGATAATACAATTTAAGTTATTTAAAAAAGCATCAGCATTTTATATAATAATCATAAAGAAAAGGTTGGGCATGTAGCGCTCAACTTTTTCTTTTTATGAAAAATATACATCTGCTTTTGATGTATTATATAGGGAATCATATCGGTTACCTTATGTATGAATATTTGCTCGACATTAAAAGCGGACATAGAATGATTGCAGTCCACATGAACGTTTAGTAAAATAAAAATAGTTTAAGCCTAATGTATGGAGGAATGTCAAAATGGATTTAAATTTTGATTTATATATGAATAATGTCGTTCAGCAAGCGCGTTCAGAAATGGACCATGCTGGTTATGAACAATTAACGACAGAAGAAGAAGTGGATCAAGTTTTCAAGCAAGAGGGTACAACTTTAGTCATGGTGAATTCTGTATGTGGCTGTGCAGGAGGAATTGCACGTCCAGCTGCAATGCACGCTTTACATTACGATGTGTTGCCTGACCGTCTTGTTACAGTATTTGCCGGTCAAGATAAAGAAGCGACTCAACGTGCAAGAGATTATTTCGAAGGGTATGCACCATCTAGTCCTTCTTTTGCACTGATGAAAGATGGCAAAATTACTGAAATGGTGGAACGTCACCAAATCGAGGGACACGATACAATGGATGTCATCACTCAATTGCAACGTTTGTTTGATCGCTACTGTGTTGAAAAGTAGGGTGACGTCGCATGTTACGTTTAAATCCATACCGTATCGGATTAAGAACGATTAAAACTGCGATAGGCATGGCACTAGGTGTAATCATTGCACAGCTTTTAGGGTTGGATAATTACGCATCTAGTGCTATTTTAGTTGTTTTATGTATCAAAGATACAAAAATGAACTCTGTACATGCCATCGTTTCTCGTTTTATTTCCTGTCTTATCGCTATCGCCTTTGGAGCAACGATTTTCACTTTACTCGGTCAACATGCTTGGGTACTCGGCTTAATTGTTTTATTTTTTATTCCTACAACAGTAATGATTAACATGCAAGAAGGTGTCGTCACAAGTATTGTCATTTTACTTCACTTTTTTAATGCAAAAGTAATCAATTTTGACCTAGTAATCAATGAGATTTTATTGTTAATCGTTGGCTTATCCATCGCTTTTACAATGAATACGATTATGCCAAATCTCGATCACGCATTATCTAAATATAAGCGGGAGATAGAATCTCAAATTAAACGGATTTTCTATGTGTACAGCGATGCCTGCGCTCAACATAACAATCATCCTAATGTTTCATTTGTTTCTCTTTCTAAAACAATACAAGAAGCAAAATCACTCGCTTTTAGAGATGTTAAAAATCACTTTGTTCGTAATGAAAATAGTTACTATCATTATTTCGACATGCGAGAAGACCAAGTTGAAATTTTAAAACGGATTAAGGATCATATCGAACATATTCATGCTGATGATGTCATGAGCGCACGTGTCTCTCATTTATTTAAAGAAATGGCGGAAAATGTGAATGAAAATAACTATACAGCGTTACGCCTTCACACACTTTACCAAATTCGTTTGGAAATCGAACAATTGCCTTTACCCACCACACATGAAGAGCTTCATACACGCTCAAGTATGATACAAATTTTATATGATACTGAAGAATATTTAACGATTAAATCTAAATTTGGATCACTAAAAATGCACCACGAAGTTCAATAGTCGCCTGAAATATTCGATAAAAGAAATATAAAAAGCTGATGTCCCCATGAGACATCAGCTTTTTAACATCCACTACATACTTAACAAAGGTGCGACACCTGTTAAAATAAGTGACGCGACGATTGCTAAAAGCATGACAATTAATAAAACTTTTCTAACCTTTTTATTTAACAAAATCTACGCCTCCAAGTCATCATCTCGAAATTTGACTATACATTCATGGTTTTAAAAATGACATCAACTGTACTTCATCCCTCGATGAAAACCATCGATAACATCACAATAAATAGCCAATTCATTGATACTTACGTTAAATACGTCACTATTAAATGAACTTAATACCGTTGACGCTTATCATCAATGACTAATAACGAAATTATAACATTCATTAATTCAAAACGCCAAAGCAATTTTAACTATGCTTCAAAATTAGATATTTTGCATAATGTGGGTTTTTCGATAAAATGACATTAAAGTTAAAAGGAAGGTGACATAATGGTTAATGAAGAAAGATTGTTAAATACATTTCTTGAATTAGTTCAAATTGATTCTGAAACAGGGCACGAAGAAATCATTCAACCCATCTTAAAACATAAATTCGAGACTTTGGGATTAAAAGTTGTTGAAGACCAAGCACGACAAGAAACAGGATTTGGTGCAAATAATTTAATCTGTACATTACCAGCCACTCATGCAGAGTATGACAAAATTTATTTTACGAGTCACATGGATACTGTTGAGCCAGGTCGAAGTGTGAAGCCTGTTATCAAAGCAGATGGATTTATTTATTCAGATGGAACTACTGTTTTAGGGGCAGATGATAAAGCAGGTTTAGCCGTTATATTTGAAGTTCTTGAAGTGATTCAAGAGAAAAATCTTCAACACGGACAAATTCAATTTGTGATTACAGTCGGAGAAGAATCAGGCTTAGTAGGGGCTAAAGCATTACGAAAAGAGGATCTAGATGCTGATTATGGGTACGCTATTGATTCTTCAGTACCAGTCGGACATGTCACTACTGGGGCACCTTATCAATCAAAAGTTAATGCAACAATTCATGGTAAAAAAGCACATGCGAGCACACCTGATGAAGGCATTAGTGCTATCAATATTGCAGCAAAAGCCATCAGTCAAATGAAATTAGGACAAATTGATCATGAAACAACAGCAAATATTGGAAAGTTCCAAGGGGGAGGTCCCACAAATGTCGTCACTGATCTCGTTAATATATGGGCAGAAGTACGCTCTCATTCAAAAGAAAAATTAGATGCACAAATCGAACATATGGAGAAAACCTTTCAATCGACTGCAGAGCAATTTAATTGTCATGCAGAAGTTGAAACTTCACTCTCTTATCCAGGCTTTCGAATTCAGCCTGAAGACAAAGTGTATCAAATTGCTGAACAAGCTTCCCGTGCGCTTGGCTTTGATATGCAAGCCAATGTCGGTGGCGGCGGTTCAGACGGCAACATCATTAATAAATTAGGTATTCCTTCTGTCATTTTAGGCGTCGGCTATGAAAAAATACACACGACAGAAGAACGTATTTCTAAACAATCTTTAAATGATTTAGCAAATTACGTTCTTAAAATCATTGAAATCGCTAAATAAGATTGCGAAAGTGTTTCATGACTTATTATATGGTACAATAAGTCCGTAATTTATAAATAAGAGAGGTTAGTAAAATGACACAACAAATTGGTGTAGTAGGTTTAGCCGTAATGGGTAAAAACCTAGCTTGGAATATTGAATCCCGTGGCTACAGTGTATCAGTATTTAATCGTTCTTCTGAAAAAACAGATTTAATGGTTGAAGAATCTAAAGGAAAAAACATTGTTCCAACTTATTCAATTGAAGAATTTGTAAATTCTTTAGAAAAACCACGTAAAATATTATTAATGGTTAAAGCTGGTGAAGCTACAGATAAAACAATCGAAAGTTTATTACCTTTACTTGATAATGACGATATTTTAATTGATGGTGGTAATACAAACTATTTAGATACGATTCGTAGAAATAAAGCATTAGCTGAAAGTGGTATTAACTTTATCGGAATGGGTGTTTCCGGTGGTGAAGTAGGTGCCCTAACTGGTCCTTCAATGATGCCTGGTGGACAAAAAGAAGCTTATGAAAAAGTGGCAGACATTTTAGAAGCTATCTCTGCTAAAGCGAAAGACGGAACACCTTGTGTGACTTATATTGGACCAAACGGCGCTGGTCATTACGTTAAAATGGTACATAATGGTATCGAGTATGCAGATATGCAACTTATTGCTGAAAGTTATATCATTATGAAAGATTTACTCGGTATGCAACATGAAGAGATTTCTCAAACATTCAAATCTTGGAATGCTGGCGAGTTAGAAAGTTACCTTATTGAAATCACTGGAGATATCTTTACAAAATTAGATGAAAATGGCGAACCCCTGGTTGAAAAAATCATGGACCAAGCTGGACAAAAAGGTACTGGTAAATGGACATCGATTAACGCTTTAGAATTAGGAGCACCATTAACAATCATTACTGAATCTGTATTTGCACGTTTTATTTCTTCATTAAAAACACAACGTGTCAATGCTTCAAAGCTTTTAAATGGTCCTTCTGCTTCATTTGATGGGGATAAAGAAGCATTTCTTGAAAAAATCCGTCGCGCTTTATACATGAGTAAAATTTGTTCATATGCGCAAGGATTTGACCAAATGAAATCTGCAAGTGAAGACAATAATTGGAATTTACAATTAGGCGAACTTGCGATGATTTGGAGAGAAGGTTGTATCATTCGTGCGCAATTCTTACAAAAAATTAAAGATGCTTACGACAAAGACAATCAATTACAAAATCTTTTATTAGATGATTACTTTAAAAATATTGTTACAGAATATCAATCTGCATTGCGTGATGTCGTGGCAACAAGTGTTCAAAACGGTATTGCAATTCCTGGTTTTGCAGCAAGTATTAACTACTATGATAGTTATCGTTCAGCTGAATTACCTGCTAACTTAATCCAAGCACAACGCGATTACTTTGGTGCGCACACTTACCAACGTAAAGATAAAGAAGGTACATTCCATACACATTGGACAGAGTAATTCATTTTGGATGATATAAATTGATTAAAAAAAGAGACTTCGCAAGCAATAAGTTGCGAGTCTCTTTTTAATATCTTTATTTAAACGCTATCTGTAACTTCAAATATTATTCATCGTCAATATTGACTGGTACGCAAAGTTGTACTTTCGTAAATGGATCCTCAAAAGAAATCTCAAATGGATAAATTTCAACGTAAAGACTATTACGCTCAAAAGGTAAAGTCAGTTGTAAACTAGTTTCTATGTAATGCCAAGCTTCACTTATGACATAATCAATCTCTCCTTGTAAATTAAACAATGCAAATTGACGTTCAGCAAAGAAACGATCTTCTAAATGTGCAGGCAAACGCTCACTTGGCACACCTACAAAAACTTCCAAGCCCTGGTCTAAAGGACAGCTTACAACAAATAATTCGCTAGGACTGCGATCATTATAGCGGATCATCTCTTTCAATCGGCCATCTGCTTTCAAATCCTCAAGAAAGTCAGGCACAATAAAATGATTATCTAATTCATTAGAAGGGATAAAACGAGAATGTCCCACTAAAGTATAGCCTCCCATATTATCAAGACGATAAGGAAGTGGGGGACGTGAAGTTGTTGATAATTTCAAATACAATCTTTCTTGCATTTTCAATTGATCTTGCTTCAATTTAGCTTGTAACGGCGAAACCCCATGATAATCACTAAAATCATGTGCAAAATCATTCACATCTTCATAATGATAGCGTTTAGCCACATTGATTAACCGATTTGCACCTTGAATTAAATCTTTGGCAGCTAACGTTAATCGTCTAGCTCGACAATATTCACGAGGGGTTTGGCCTATAATCATCGTAAAAGATTGTTCTAAATGATAAGGAGAAATTTCAACGTATTCACTTAATGTTTGCAAATCAAACGATTCTAAAAGATGATCTTCCATATAGACTATAGCACGTTGCAACTGTTTGATAACGTCCAAAATTTTCACTCCCTATACTCTTAAAACTCACGACATACGATTTTTCGTATCTAGTTATCAATTATATAACAAAAAACAGCTAAGTGATACTAAAACCGTATCTCTTAGCTCATTTTCTATTAACCTTATGTTTTTAAATTATTGAATGTCATTCCACCATTTAAAACCATCTCTGCTTAGCAATAAATCACTATCTAACGGACCATCTGTTCCAGATTCATAATTAGGAAATTCTGGTTCAAATTTATCCCAAGCTTCTTGAATTGAATCGACAAATTTCCATGTTGATTTCAATTCTTCCCAATGCGTAAAGTTTGTCGCATCACCTTTTAAGCAATCATATAGCAAGTTTTCATATGCATCGACCGTATTCATTTTATCTTGTGCACTCATCGCATAAGACAATTGAACGGGTTCAGTTTCAATTCCTTGTACATATTTTTTACCATTCAGATGAATAGAAACGCCTTCGTTCGGTTGAATATTGATGACAAGTAAATTAGAATCTAAATGTTTATCTTTTTGATAATAAAGGTTCATAGGAACTTCTTTAAATTCAACCACAACTTGAATTGATTTACGTTTTAAACGTTTACCGGTACGGATATAAAATGGAACGCCAGCCCATCTAAAGTTATCAATGAGCACTTTCCCAGAAACAAAAGTAGGGGTCTTAGAATCAGAAGCAACTTTATCTTCTTCACGATACGCTTTCACTTGTTGACCGTCAATCGTTCCACGATCATATTGTCCTCTAACAAACTGTTGACGTACTTCTTCTGGTTTTAACACGTGCATAGATTTTAAAACTTTAACTTTTTCTGCTCGAATGTCGGCACTATTCAAACTAATAGGCGGCTCCATTGCCAATAATGCTACCATTTGTAACATATGGTTTTGCACCATATCTTTTAAAGCACCGCTAGATTCATAATAGCCACCACGATCTTCAACACCTAATATTTCTGATGAAGTGACTTGAATATTTGAAATATATTTATTATTCCATAAAGGTTCAAACATTGCATTACTAAAACGTAAAACTTCAATATTTTGAACCATATCTTTTCCTAAATAGTGGTCAATTCTAAAGATTTCTTCTTCTTTGAAAGAACGTCGTATTTGTTTATTTAATTCTTCCGCGGATTTCAAATCACTACCAAACGGCTTTTCAATGACTAAACGTTTAAAGCCTTCTGTATTTGTTAAGCCAGAAGATTTTAAATAATCTGTTACGATGCCAAAAAATTGGGGCGCCATCGCAAGATAAAAGACACGGTTACCCCCTAAAGAGAATGTACGATCTAAGGATTCACTTAACTCTAATAGTGTTTGATAACTTGCTTCATCATTCACATCATGGGGTTGATAAAAGATATGTTGCATAAATTTGTCTAAATGTTTTGTATCTTGGACATGCGCTTGAATAGATGCTTTTACTTGTGCTCTAAAATCATCGTTAGTCAATTGACGTCTACCGATACCAATAATCGCTACTCTTTCATCTAAATTATCTTGTTGATAGAGATGAAAAAGGGAAGGGAATAATTTACGGTGACTTAAATCACCAGTTGCGCCGAATATGGTAATAAGCGCTGGAATATGATTATTTGTCTTATTCAAGATTCAAAACCTCAATTCTTTTTATATTGAATATGTGTACATTATAAAGCATATCGCACATAATGACATACAATTCTGCTTTCATGCTATACAGTCAGATTTCGTTACCGATTCATTGGCAATTATGGTAATATAACGCTAAGGAGGCACGAAGCATGGAAATCACATTTTTTGGTACCAGTGCAGGGTTACCTACTAAAGAGCGTCATACACAATCTATCGCTTTAAAACTTGAGCCTTATTTAACAGATATTTGGCTTTTTGATGTGGGGGAAGCAACCCAGCACCAAATACTCCACCATTCCATTAAACTCGGAAAAGTCAGTCACATTTTTATCACACATATGCATGGTGATCATGTTTTCGGCTTACCGGGCGTTTTGACCAGTCGTTCATTTCAAGGTGGAGAGTCGAAGCCACTGACTGTAATTGGTCCAAAAGGCATAAAAGATTTTATTGAATACAATTTATCATTAACTTATTCACATTTAAATTATCCGTTACACATTATCGAAATAGACAAGCGTCTTGATTTAAGTATTAATCATTTTGAAGTTAATGCTAGGCCCTTAAACCATGGTATTCCTTGCTATGGATATCGTATTAAGGCACCGAATACCCCAGGAAAATTAGATGTTTCGAAATTGAAAGCGTTAGGTATTCCGCCAGGCCCACTCTATCAAAAGATTAAGTCTCAAGATACATTTGAATATGATGGCAAAACCTATGATGCAAATCAATTCAAAGGTCCTGAAAAAACAGGGAAAACCATTGCTATTTTCGGTGATACAAAACCGAGTGAGCATGCACTCGAACTTGCACATCACGTTGATGTATTAGTTCATGAATCCACATATATTGAAGGCGATAAGTCTTTAGCCAATGCTTATCATCATAGTCATATTGAAGATGTCCTTCAATTAATGGCGGATGGTCAAGTTAAACATGGGTTGTTGACGCACTTAAGTGGACGCTACACTAAAGAAGACATTCAATTGATAGAAGCTCAAATCCAAGCAGAATCTGAACAATCGTTTCAGTTTGTTGAAGATTTTGATAGTTATACATTTTAATAGCGATCTCGCAAACAAAAAGTTGCGTCCGTGACATAAAATTCTTGAAAACCTTGTATTCATGAACTCGCTACATGAGGACTGAAATCTCAACTCAATTTGGCTTATTTGAAGCAGAATGGCGGGAACAAGACATCTGAACTCTACAATCTAAGACAGTCGCCCATGAAAGCGAAGTCATACAATACGAGGTTTTATCATAAAAATGAAGCGCTAAGACGATTTTCAAGTAAAATTCATCTTAGCGCTATTTATGTGAGAATTAATATCCAACTGCAACATTTATATATGAAACCTTTTGTAATTACAATTCATCTTCTTGCGCTGATAGTTCGATGCTACGATTGACAGCTGCATTTAAGCAATCTTCAAATATACCTTCTAAATTATATTCAGACAATGCATTTAATCCAGCTTGTGTCGTACCACCTTTTGAAGTGATATTTTTTCTTAATTGTTCCATACTCAAGTCAGAACGCTCAATCATCTTACTAGTCCCTATAATCAACTCGCGTATAGACTCTTCTACTTGAGCTCTTTCAAGACCTAATTTTGTACCTGCCATCACATATTGTTCGAATACATGATATAAGAATGCAGGACCACTTCCTGTTATCGCAGTGACTTGATGCAAATGTGCTTCTTGAACTTCGATTGCAGATCCAAATGCATTGATGACTTCTAAAACTTCTTCTTTAGAAGTTGGACCAAAATTCGAAGAGAAACTCACACCGGTTACAGAATGGCCAACATGTGCATTTGTATTTGGCATAATACGCGCAATCGGAGCATGCGTATCGAGTTTCTGTTTAATATAAGAAATCGGTAATCCTGCCATGATTGAAATGAATTTATTTTGATTATGAATATTTCCTTTAATGCGTGTAGCAAGTTGATCAAAATCATGTGGTTTTGATCCAAGAAAAACATAATCGGCATCTTTTAATAAAGCTTCATCATCATAACTATATTGAATACCTAAATCTTCTTTATAAGATTGCAACATTTCTTCATTAGTACGGTTCGTTAAATAAATATCCTCAGGCACCAAAATTTTCGAATTAATAATACCCGTAAAAATGGCGTGTGCCATATTGCCGGCACCATAAAAAACGATTTTCATACGACATTTCACTTCCTTATTTAGTACTTTTACATTACAGTTATTCATAGCGCTATGGGAACGATTTAAAAGATAAAGGGTGATTTTATGCAAAAACCACATTTTATTATGACTGGTAGTACCAGTGGTCTCGGATTCGCATTGGCTCAAGCCATGCTTCAAGACCATTGTGAATTAACACTAATTGTACGAGATAAAAATAAAGCACGTGCGTACTTTTCGAATCAAAATGTCCATTTGATTGAATGCGACCTTTCTGATATCCGACAAGTGCGTGAGATCAATCTTCAATTAAATCCAGACATCCAATATGAGGGTCTTATACATTGTGCAGGTTTAGGCTATTTTAAATCATTGCTTCAGCATAAAGATGTAGAAGTGGTAGAGACTTACCAAATCAATATCGTGCATTTTGCGATTTTACTTAAACGATGTGCACCATTCTTTAAAGCCCATGCAACTGTTGTAGGCATCAGTAGCCTCGCTGCATTTGCTACACAACCTTACGCTGCTCATTACGGTGGTAGTAAGGCAGCGCTCAATCATCTGCTTAATGCGTTACGAATGGAACAGCCTAATTGGCACGTTATGACAGTTAACGTAGGGCCGATTCAAACACCTTTTCATGGTAAGGCGGATCCATCAGGACAATACGCACATCAAGTGAAACGAATCATGCGTCAACCCGAATTTGTAGCCGCACAAATCATCAAAGCGCTGAGACAAAAGAAAATTGAAGTCAATCTTCCAAAAGGGCTCCACTTAATGTTGAAATGGTATCAACTTGCTCCCCGATGGATTGAAAAATTTGCTAAACCTCTTTTTCTAGGTAAGAAAAGGAAGGGTCTGTAAGTTACATTTCCCAATGTTCTGCATAATGAAGGCGTTTCACAACATCCATTGCAGCTTGAAGTTGTTCGTTAGTAACCGTTGAATGATACTGTTGAATATTTTCACTCAGTTGCTCAGGTGTGCTCGCGCCAACGATGATCGATCCTAATACTGCGTGAGACTTTAAGAATTCAAAGGCTAGCGCAGTAAGCTGAGGATTCATCTGTTGAAGCAACTGAATTGTTTGTTTCAATTCTTCGTAACTGTAATCAAAAATTCCTTCTTTAAATTTATTATTCAGAGTGACTTCCGCTTTGTTGGTGAGCAATCCTTTAAAAACTGGGCCTCTAGCTAAAAGTTTCACACCTTTTTGATTGATTTCGTCAAGTAAATCGAGCGGGCGATTATCAATTAAATTAAATTGCGACATGATCGTTTCAATTTGACTATGTTTCAAATAATAGCGTATGACATTAGGGCGTATAGATGAAATACCATAAGCTTTGATCAGTCCTTCTTGCTTCAATTCATCGAATGCACTAATCGTTTCATCTAATGGATCCTCAATTGTTCCACCGTGAAGCATGTAGAGGTCAAGCGTTTCTAAGCCAAGTCTTTTTAAAGATTGTTTAACATTGTTTTTAATGTGTTTTTTTGAAGGATCCCAAAAAGTTTCTCCATTATCTTTTAAGTGATTGCCGACTTTTGTGCCAATAACAATATCACTATTTTGTTGATATTTTTTTAAAACTTTCCCAACAATCTTTTCATTTTCACCTTTATCGTAAATATCTGCCGTATCAAAATAGGTAATACCCGCTTCAATGGCTGTCTCTATAATTTTAGAAGCATCATTTTCATCTGTACCTAGACTCATACATCCCAATCCTAATTCTGATAAAGTCAGACCACTTTTCAATGTGTTTTTTTGCATGTTAAAGCTCCTTCCAATAAAATTTATGTATACTAATGATAGCAAACTGTGAGAAAAATTGAAAAGGGGCATATCACTGATGAATTTTGAAGAAAAAACAATATCAAAAGAAACAATTTACGAAGGCAAAATTATAAATGTAGAGAAACATGAAGTTCGCTTACCCAATCAAAAAACAGCCTATAGAGAAGTCGTAAAACATAATGGTGCTGTTGCGATTTGTGCTGTAACACCAGAAAATGAGGTCATTCTAGTGAAGCAATATCGCAAACCTTTAGAACAAACATTATTAGAAATACCTGCTGGTAAGCTTGAACCCGGTGAAGATAGAAAAGAAGCAGCAATGAGAGAACTTGAAGAAGAAACAGGTTATCAAACTGACCGATTAGATTTGATTGGCGAAGTATATGGTACACCCGGTTTTGCAAATGAAAAAATATCTATTTATTTTACGGACTCACTCCAAAAGGGTACTGTTCATTTAGATGAAGATGAGTTTGTTGAGAAAATACATTTTTCAATGGACGATGTTAAAAATGCAGTAGAAACACATGAAATAGAGGATGCTAAAACGCTGATTGCATTCCAATACCTATTATTACATTATAATCATTCTAAATAAATAACCGCTATGAGTTGCTTTTTTTCTCAATTACTGGTAATTTATAACAAGTAAAACAATCAATTTGTAATAATTATAATTTTCAGTAGAGGGGTGAGGCTTCCGTGGAGGAAAGACTTAATCGCGTGAAGCAACAGTTACAGCAGTCTTCATATAAGTTAACACCGCAACGTGAAGCAACGGTGCGTGTTTTAATTGAAAATGAGACTGATCATTTAAGTGCCGAAGATGTTTACTTAAAAGTAAAAGAAAAAGCACCTGAAATTGGTTTAGCCACTGTTTATCGTACACTAGAACTTTTAGCAGATTTAAAAGTTGTGGATAAGGTGAGCTTTGGTGATGGTGTTGCACGTTTTGATTTACGAAAAGAGGGGTCTAAACATTTTCATCACCATCTTGTTTGTATGGAGTGTGGTAGAGTAGATGAAATAGAAGAAGACTTATTACCACAAGTAGAAGAACGTGTTGAAAATGAATTTAATTTTAAGATTTTAGATCACAGACTTACATTTCATGGTATTTGTGAAGCGTGTCAAAAAGAGGGCAAAGGCACAAAAGCGCAAATGTAATGATATTGACAAGAATTGAGGTCAATGCATGGAAGAAATTCGAGATGAATATTTAAGATTTATTCAAATAGAAAAAGGTTTGTCCAACAATACAATCGCTGCGTATCGTCGTGATCTTAACCACTATTTAAGCTATTTGAAAGAGCAAAAAATTACTCATTTAAATTTTGTTAATCGGCAAATCATTCAAGAGTGGTTTGGTTTTTTACATGACGAAGGACGTTCAGCGAAATCCATTGCAAGATTCACTTCGACAATTCGAAGCTTTCATCAATTTGCTTTGAGAGAAGGTTATACGACACATGATCCAACTGTCCTTATCTCGACACCAAAATATGATAGAAAGTTACCTGATGTACTATCTATTGATGAGGTTGACCAATTATTAATGGCACCTGACACTTCAAAAATTAACGGTTATCGTGATAAAACAATGCTTGAACTTTTATATGCGACTGGGATGCGTGTATCTGAACTTATTCATATAGAAGTCCAAGATGTCAATCTTATCATGGGCTTTGCAAAAGTGTTTGGTAAAGGGAGCAAAGAAAGAATTGTGCCTTTAGGTGAAACGGTCATCGATTGTTTAGCGCATTATATACAAGATATAAGACCACAATTGTTAAAACATACGACTACCCATGTTTTATTTTTAAACATGCATGGTAAGCCAATGTCAAGACAAGGCGTTTGGAAGATGATTAAGCAAGTTGGGCTTAAAGCGGGTATTACCAAAAGACTAACACCACATACTTTACGTCATTCATTTGCTACACATTTATTGGAGAATGGCGCTGATTTGCGCGCTGTACAAGACATGCTAGGACATTCAGATATTTCTACAACACAATTGTATACGCATGTGACTAAAAATCAGATTCGTAAAATTTACCAAGACTATCATCCTAGAGCTTAGTCCTTAGTTTGAAGTTAGCGTTTGGTCTTTAGAGATGAAAGAATAAAAGGAATAAAACAGAAGTTCATTTAAGAATCATCTGTTTTATTCCTTTTTTCTTTGTGTTAGTGCGTGGTGACGTGCTGCGATCACTTCTGTCCGATCTCTCAGTTGATGATGATGTAAAATATAAGGCGTACTAACAACATGCTTTGTTACACAATAATTCGGAAACTCCCCTTTAATTTGTAGTTCCATTTCTTTTGTCAGAGGCAGTTGAATTGGAGAAAAAGGGATTTCTAGAGATGTTGCATGTATTAAATGCTTTAATACTTCCTTATATTCTGAAATATTTAAACCTAAATATACCAGTTCATTCAGTTTATAGGATTGAATGATTTGATAAGCCTTATTAAAGGTTTTGTGGGCACCTTTATAGTTACCTCTACGATAGTGATAGCATCCTGTAGCCAATAGGATTAAACTTACAACAGCATCTTGTTTGGTAAACTCAGACTGCAGTTTCCACGCTTCCTCTAAAATATCATGGCACAAAAAATAATGCTGTTCATAATGAAATTGATAATAAAAATGAACTAAATCACTTTCTTTCATTTTATCACTCCAAAAATTTATTGTTATACATAAACATGCTATAATATTTTTTGTTATTATGCACATGACTTGCAATACGAAATGAGGATCACCCATGTATGAAGTAAAACTTGATGCCTTTAACGGGCCGTTGGATTTATTGTTGCACTTGATCAATGAATTCGAAATTGATATCTATGATATACCTATGCGTGAATTAACAGAGCAATATATGCAGTACGTTCATGCAATGAAACAACTTGAAATTAATATCGCAAGTGAATATTTGTTAATGGCTTCTGAACTCTTAATGATTAAAAGTAAAATGTTATTACCTGACACACCTCAAGAGGATTTATTAGAAGAGGATCCACGTGACGAACTTGTAGAAAAATTAATTGAATATCAAAATTACAAAGCCTATTCTGAAATGTTAAACGAGCAACGCGAACTTCGTGAGCATTATTATACAAAAGCGCCAACAGATTTGTCACACTATGAGCAATCTGAGCGCATGTCACACGATACTCAAATCGATTTAACTGAGTTGATTGTTGCATATCAAAAAATGAAAACGCGTGTTGCACTTAAAAAGCCAACGACAGTAGATATAAAAAAAGAAACATATACGATTCAACAATCGACCCAACACATATATGATCAGTTAAAAACATCTACTCGCATTTCTTTTTTTGACTTGTTTACATTTCATGAATCTATTGAACATGTTGTTACGCATTTCTTAGCTTTGTTAGAAATGTCTAAAAATGGCATCATTCAATTACAACAAGTCCAAGCATTTCAGAATATCGAAATCAGTAAAGGGGTTAATTATGACACTTAGTACAATAGAAGCACTTTCCGCAATTTTGTATACAGTCGGTGAAGATGGCATTGACGAAGCACAATTACTCGAAACACTAGCTATTGATTCAGACACGTTAAACACGACAATCTCTCAATTAAATATACCGGGGCTTGAAATCCATCAATATGGTAATCGTTTTGTTTTAACAACGCAAAGAGAAGCTGAACCTTATATAGAGTCGCTGATTATTAATAAAGCATCAACAAAACTTTCACAAGCTGCCATGGAAGTCTTAGCCATCATAGCTTATAATCAACCTGTTACTAGAAATGATATAGAATTAATTAGAGGCGTCAGTTCAGATGGTCCAGTTAAAACGTTGATTGGTAAAGGCCTAATTGAACCTCGAAATAACCCTGAAGCCCGAGGTCAACAATTATATACAACTGAATTGTTTTTAAATGTGTTTGGCTTAGAAAACTTAGAAGCATTGCCTACAACTGATGAGGAAGAAGAGGAAATCGAATCCTTTTTTAGTCAGTTAGTGAATCAAAAAGGAGAATCATAATGAGCAAAGAATTAGAAAGACTACAAAAGCGGATCGCAAATAGCGGCTATACGTCAAGACGTAAAGCAGAAACATTAATCCAAGAAGGTAAGGTCCAAGTGAATGGTGTTACAGTCACTGAACTTGGAACGAAAGTCCGACCTTCCGATGAAGTCAGTGTAGAAGGGATTCCTCTTGAACTGGAAGATAAATTATATATTTTATTTTATAAACCTGCCCAAGTCATTACGAGTGTATCAGACGATCGTGGTCGAAAAGTAGTCACTGATTATTTCGACGACCTTGAAACACGCATATATCCAGTAGGTCGCTTAGATTATGATACTTCTGGTCTGTTATTGTTAACAAATGATGGTGCTTTTACGCATCTAATGACACATCCTCGCTTTAAAATACCAAAAACTTACGTTGCTAAAATAGAAGGTTATATTTTAAGAGATCAGGTTAAAGCATTGGAAAAAGGAATTAAGCTTGAAGATGGACTCACACAACCTGCAAAAGTGAAAGTTAAAAAACAAAATAAAGAGAAAAACAGTTCTTTAGTAGAAATTACAATTACAGAAGGACGTAATAGACAGGTGAGACGTATGTTTGAACATTTTGGTTTTAATGTTCAAAAACTATCTCGCGTTTCATTTGGACCATTGACATTAAAAGGATTAGGTGCAGGAGAGGGTCGAATCCTATCACCGCATGAAGTTAAATCATTGAGACAACTCGCTGAAAGCGGAACGAATCAATAATTGAACGCACTTTGTTTGTGTGAGGCCAACAAGCACATCTTATTAAATCTTTTGTTTTAAAAAATAATACTTTTTTAAGAATAAAATTACAGGCATACTCTTTTTTATGGAATTTTAATTCATATTCATTGTTTTATTATCAAGCAGATATTTCGATATGCTATAATAAGCTTTAGGTTATAAATGTCACCATGTGTGGGAGGTATGTCATGATGACTAATGAAATCTTAGTCGTAGATGATGAACATCGTATTAGAAAATTATTAAAATTGTACTTAGAAAGAGAAGGTTACGAGATAGCTGAAGCGAGTGATGGTCGCGAAGCATTAGAACTAGCAACGAAATACGATTATGCATGTATTTTATTAGACCTGATGTTACCTGAATTAGATGGTCTTGAAGTTGCGATGAAATTACGCGAAACGAAAGATACGCCAATTATTATGCTTACAGCTAAAGGTGAAGAAAATAATCGTGTTGAAGGTTTTGAATCCGGTGCAGATGATTATATTGTTAAACCTTTTTCACCTCGCGAAGTCGTTTTACGTGTCAAAGCACTTTTACGCCGGACACAATCGGCAACAGCTGAACAAAATGAACCTCATGCGCGTGACATGGTTGAGTTTAAACACCTCACAATTGACAATGATGCGCATAAAGTTTTAGCGGATGAAAAACCAGTGAATTTAACACCTAAAGAATATGAGCTACTCATCTTTTTAGCTAAAACGCCAAATAAAGTTTTTGATAGAGAGCAATTATTAAAAGAAGTTTGGCACTATGAATTTTACGGTGATTTAAGAACTGTGGATACACATGTCAAACGCTTGCGTGAAAAACTGAATCGAGTTTCTGCAGATGCAGCTAAAATGATTCAAACTGTATGGGGAGTAGGCTATAAGTTTGAAGTTATTCAGTCGGATGAAACGACTCAATAATGTCGTTATAAAACTGTGGTTAACTATTTTATTAATAGTAACGACAGTTTTAATTTTATTAAGTGCTGCGCTCATCACATTTTTCCAATATTATTTTACGCAAGAAACAGAACGCTCTCTCTATAAAAGTGCTGAAAATGTAAGTAAAGTGATTGAAAATAGTCATAATCGTAAAATTGCGATTGAACATAGTGAAGACCTATTGGAAAATAATAAAGGTCTCATTATCTTACCCGATCGCCTTCATATCAACGAGCACGATATGGTCAAATCTAAAATGTTAAAAGAAATCAATCACCATGCATTATTTGATAAAGTTTTAACACAAAACAAATCGAAACTTCAACATGTCATGTTTAATATTGATGGGAAAAAGCACACTTTTGTATTGCTTGGGTATCCGTCGAAAGATTCAACCGGCAAAGCTTCTGTTATTTTTATTTATCAAGACTTAAAAAGCATTGATGAAACAAATAACATTATTACCATCATTATTTTAATTACTGCTGTCGTCTTTTTAGCAGTTACGACCGTTTTCGCATTTTTCTTATCAACACGTATTACCCATCCTTTACGTCAACTTAAAACGCAGGCAAGAGAGGTCGCACGTGGAAATTATGATAAGCGTGTCCCCGTCCAAACAAAAGATGAAATTGGCGAATTGGCGATGACTTTTAACAAAATGAGTCGAAGCATCCAAAATCATATCGATGCATTAGTCACTTCTAAAAATATTCGAGATACATTAATTAATTCAATGGTTGAAGGTGTGCTAGGGATTAATCACCAACGACAAACTATCATCTCAAATCAGCTCGCGCAACGGATGTTGTCAGAAATGAACGCGCATGATAAAGAGATGTTCGATCAACAGATTGATGATACTTTTAAAAGTCAAAGTACAGAATTCAGAGAATATGAAATGAATCAACGTTTTTATGTGGTCATTATGAGTTACATTCATAATATTCAAACGAATGGTGAAGGTGGTCTTGTGGTGATCATCAGAGATATGACGAATGAACATGAGCTTGAACAAGTGAAGAAAGATTTTATTGCTAGTGTCTCTCATGAACTTAGAACACCTATTTCTTTATTACAAGGCTATACCGAGTCAATTGTTGATGGCGTGGTCACAGAACCTGATGAAATTAATGAATTTTTGTCTATCGTTTTAGATGAATCTAAGCGTCTCAGTCGACTCGTTAATGAACTGTTAAACGTAGCAAAAATGGATGCTGAAGGCCTAAATGTAACGCAAGAAGTCCAGCCTATGAGTGATTTAATTAAAAAAATGGCGATTAAATATAGACAACAAGCTTATGAGCTCGATTTACATCTTGATTTTCAACTTGATGGTGAAATGGCGTCACCTTGGTATTATGACTTTGATCGTATGGAGCAAGTACTAACTAACTTAGTTGATAACGCATCTCGATACACACAACCAGGGGATACAATATCTATTCATGCGAAATCAACTGTAGACCAACAAATTTTGATCGTTAAAGATACAGGTGTGGGTATTCCATCCGAACATTTAGAAAAAGTTTTTGAACGCTTTTATAAAGTTGATGCCGCTCGTAAACGCGGAAAACAAGGTACTGGACTTGGGCTATTTATCACGCGAATGATTATTGAAGCGCATGGTGGCCACATCGATGTTGACAGTCGTATCAACGAGGGAACAATCTTTACCATCACACTGCCTAAAAAGAAGGCATAAAGTTTAAAAAATCATAAAGTGACCGTTTTCTTATCTACTTAATACTTATCACACTTTAGTAGACCAATAAGATTAGGACATCAAATCCAAAATCAATAGTACTCAGATGATTTTTAATAGAAATCGTCTGAGTACTTTCTTTTTATGATAAAACTTCATATTGTATAACTTCACTTTTATAACGAAGTAACTTAGCCTATAGCTTTTGTCCTCTAAGCAAGCGCGTTCAAGAAGGAAAAGTGATTAAATATTGCATTTCCCAAATTCATATTTGATACAAAAAGCGCACAATCCTTTCTACAATTAGAAGTATCCGACAACTTATAATTAAGGAGATAATACGCTTATATCTGTTTTTTACGTCAATCACAATCGGCATTGCATCATAGTATAAATTTCAAATAAAACCATCCTCTCAAAGAAACTCACTGTCAAATGATTGCAAAAACATTGTTTTGGACTGGATTCTCATGTACACTATACTCATTAAAATAGAAAAACGAATTCATCTTCGGGGTAGGGTGCAATTCCCAACCGGCAGTAAATTTAAAGCCTGCGACCTGCAAAAAATCAAAATCTTGATGTTTTGTGGCTGATCTAGTGAGATTCTAGAGCCGACAGTAAAGTCTGGATGGGAGAAGATGGAGGTTTATTTGTGTTGCTTTTTAATCCTCCTATTCAACTAAGATGAATTTAATAGGAGGTTTTTTCATGAAACAAAAGCAAACACGACATTTGATTATTGTGGGAATGTTAAGTGCCATATCGGTTGTCTTAATGTTTATTAAATTCCCTCTTCCATTTTTACCGCCATATTTAACGATTGACTTTAGTGATGTACCATCTTTATTAGCTACTTTTACTTTAGGACCCATTGCTGGCGTTTTAGTAGAATTAATTAAGAATTTACTTAATTTCTTCTTCAATGTGAGTGATCCTGTTGGACCAGTTGCCAACTTCTTAGCTGGAACAACATTGTTATTAGTGAGTTATTGGGTATATCAATCACGCCAAACAACACGTCAATTAATCATTGGCCTCGTCGTTGGGACATTAGCTATGACTATTTTACTAAGCATTTTAAATTATTTCGTACTGCTTCCATTGTTTGGAATGATTATGAATTTAGCCGATGTAGCGAATAATCTAAAGCTTATCATTGCAGCGGGCATCATTCCTTTCAATATCATTAAAGGTGCGTTAGTATCAGTTATCTTTATATTGTTATATCGACGTATTGGCCACATTCTAAAATAAAAACATATCAAAACGAAGCGCATGAGTGGGTAGTCTGACACAAAGCCGAATCAACCTAGATGACTTTGCTTAACGTTGATGTTGTTATCAAACAAAAAAAGAGATGCCTCTTCACAAATTGTAGAAGATACATCTCTTTTTTATGCGGAAATTTTAATGACAAGTGTAGCTGAACGCACCATTTACAACTTTAAAATAAATAAGTTGAGTAGGATGTACAACATGAAAACATCCACTCAACTTCTGTCTATACTTAGACATTCAATTGTTTTATATTTATATTAAAGACATCTTGTCTCTAGCAATCATCTCTGTTTATTGTCTACTCAAATTTGAGTGCATCGCCGTCAAATGATTCCTCTTCAACTTTAATAGAATCAGTAGGGCAACCTTCAAAAGCATCTTCAAGGTCTTCATACAATTCTTCTGGTACTGGCGTTGTACCTTGGTTGTCATCTAAAATCACATATGCGATACCCTCATCGTCGTAGTCATAAATATCTGGAGCCGCTGCACCACATGCGCCACAAGCGATACAAGTATCCATATCAACTATCGTATATTTAGCCAATTTTTTTCGCCTCCCTTTTCAAAGTGCCACACTAACATTATAATTTTATTGTAGTTCTGTGTACTTAAATTTTCAATATATTCGTTTTAGAATGAGGTCTAATGATGAAACACTTAATTAATTATGCATATCATCATGCATCAGCCTACAAAACTAAAAAAAGCATCTTTAATATTATCATAGGAAAAAAATCTCATCAAACTTTTTTTGATGCTGTCTCTTTAAATCTGTTGTCTTTATATGGTTGTGCACCTAAGCTTAAAATGCAAACTTTTGAAGAAATCATTAAAGAAGAACCCGTTACAACCGACCTAAAAATAACAAATCAAATTACTTTTCCATGTTTACAAGCTTCTTTTAATGCAATACAACTACTCATACAAACTTATTCATATGCCAGACACAATCAAATGACTTTTCAACCGATTTCTTCTCAAACTGAAGTCCATCATGTTGTAAAGCAAATTTATCAATCTGATCAAACAGAAAATATTTTATCTCAATTAGAGCAAGAATTGCGTACGCTTTATCAAAAATTAGAAGCACAACGAGAAAAAATTTGTACCCATTATTTATTAACAGGTTTTGATGAGCCGATGTATACTTTTACCCAAATCAGTATGATTGAATCTATCGAGAGCGACGATTTATTCAAAATGTTTTACGAAGAACTTGTTCAAATTTATATAATGATAAACGAAAGCGGTGACTTTCCTATACTTTCACAATGTGCACTGAGACTTGACGTTTCACAACCGGTTCATCGGACAGCGCAACTATTGAATCAAGGCTACACCCTCCAAAAAATTGCTCAAATTGAAGGTGTGAGAGAAAATACAATCGAGGATCATATTTTAGATTTATTTATGAAAAATCAAATGCATAACTATCAGGATTTTCTCCATCACTTTAATCAAGAATTTATTAATCAATATAATGCTGAACCGTATCAGCGTTTAAAACGTTATAAAGAACGATTTGATAACATGTCGTACTTCGAAATTAAACTTGCAATTGTAGGTATTGCTAAAGGAGAATTAGATGCTTAAAGCAGCTTTAAAACAATTTTTCGGCTTCACATCATTTAGACCAGGGCAAGAAGAAATCATTTCCAGTGTGTTACAACATCAGAATACGCTGGGTATTTTACCAACCGGTACAGGTAAAACACTTTGCTATCAATTGCCTACTTATATAAAACAACAGCCAACACTTATTATCTCACCTCTTATTTCTTTAATGGACGATCAAGTGATGCAAATGAAAATGAAAGGGGAGCAAAAGGTTGTTGCCATTCATTCTGGTTTAGAAGATGCTGAAAAAAGAGTAGCGCTTGCACAAATAAAATCTTCGCGTTTTGTTTTTGTGAGCCCAGAGTTCATTTTACAACCGCATAACTTCAACCAATTTAAAAATATTTCCTTTGGCATTGTGGTATTAGATGAAGTCCACTGTCTTTCTGAGTGGGGGTTTGACTTTCGACCGCATTATGCTTTAATCGGAAAGATAACGCAACAGTTTGAACAGGCAACTGTTTTAGCATTGACAGCAACAGCGACAACTCACATACAACAAGATATTGAAAGGGTTATTCAACAACCGATGCACAAGATTCAATTTTCAATGGACCGTCCTAATATTTCTCTATCCGTAGAATTAATGGCTTCTCATGAAGAGA
The DNA here is from genome assembly GCF_011174885.1 of Staphylococcus sp. 191. Classification (NCBI taxonomy): domain Bacteria; kingdom Bacillati; phylum Bacillota; class Bacilli; order Caryophanales; family Staphylococcaceae; genus Staphylococcus; species Staphylococcus sp. 191. The sequence goes on along the minus strand of NZ_PNRJ01000004.1, from coordinate 88,694 downwards.
AAGTTACATGGTTAATTAACAAAATTGAGCATTCAGGACCAACCATCGTTTATGTCTCTTCAAAAAAAGTTTGCTTAGCGCTTGCACAGACTATTTATCAAGCTGGGTATTTAACAGGAATTTATCATGGAGATTTATCTTATCAAGAACGATTAACGGTACAACAGCAGTTTTTAAAAAATGATATTCGCATCATTGTAGCGACGAGTGCTTTTGGAATGGGAATTAATAAACCAGATATCCGGACAATCATTCACTTTCATCTTTCTCCAAGTCCTTCTAGCTATATGCAAGAAATTGGACGTGCTGGTAGAGATGGTCAACAAAGCCAAGCGATTGCATTGTTTCAGCCAGATGACCAATATTTAATGGAAACTCTGGCAACAGGAAATATTATAAGAGAAGAAGATATTCAACAATATGAACTCGGACAATTGATAGACTCAGAAATAATAGAGATTTTAGATGTTTTGAGCGAGGCATTTACACTCGCACAATTACGTGCCATTTTCAAACAAAATGAAGAAATAAAATTGCGCGCTTTCCGCCATATGCATCATTATGTTTTAACTCAAAAATGTAGAAGACAGCATCTCCTTTCTTATTTTCAAATGCCTAATGAAACTACGTCACAATGTTGTGATCGTTGTGAATCAATCGAACCTATATATGAAAAAAATAAGAAAAAAGTGAAGCGAAAGTTAGACTACAATGAAAAATTAGAAAATTTATTTCATTAGTTTTCACAATGCTTTACACAGCGTTTTTAAAACCGCTATAATCAATATAAATACTTAATAGCTATTTCAATCATCGGGATATGTAAACGGTTGGTAAATTTTCTTTAATAATTGAGGTTATCATGTTTTAAATTCCTTAAATATAGCTATATATTTAATATAAGTAGAAAGGATGAATGTATGTGTCAAAAGATAATTTTAAGGATGAATTCGAACAGAGTCGTCAAGAAATTAAATCTCACAATCATGATGAACCATCAAGTGAGATTCATGTAGACGATTCAGAACAACAAACTGAAAACAACCAACAATTCCCACCTCGAAATGCATCAAGACGTCATAGAAAGAGAGAACATGGTCCATCACCTGTAAATGACGAAAATCAAGCAGATCAACAAATTGATTCGAGTGAACAAGAAACTAATGAAAAATCTCAAAAAAGACCTGGGAAAGTAGGGGGCTTTGTCAATCATCAGGATGAACATACAAAAGCGAAAAACGATCAACCTATCGCCAAAGATGAGGCAACAGAGCATTCAACGCAAGAGGCTCAACAAAATGACCAAAGTATAAAAGATCATAAAGCAGAGCAAACACATGATCAAAATCATACTGCGCAGACAGGCAATCACAAAAAAAGCAATACTAAAGACAAAGCTGCCTTAACAGGTGCTGCCGCTGTAGGGGGTGGCGCTATCGCTAAACATCATCACAATAAAACAACCTCTCATCATGAGTCTTCAGAAAGTTTCCATTCAAACCAAGATGATGCATCTTCAAGCGATAAAAAAGCGCAGCATGAAAATAAAACAGATAAAGAAAATGCAGTAAGTGGTGCAGCAGTAGGAGCAGGCGCGTCACAAACACATCAATCATCACATACAGGTACTGAAAACAGTCAACCCGCTTATGAGACACATGTTTCAAATGGTAGATCAGGCGGTGGTAGATTCAAGAAATTGTTACCTTTATTAGCAGCGATTATTTTATTAGGTACTTTAGCGATTTTTGGTGGTATTTATCTCGTTAACCATAATCAACAAGGCGACCATGCATCACACGTTGCTCAAAAACATGAAACGAAAGAGCACAGTGAATCAGATAAAGAGAAAGATAAATCGACTAAAGACGATGATAAAGCACAATCAGACAGTCAAGATGACAATAATAGTGCTGATAATGACAATGCCACTGATGACTCAAATGCTTCAGATCAAAATAACAACAGTGCACAAGATCCTACAGATCAAAATCAACAACAATATAATCAAAGTAATCAACAATATGGCCAACAAAATGGTCAAGCGAATAATCAACAAGCACAAAATAATACTGGCCATACCCATACGGTAACAGGTAACCAAAACTTATACCGCATTGCCATTCAATACTATGGAAATGGTTCTCCTGAAAATGTCGAAAAAATTAGACGTGCAAATGGTATCCAAGGTAATAATATTAGAAATGGACAACAATTGATTATTCCATAATTATTATATTTTATATGACTGGGAAGACGCATATACAGTACTATCATCCTCAGCCAATACAGATGATTAAAAATAAGACTAGGAAATCTAAATAAATTAAGATTTTCTAGTCTTATTTATGTTTTAAATTTTGAGGGAGTCAAAATTACAAGTCATATAAAAGAAGGAAAAAACGCATAAACCAGTATTCTAGTCACTTCATTAGCCTGAAAAATTTAACACTTTATACATACATTTCAATTTAGATTCATAAAAAAACTTGTTATAATACTTAAGGAAAATAACAGTTCTTATAATATACTGTGCTAGTATGTGAATTAGGAGGCTATATAGAACATTAAAGTAGCATAATATGTGGTAACTCACCATCATTTTTTAATGTTCTTGTTTAAAAATGAAAACTGTAGAGAGTATCATCATCGGTGGCGGTCCTTGTGGCTTAAGTGCTGCTATAGAACAAAAGAAAAAAGGGATTGAAACGCTTATTATTGAGAAAGGTAATGTAGTAGATGCCATTTATCATTACCCTACACACCAAACATTTTTCTCTTCAAGTGATAAACTCAGCATTGGTGATGTTCCTTTTATTGTTGAGGAGCTTAAACCTAGAAGAAATCAAGCACTTGTTTATTATAGAGAAGTCGTAAAGTATCATCAGTTAAATATTAATGCTTTTGAAGAAGTTTTAACAGTGAAGAAAATGGACGATCATTTCACTTTAACTACTACGAAAGATGTTTATCAATGTCGTTTTTTAACTGTTGCAACGGGTTATTATGGTCAACATAACACATTAGAGGTTGAAGGCGCTGAACTTTCAAAAGTCATGCATTATTTCAAAGAACCCCATCCTTTTTTTGACCAAGATGTCGTTGTTATTGGTGGGAAAAATTCAGCAGTCGATGCTGCAATTGAATTAGAAAAAGCGGGAGCACGAGTAACCGTAATCTATCGTGGTGCAGCTTATTCACCTTCTATTAAGCCATGGATTTTACCTAATTTTGAATCATTGGTCCGTAGAGGAAACGTAAAAATGCATTTTAATAGTGTTGTCACTCAAATTACTGACAGTCATGTTACTTTTGAAAAAGAGGGTGAACGTATCACCATTCCAAACGATTATGTATTTGCAATGATTGGCTATCATCCAGATTATGAATTTTTGAAATCTATCGGTATCGAAGTGCATACAAACGATTTTGGAACAGCGCCAGTATACCATCACGATACGTATGAAACAAATATCGAAAATTGCTATATTGCAGGTGTTATTGCGGCAGGAAATGATGCGAACACAATTTTTATAGAAAATGGCAAATATCATGGCGATGCAATTGCGCAAGATATTTTAACTAAAAAGCAAGCGCCGCTAGAATCATAAATGATACGCTGCCTTTAGCGTATCTAAACAGAGCAGTAGTTGTCTATGTCATGTTTGCCATAGACAACTACTGCTCTGTTGTTTATTTATAATCTTCTCATAAATTCAGTTTTACGTATATTAACCCCAATTTTTGCTTATTTTAAATTAATCAGTCCGCATATAAAACGCATTAAAGAACAAACTTATGTTCCTCAATGCGTGCGCGCATAACACCAGTTAGACTCATCCACAATCACTTTTATCCTATCTTAAAAAATCCAATTTATATGGTTTTATTCATTAAAATAGTTTTGTATTTGTGGATGAGTCAATTGATTACTTAATGCCACTAACAATTTAAGTCTAGCTTTTTGACCATTTAACCCATTAGAAAAGATAACACCTTTTTCATACAGTTGATGACCGCCACCTTCATACGCATACACAGCACTTACAATACCGTTAAAAGAACGTGAAACTAACACAATGGGTATACCTTGTGCTAAACATGCATTCAGCCCTTGCATTGCAGTATGCGGAAGATTACCTTGCCCTAATGCTTCGACGATTAATCCATCTACTTGTGTATCTGCATAAAATTGCAACATTTCACTTCCCATTCCCATATACGCTTTAACAAGTGGAATGTTCAGTGTAGAGTCAATCAAATGAAAATTTTGGCTTTCATAAGGTTTATGATGAAAGTAAATGCCTGCTTTCGTTATCACACCAAGCGGCCCGTGATTGGGACTTTGAAATGTATTCGTATTTGATGTATGTGTTTTAGTCACATTACGTGCCGTGTGAATTTCATCATTAAATACAACCATTACACCTTTATTTTCAGAGTCATTCGATATCGCAACACGAATTGCAGCGATAAAATTGTATAGACCATCGGAACCAATTTCATTTGAAGACCGCATGGCACCCGTGATAACAATCGGTTTAGAAGTAGCAACTGTTAAATCTAATAAAAAAGCAGTTTCTTCTAATGTATCTGTACCGTGAGTAATGACAAAGCCATCATAATAATTCAAGTTTTCTGGTGTTTCAATCATATTTTTTAAAATCTTCACATGCTCTATTGTCATATGTGGCGAAGGCACGTTAAAAGGCATAATTTCATCAATTTTTGCATATTTCGCAATGACATCCTGATGATGTGAGATAGGGTTGTCAGCAGTCGTACTGACTTTATTCGATTCATCTTCCGACATACTTATGGTGCCCCCTGTATGTATGACTAATAATTTTTTCATATAAGTTCCTCCTCGTAAAGCCATCCATTCTTATGATAAAATAATGTTAAACAAACGACAAGGAAGGTAACAAATGACAGCGATAAACATTGCATTAGATGGACCAGCGGCTGCTGGTAAAAGTACTATAGCGAAAAGAGTTGCAGGACAACTCGGAATGGTCTACGTCGATACAGGGGCTATGTATCGTGCGATCACTTATTATTACTTACAACATAAGGACCGCATTGTGCATTTTGACAAAATGATGGATCAAATTGATTTACATCTTGCATATGATCCAGAAAAAGGTCAGCGTGTCTATTTAAATGATGAAGATGTCACTGATTTTCTACGAGAAAACGATGTCACGCAAGAAGTATCCTATGTTGCTTCAATCAAAGAGGTACGTGCGTTTTTAGTACAAGCACAACAAAAATTAGCGGCTAAAAAAGGCATCGTTATGGATGGCCGAGATATTGGCACAACTGTTCTTCCTGATGCCGAAGTGAAAGTATATATGATTGCATCTGTTGAAGAGCGTGCTGAGCGCCGCTTCAAAGATAACCAAGAACGCGGAATTGTATCCTCAATCGAACAATTAAAAAAAGATATTGCCGAAAGAGATGCCTATGATATGAATCGTGAAATTTCACCATTAAAAAAAGCAGATGACGCTGTAGAAATTGATACAACAGGATTATCGATTGAAGAGGTCACAAATAGAATTATAGCGCTAGTAAATAAAGTTTGAATTATTTTATTCAAACTTATCTAAATTTCTTGACAATTCAACGCTTTTATAAGAAGTTATTATTATGTAGTAGTATAAGGAGGCATTCATGATGACTGAAGAATTCAATGAATCAATGATTAATGACATTAAGGAAGGCGATAAGATTACAGGTGAAGTACAGCAAATTGAAGATAAACACGTTGTTGTACATGTAAATGGTGGGAAATTTAACGGCATTATTCCTATCAGCCAACTATCAACTTATCACGTGGACAACGCGAATGAAGTTGTTAAAGTTGGAGATGAAATCGGTGCATATGTTACTAAAATTGAAATCGATGAGGAAAATGAAACAGGAAGTTACATCCTTTCTAAACGCAAGTTAGAAGAAGAGAAATCTTATGCGTACTTACAAGAAAAATTAGATAACAACGAAACAATTGAGGCTAAAGTAACAGAAGTTGTTAAAGGTGGCTTAGTAGTGGATGTTGGTCAAAGAGGATTCATTCCTGCATCGTTAATTTCAACTGATTACATTGAAGATTTCTCAGATTATGAAGGTAAGGTGCTTGAACTTAAAGTTGAAGAACTTGAACCTGAAAAAAATCGTGTCATCTTAAGCCGCAAAGCAGTAGAAGCAGAAGAAAATGAGAAGAAAAAAGCAGAACTTTTAAAATCTATTAAAGCTGGCGACATTATCGAAGGAAAAGTAGCACGATTAACTAACTTTGGTGCTTTCATCGATCTTGGTGGCGTAGATGGTTTAGTCCATGTATCTGAGTTATCTCACGAGCATGTAAAAACACCTGAAGAAGTCGTTACAATTGGCGATACTGTAAAAGTGAAAGTTCGTTCTGTAGAACAAGATTCTGAGCGTGTTTCACTTTCAATTAAAGATACTTTACCTAGTCCTTTCGAAACGATTCAAGAAAAATATAGTGAAGGTGACGTTGTAGAAGGTAAAGTTATGCGTTTAGCTTCTTTCGGTGCATTTGTTGAAATCGATCATGGTTTACAAGGCCTTGTTCATATCTCTGAAATCAGCCATAAGCACATTGGTACACCTGGTGAAGTACTTGAGCCTGGACAAACAGTTCAAGTTAAAATTTTAGGTATCAATCCTGAAGAAGAACGTATTTCATTATCAATCAAAGCGGCTTTACCTAAAGAGGAAACTGAAGAAGCTTCAGAGGAAACAACACAACAATACACGCAACAATCAACTGATGAAAATGAAAACAATCCTACATTAGGAGATGTTTTTGGAGATAAACTTAAAGACTTAAATTTATAATATAAATTTATTGAGATTACAATGCGTCAACATAGATCATTAATCAGATATGTGTTGATGCATTCGTCTATATTTCTGGAGTAAAGTATGAGTCTAAGCAATTACAATTGACTTGTACTTTACTCTTTTTCTTTGAATGCATTAATGAAGAGAAAAAGACTGTTATACGTTCCATTTATATCCATTACTTCACATGATATAATACGATTGTTGTATTTAGCATAGTGCTTGTAGTCGATGCGCTTACACGGATATGTTAAAATAATAAAGATATTAATAGAGAGGAAGAACAATCATGACGAAACCTGTAGTTGCTATCGTTGGTCGTCCTAACGTTGGAAAATCTACTATTTTTAACCGCATCGTCGGCGAGCGTGTGTCCATAGTGGAAGATACACCTGGTGTAACACGTGACCGTATTTATGCAAGTGGCGATTGGTTAACACACGAATTTAATATTATTGATACTGGCGGTATCGAAATTGGGGATGCACCTTTTCAAACACAAATTCGCGCACAAGCCGAAATTGCGATTGATGAAGCGGATGTCATTATATTTATGGTCAATGTGCGGGAAGGTATCACTCAAAGTGATGAGATGGTTGCACAGATGCTATATAAATCAAAAAAGCCAGTCGTATTGGCTGTCAATAAAGTAGATAATCATGAAATGCGCAATGATATTTATGACTTTTACTCACTTGGATTTGGAGAACCTTTCCCACTTTCAGGCTCACACGGACTTGGACTTGGAGACTTATTAGAAGAGGTCGCAAAACATTTTAAACCTGAAGAAGAAGATCCATATGATGAAGACACAATACGATTATCATTAATTGGAAGACCCAATGTTGGTAAATCTAGTTTAATCAATGCGATTCTTGGTGAAGATCGTGTTATCGTCTCTAATGTAGCAGGAACAACACGTGACGCCATTGATACTGTATACAGCTATGAAGACCAAGATTATGTATTAATTGATACGGCGGGTATGCGTAAAAAAGGTAAAGTCTACGAATCTACTGAAAAATATTCAGTGTTACGCGCATTGAAAGCCATTGAACGTTCTAATGTCGTCCTTGTCGTACTCGATGCAGAACAAGGTATTATCGAACAAGACAAGCGTGTTGCGGGCTATGCACACGAAGAAGGAAAAGCTATCGTTATCGTAGTCAATAAATGGGACACATTAGAAAAAGACAGTAAAACAATGAAAAAATTTATGGATGATGTTAGACAAAACTTCCAATTTTTAGACTATGCACAAATCGCTTTTGTATCTGCTAAAGAAGGTACGCGTTTACGCACGTTATTCCCGTTAATTAACGAAGCAAGTGAAAACCATAAAAAACGTGTACAAAGTTCAACGCTGAACGAAGTCATTACAGATGCCATTGCCATGAATCCAACACCTACGGATAAAGGCCGCAGATTGAACGTATTTTATGCTACACAGGTCGCTATTGAGCCACCAACGTTTGTGGTGTTTGTTAATGATGTAGAACTATTACACTTCTCATACAAACGTTACCTTGAAAATCAAATTAGACAAGCGTTCGGTTTTGAAGGTACGCCTGTTCACATTATTGCTCGAAAACGAAACTAAATCGGAGGGGTTTATATGACAAGCATTACCGTGTTTGGTACAGGCAGTTTTGGTACTGCATTAGCAAATGTTCTAGCAGAGAATGGCCATAACACACTCATGTGGGGGAAAACTTTATCAACTGTTGAAGAGATTAACACGCATCATACCAATCATAATTATTTGAAGAACGTAGAATTAAATCACCATATTAATGCGACAACAAATATCGAAGCGGCAATTGACCATGCAGATATTTTCCTTGTTGCCTTACCAACAAAAGCTATCCGAGAGGTGATGACACAAGTCAATGGATTGTTAACGACTCGCAAATCGTTTATCCATGTTACAAAAGGGATTGAAAACGGAACATTTAAACGTGTATCTGAAATGTTAGCAGACACAATTTCTCCTGAATATAATGCTGGTATTGGCGTTCTATCTGGTCCGAGTCATGCTGAAGAAGTTGTCATTAAACAACCTACAACTGTCGCAGCTGCTTCAAGTGATCCTGAATTACGTAAATGTATCCAAGACCTTTTTATGACAGATTATTTACGTGTTTATACGAATGATGATTTAGTTGGCGTAGAACTCGGGGGCGCTTTGAAAAATATTATTGCTATTGCGAGTGGCGTATTAGTCGGTATGGGCTTTGGTGATAATGCAAAAGCTGCTTTAATGACACGAGGGCTTGCTGAAATAACAAGACTTGGCGTCAAACTGGGAGCTGACCCTCTTACTTTCCAAGGTTTAGGAGGCATTGGAGATTTAATCGTGACTTGTACTTCAACGCATTCTCGTAACTTCACTTTAGGTTATCAGCTCGGTAAGGGGAAAAAGTTGAAAGAAATTATGAGTGAAATGAATATGGTTGCTGAAGGTGTCTATACAACTGAATCTGTTTATCATTTATCCAATGCGGTACAAGTCGAGATGCCAATCACTGAAGCGTTATACCGTGTACTGTTCGAGGATGAGCCTGTTGAACGCGCAGTAAAAGCATTAATGGGAAGAACTAAAAAATCAGAATAACTTTCCTTGAAGGGTGTCATTTTAGTCATAAATCTCTAAAATTTAACAAAATGCGATTAAATCAACGTTTTTCGCATATAAATCGTTGCAGTCTTGTATGGGCTTGTGTTAAAGTCATACCATAATGATAATTGAATTATCATTACATAACCTTTGAGGAGGTGAATTGACATGAACAAAACTGACTTAATCAACGCTGTTGCTGATCAAGCTGAACTTACTAAAAAAGAAGCTGGTCAAGCAGTTGATGCTGTTTTTGAATCAATTCAAAAAACACTAGCTAAAGGTGAAAAAGTACAATTAATCGGTTTCGGTAACTTTGAGGTACGTGAACGTGCTGCACGTAAAGGACGTAACCCTCAAACTGGTAAAGAAATTGATATTCCTGCAAGTAAAGTTCCAGCTTTCAAAGCAGGTAAAGCATTGAAAGATGCAGTAAAATAATTCAATTATTTACAAGTAAAAAAGCCCTTTATAGGGCTTTTTGCTTTAATTAAGTCATTTTCCATATCTTTTCACAATACAACCATCTCAAAACCTCAATATCTCTTATAGAAAAGTAATTCAGATTTAAATTTTTGAATGATAGTGTTAAGATAGAGAGTGATTAAAAATAGAGGTGGGGCATATGGAAAATACTTTAACGTATTTACAACGACAAATTGATAATCGACTGAATCAATTGAATCAACCAGATAATATACATATTAATAAACCATTAAGTCATTTGTTAGATCAGTTATCAGTCCCTTTAAATGCGAAACTTGCATGCCTTTCAATTGATACATCAATGAAGCATCTAGATCGGATTAGCTTCTATCATTATGAACGGGATGCAATTTTAATAGGTGATTTAATGAGTGCCCACTATTATCAATTAATAGCGGATTTAAAAGATGTTCATTTTCAACTTAAAATGAGTCAGGCGATTGTTAAAATAAATGAACTGAAATCATTCATACAACATCAAGGCAAAGCGCTAAGCCAAAAAGAATTTTTGGAGACAATCATTACGATTGAAACCCTCTTAATTAAAGTTCTAATTGACCGATTCAGCAAAGAAACTGAATTTAATACTCTTCGTGCCTACCTGATTAATCATCTTGAAATTCAACATTTAACCTATCTCATCGATTTTGATACGACTGAAATTGAAGAGACGATTAACCAACTCCAAAATTATATTAAAGAATAAATGAGGTTTCTAAAATGGCTAAAAACAATGTAAACAAAGCCCATGTTCATGAGGTATTTCAAAATATATCCGGTAAATATGACCGATTAAACAACATTATTAGCTTTGAACAACATAAAGTATGGCGTAAAAAAGTGATGAAAGAAATGAACGTTAAGCCTGGTTCAAAAGCACTAGATGTATGTTGTGGTACTGCTGATTGGACAATTGCGTTGAGCAAAGCTGTAGGTCCAGAAGGCGAAGTCACAGGACTTGATTTCAGTGAAAACATGTTAAAGGTAGGCGAAGAAAAGACTGCACATATGGATAATATTCGTCTTGTACAAGGCGATGCGATGGCACTCCCTTTTGATGATAATGTTTTTGATTATGTCACAATCGGATTTGGATTAAGAAACGTTCCAGATTATTCAAAAGCTTTATCTGAAATGCATCGTGTCCTAAAACCAGGGGGCATGGTCGTATGTTTAGAAACAAGTCAACCAACTATTCCAGTATTTAAACAAGTTTATAAAATGTATTTTAAATTTGTAATGCCATTATTCGGTAAAATTTTCGCTAAATCAAAACAAGAGTATGAATGGTTACAGCAATCTGCATTTGATTTTCCAGACCGTAATAAATTAAAAGGTCTTTTCGAATCAGTGCATTTCCAAAATGTTAAAGTACGTAGTTTTACCGGTGGTGTATCAGCTATGCACTTAGCATACAAACCGAAATCGAAATAATTAAAAGGTGATTATGCATGTCGAAAATAAATTTGAATCAAGAAATTAAAAAAATTGAAAACTCGTTAAAGCAGTTGGTTCAATCGGATGATTCAACACTTGAAAATGCTGCTAATCACCTCTTATCATCTGGTGGCAAGCGTATTCGACCTCTTTTTGTCATTTTAAGCAGTTATGTTGGTCAAAACCCTGCAAATACAGCTGCTTATCAAGTAGCTACATCGCTCGAACTTATTCATATGGCGACACTTGTACATGATGATGTGATTGATTTAAGCGACAAAAGAAGAGGGAAGTTGACGATTGAAAAAAAGTGGGATCAACCTACAGCCATATTGACTGGAAATTTTTTGCTTGCCCGGGCATTAGAACACTTATCTCAAATTGAAGATTATCGCATCCATCAAACGCTTTCACAAGCTATTATTGAAGTTTGTCGAGGTGAATTGTTTCAATTTCAAGATCAATTTAGAGCTACACAATCGATGACCAATTATTTGAGACGTATTAATCGTAAAACAGCATTATTAATCCAATTAGCAACTGAAGTTGGCGCAATGACAGCTGAAGCTGATACCGAAACTGTAAGAAAAATGCGCAACATTGGCCATAATATTGGAATGAGCTTTCAAATTATTGACGATGTGCTTGACTTTACGAGTACAGAGAAAAAATTAGGGAAGCCTGTCGGAAGTGATTTACGCAATGGACATATGACACTTCCTGTCTTATTGGAAATGAGAAACAATCCGACGTTTAAAGAGAAAGTTGTGGCTTTAAATCGACAGTCAGATACTGCTGATTTTGAGTGGTGCATAAATCAGATTAGAAATTCTGATGTCATTCAACAATCGCTAGATATTAGTCAAAAATATTTGGATAAAGCGACAAGCTTACTTAATACTTTACCTAAAAGTGATATTACACCGCATTTTAAAAAATTAATTAAACGATTACAAAACAGAATGCATTAGATGAGTTTGTTGTTGAAAGCGCTTCAAACTAATGATAGGATATTCTTGTACTATAAATACACAGGGGGATATCTCAACATGGAAAAAAGTTTTGTAATGATTAAGCCAGATGCTGTTCAACGTAAATTAATAGGTGAAATTGTACAGCGTATCGAGCAAAAAGGTTTAAAACTTGTAGGTGCAAAATTGATGACAGTTTCTAAATCACTTGCAGAAACTCATTATCAAGAACATGAAGGGAAACCATTTTATTCTTCATTAGTTTCTTTCATTACTTCAGCACCTGTATTCGCAATGGTTGTAGAAGGTGAAAATGCTGTTGCAGTCGCAAGACATATTATCGGTAGCACAAATCCATCTGAAGCTACACCAGGCTCAATTCGAGGAGACTTAGGCTTGACTGTTGGTCGTAATGTCATCCACGGCTCAGACTCTATCGCATCTGCTGAGCGAGAAATTGCCTTATGGTTTAACGAAGAAGAAATCAGTACATATCATACACCTGATGAAACTTGGTTGTATGAAGGTTAATTATTAAGAACCCGAGACTTTCGTGAAAACAACGGAATCATCTCGGGTTTCTCTTTTTGATTTGTGCCTCATTTGTATCAACCCACAGCCTTTTTATGTCTTTCAAATGAATATATAGTCATTGATACATCTTTCTACTATAATAAGCATTTGTTCGAGCAAAAGCAGTTGTCTTTGAGCGACACATCATTCTAACTATTTCCATCAAATCAATTCATTTAACCTATGTATAGAGCGCTTAATACAGAGCCGCTTCAAAGAATACGATTAAAAAGCGTTATACTAATATATACTTTAGCCATTAAAAGCGATAAACAAAAAAGACTGAATTGTATTAATTTATCTTTTATTTTATGCTATGATATGAGGCATACGAATTTTAAATTAGATCTATTAATCGCAAATTGATTAGGAATATTAATCTAAGGGGGCGTGTCAGTCATGTTAAGGTTTTTAACTTCTGGAGAATCACATGGACCGCAATTAACAGTTATTATTGAGGGATTGCCTTCAAATATGAAAATCGATATCAATCAAATCAATGAAGAAATGTTTAAACGTCAAGGTGGATACGGCCGAGGTCGCCGTATGCAAATTGAAAAAGACACAGTTGAAATAGTTTCTGGTGTGCGTCACGGCTATACTTTAGGAAGTCCTATCACCGTTGTCATAAAGAACGATGATTTTACACATTGGCGTAACATTATGGGTGCTGAACCTATCTCAGAAGAAGCGCAAGACAATATGAAACGTGTCATTACTAAACCGCGACCAGGACACGCTGATTTAGTTGGCGGGATGAAATACAACCATCGTGATTTACGCAATATCTTAGAGCGTTCATCTGCACGAGAGACTGCGTCAAGAGTGGCTGTGGGGGCACTTTGCAAGCAAATGCTTAAACAATTGGGTATAGACGTTTATAGTCGTGTTGTTGAAATTGGTGGCATTAAAGATCAAGGTATTTATGATATTGAAACAATTATAGAAAATGTAGAACAAAATGATGTCCGCGTAATTGATTCTCAAATTGCTCAAGCTATCCGTGATAAAATCGATCAAGCTAAAAAAGACGGTGACTCAATCGGTGGTGTGGTGCAAGTGATTGTAAATCATATGCCAATCGGTATAGGAAGTTATGTGCATTATGATAGAAAATTAGATGGTCGCATTGCACAAAGCGTCGTTGGTATTAATGCATTTAAAGGTGTTAGTTTTGGCGAAGGTTTTAAAGCTGGTGAAAAGTTAGGCAGTGAAATACAAGACCCAATTTTATTTTCAGAGGAAAAAGGTTACTACAGAGCCTCCAATCATCTTGGTGGTTTAGAAGGCGGAATGTCAAATGGGATGCCAATCATTGTGAATGGTGTTATGAAGCCGATTCCTACCTTGTACAAACCACTTGATTCAGTTGATATTGATACGAAAGCGCCATTTAAAGCAACGATTGAACGTTCAGATAGTTGTGCTGTACCTGCTGCGAGTGTCGTTTGCGAACACGCGGTATCTTTTGAAATCTCGAAAGCAATTTTAGAAGAATTTGGTTCACATGATTTCGCACGTTTAGTTCAACTTGTAACAGAGAGACGCGAACTTAACAAAACATTTTAAAAGAATAGGTGATTGACATTGGAATTGACAACCACATACGCACAAAATAATTATCCTATTATTGTCGCACATTCATCCTTAAACAAGCTAACCGAATTCACTTCGAGTTATCAGCACACTTTCGTCTTCGTAGATGCATCAGTTTATCAACTTTGGAAAAGTAAAATCGATCAACTTGTGACCACTCAAGCGATGACATGCATCACGATTCCTTCAGGAGAGCAAGTCAAATATTTCTCATATTATGAAGAGTACTTAGAGTTATTATTATCTTATCATCCCACTCGAAATACCTGTCTTGTCGCAATTGGAGGTGGCGCTACAGGAGATTTTGTAGGCTTTTTAGCTGCTACACTTTTGAGAGGCGTAGATTTTATACAAGTTCCTACGACACTTTTGGCACACGATTCAAGTATCGGAGGTAAGGTCGGCATTAATACAAAGCAAGGTAAAAATTTAGTAGGCGCATTTCATCGGCCAAAAGCGGTACTATATGATTTAGACTTTTTAGACACGTTACCTGAAAGCGAAATATTAAGTGGCTTCGCTGAAATATACAAACATGCTTTATTGAGAAATGAAAATGCAACAAAAGCTTTAGAAAATCAATACCCGAGTCAAATAGAGCTCAAATCTTTAAAACAAATCGAAACATACTTAATTCAAGGTATCCAAACAAAATTACAAATTGTCGTTGAAGATGAAAAAGAAAAGGGACAACGCCAGTTTTTAAATTTAGGTCATACTTTTGGTCATGCTGTAGAATATCATCATCGATTACCACATGGTTATGCTGTTATGATTGGCATATTATATCAATTTATTGTATCAAATATTTTATTCAACACTTCGTTTAATCTTCAACACTATTATCGTTACTTCGAATCATTAGGTTATCCGTTGGAAATCGTCACATCGTTCCAATTTGAACCGTTATATGCGCTGATGTTACACGATAAAAAAAATGACGCTGATGGTGTACGCATGGTTTTATTAAAAGGCATCGGTAGTCCTATTGCAGTCCACGTGAATCGTAACATTTTACATCAAGCATTTATGCAACTTAAGCAACTCCACAAAGAGGTGAATTAAATGGAAACCATAACATTAAAAGGTCCTCTAAAAGGGGAAATCACGGTTCCCGGAGACAAATCAATGACACACCGTGCAATCATTTTTGCTTCTTTAGCGAAAGGAACATCAGTCATCTATCAACCTCTGTTAGGTGAAGATTGTTTACGTACAGCCGAAATATTTGAAAAACTAGGGGTCAAGATGACCATCACATCAGAAAAAATAGTGATTGATTCACCAGGGTATCAAGATTTTAAAACACCCCATCAATGTTTATATACAGGAAATTCAGGTACAACAACAAGATTATTAGCAGGACTATCTGGCGGAATGGGGTTAAGAAGTGTGCTTTCAGGCGATGCATCTATTGCAAAAAGGCCAATGAATCGTATCTTACAACCACTTCAAAAGATGAATATCAATATTAGTGGCGTTGATGAAAACTATACACCACTCATTGTAATGCCAAGTCAAGTTCGAGGCATAGATTATCAAATGCCCGTTGCAAGTGCGCAAGTAAAAAGTGCTATTTTATTAGCGGGTTTGTTTGCCAATGAAGAAACTGTCATACATGAAATTGAAGTGTCTCGTAATCACACAGAAACGATGTTTGCCCATTATCAGATACCTGTTGAAACAAATCAATTAACAGTGACATTGCCACCGAGAGGGATTGACAACATTGTTGCACGAGATTTTTATGTTCCAGGCGACATCTCTTCAGCCGCTTTTCTTATTGTTGCTGCCTTAATAACACCGAATAGTGATATCACGATAAACAATGTAGGAATCAACCCCACACGTGATGGCATCATTGAAATTGTACAGAAAATGGGAGGCCGCCTTACATTAACTCAACAAACCGACGGACCCGAGCCTACAGCGACGCTTCGTGTACAATATACACCTCATTTACAAGGTATTGAAATTGGAGGTTCACTCATCCCACGTTGTATTGATGAGTTACCAGTGATTGCATTACTCTGTACACAAGCTACGAGTTCAAGTATCATAAAAGATGCTGAAGAATTAAAGGTAAAAGAAACCAATCGAATTGATACGACAGCAAACGAACTGAGTAAACTTGGCTTAAAATTAAAACCGACAGAAGATGGGCTTATCATTGAGCCTTCAACAGTTTCCAAACTTTCAGATCTCGATAGCCATACGGATCATAGAATTGGCATGATGCTAGCAGTTGCTTCATTACTCACTGAACAACCTGTACGTATTCATCAATTTGAAAGTGTAAACGTATCTTTCCCGGGGTTCTTACCTATGTTAAAACAATTAGAAAATGAGGGATAATATGCAAGACATCTATAAATTAATCGATGATATCAATCTACAAAAATTAAGCCAGCTTGATTCTCGAGTACAACAAGCATTGGAGTCTGACGATGATGATGCGTTGTTCGTTTTAGGTGAGACACTATACAATTTTGGTCTAACACCTCAAGGTCTTGAAGTTTTTAGAACTCTTTATATGAAGTATCCCGATGAAGATGAAATACTAATTTATTTTATTGATGGATTGATTTCCGAAAATCATACAGACGAAGCTTTAGAATATTTAAACGAAGTCCCCCTTACTCCTGAACGTTTAATGTTAGAAGCAGATTTGTATCAACAAATCAGTATGGTGGATATCGCAATAGAAAAAGTACAACAAGCGATTGATATGCAACCTGCGGATCCGATTATACATTTTGCACTTGCGGAGCTTCTTTATTTCGATGGACAATATTTACGTGCTTCGCGAGAATATGACACTGTTCTTGAAAGCGGTGAATATGAAATCAATGGTATCAATTTGTTTTCTAGATTAGCCGACAGTAGCCTTCAAAGCGGTAATTATACGGATGCATTACGTTGGTTTGATGAAATCAACGAAAAAGAACTTCATTCTGAAGACTACTTGAAAAAAGCAATTGCTTATGAAAAAAATGATTTAACGCATGAAGCGATTAAACTCATGAAAACTTTATTACAAAAAGATCCGGATTTCATCCAAGGGTATTATTATTTACAACAACTATATGAAAATGAAAAAAGTTTTCCAGATGCCATTGAGATTGGACAAGAGGGGTTGCGACTCAACCAATTTTATAAAGAATTAATGTATAGTACAGGCGCATTACAAATTGAACATGGCGACCAAAACGAGGGTGTCGAATTGTTAAAACAAGCCCTTGAAGTTGATCCAAGTTATCAAGAACCTTTATTGATGCTTGCGGACCTATTTAGAAAAGAAGAAGAATATGAAGCCATTATTGAGTTGGTGCAATTTGTCAATGAAGAAGATATGGATCCTCAATTTGTATGGCAATTGGCATATGCATTTGGAGAAGAAGAACGCGATAAGGAAGCGCAACATTTTTATGAACTCGCTTTTGATACGTATAAAGCAAATATCGATTTCTTAAAAGATTACTATTATTACCTCATCGAAGTCGGTCAGACAGGTCAAGCAAAAGGTATACTCGAAACGCTTATTGAAAAAGATAAAGGTAATGCAACATGGATTGAAGAACAAGAACGTTTAATTTAAGGTGATGATTCATGTATGAAGTGCATTTAAATTACGAAAAAAGAAACTTTATTGATTATCTACTATTTCATTATCAATTTAAATCAAGAATTAGCGTTTGGATCTTAAACCTAATCAGATCAAATAGCAAAAGGCTCGAACGTATTCATTTTGTTGATCATATTGTACAGGGGCATCCCACACTTGAAATTGCAACTGAAGATGCCCCGTTTGTTGCAATTAAGTATCATGATACACATACGAATTTAATGAATTCAAACGAGATTTTTCACAATATCGTAAAGCACGATGACATTATTGATATAAAAATCCATTTTGGACATACATCTCAACGCGATAAGAGAATGGATCGCCTATTATTACATCAAATTATTACTTCTTACAATAACCATGATTACTTAAAAGATATGTATACTATTGAATTATCTAAAAATATTGAGCATCAGTTAATTCTCACCATTCAATCACAAATTGATTTAAGTCTTAACATGAACGATGTAGAGGCTTTTCATCATTATTCAAACGTTTTGAACTTATTAAAACTACGTCACATGAATGATTAATACGGTTAAATTCAATTTAATTACGAGAGGTTCCACCATGCTATGGACACAAATCCAAAACATATTATTTTACAATCGAACGCCATTTTTACTTCTTATTTTATTTAATATTTTAGGTACAATTTACGGCTATATTTGGTATCAATCCAGATTGGCCACGACACCTTGGTATTTTTGGCCATTTGTTCCGGATAGTCCAACTGCAACACTCTTTTTAGTAGTGTCACTTGTCCTACTGTATTTTAATAAAAAGAGTGCGCTTATCGATGCGCTAGCTTTTGTAACTTTAATTAAATACGGTGTTTGGGCCGTCTTGATGAATATCATTCTATTTGTGCATGACGAAACGATTTATGGGATGGGAGTTTTGTTGCTATTGATGCATGCTATCATGGCCATTCAAGCCTTTTTATTTTTACCCCTCTTTAAATTTACCGAAAGTAGTATTATTGTCAGTATCCTATGGGTCTTTCATAATGATGTCATTGATTATGTGTTCCATCAATATCCTGTATATGGAGGACTCTCACAATTTGAAACACAAATAGGTTACATGTCGTTTTGGCTTTCAGTCATTTCCATTTTGTTTTTGATTTATTTTACAAGACAAGGTAAAAAGATTGACCCTATTTGAAGTACCACGTAAAATATAGTCTAAAGGAGTGAGCATAATGTCTTTAATGTCTTTAATTATTTATTTTGTAATACTTATGATCCTCCCAATGTATGCACAACACAAAGTTAAATCTAACTATGAAAAATATTCTCAAGTTAGATCGACAAGTGGCAAGACGGGAAGAGAAGTCGCATTAGAAATTTTACATGCGAATGGTATTTATGATGTGGAAGTAAAAGAAGGTCAAGGTTTTCTAACTGACCATTATGACCCTAAAAATAAGGTAGTCGTTTTGTCACCCGCCAACTATAGTCGACCTAGCGTAGCCGGAACTGCAATTGCTGCACACGAAGTCGGACACGCGATTCAAGACTATGAAGGTTACTTCTTTTTACGATTCCGTTCTGCATTAGTACCAGTTGCGAACCTAGGAAGCTCATTGTCATATATTTTCATTATGGCTGGAATTGTGTTAACCGGATTACAAATGGCAATTGGTTCAACTGCTTTATGGATTGGGATTTTCTTAATGGCTTTTGCTGTATTATTTTCAATAGTGACATTACCAGTTGAATTTGATGCGAGTAAACGTGCCATGAATCAGATTCAAAAGTTAAGCATTGTAAATGAAAAAGAATATAAACACGCTGGACGCGTTTTAAGAGCCGCAGCAATGACTTATGTGGCAGCAACAGCAGTCGCAGTCGCTGAGCTATTACGATTTATTTTAATCGCGCGTTCATCGGATCAATAAAAATAGAATGCAAAAAGAGTTGGAGAAATTGCTCCAACTCTTTTTTGTTATGCTCTAAAAGCAGTGTTATGCCATGGTTGGAGGTGGAATAACATCAATCTCAAATTACCTATTTTTAAATCATGATGTATTGTGTATACGCATTCACTCATTTTTATTTCATTTAAATCGTATTGAGTTGTATCTTAAAATAGAATGAGTTTGATAGATTGCCCAAATCGATTCATTTCATGTAAGATAAAAGAGAATGAATTTAGAAAGGAAGTCATAAAATGACCAAGTCACTCTCTGAAATGCAAAAAGAAGTTGATACATATATATCACAATTTAAAACAGGTTATTTTTCTCCGCTTGCGAATTTGGCACGCTTAACTGAAGAAGTAGGGGAGCTAGCACGTGAAATCAATCATTTTCACGGTGAAAAGAAGAAAAAAGAGAGTGAAGCTGATAATACGATTGAAGCAGAGCTAGGCGATAATTTATTTGTATTACTTTGTTTAGCTAATTCTTTAAATATTGATATGACGGATAGTTTTAATCAAACGATGCGAAAATTTAATACGCGTGATAAAACCCGTTTTGAAAGAAAATCATAAAGGAGATTATTGACGATGAAAATTGGAATTACTTGTTATCCATCTGTAGGTGGCTCAGGTGTGATTGCAACGGAATTAGGTATATTAATGGCCGAGCGTGGCCACGAGGTTCATTTTATTACTTCAAATATGCCTTTTCGACTTACAAAACCGATTCCTAACATTACCTTTCACCAGGTTGATGTCAATCAGTATTCTGTTTTTCAATACCCGCCTTATGATATTTCGTTAAGTACAAAAATTGCGAACGTCATTAATGAGTATGATTTAGATGTATTACATATGCATTATGCAATCCCTCATGCCATTTGTGGTATTTTAGCAAGACAAATGTCGGGTAAAGATATTAAAATCATGACCACTCTACATGGAACAGATATCACTGTTTTAGGATACGATCATTCGTTAAGAAATGCGATAAAATTCGGAATTGAACAAAGTGATGTCGTGACAAGTGTAAGTCAATCACTTAAAGCACAAACAAATGAGATTATTGCGCCGAATAAAGAAATTATTCCTATCTATAATTTTGTGAGAGAATCAGAATTTCCGACAAGATATAATCCATCCTTTAAAGAAAGCTATCATATTGAGCAAGATGAAAAAGTATTAATCCATGTTTCAAACTTTAGACAAGTGAAGCGTATTGACACTATCATCGACACATTTAGTAAAGTTAGAAAACAAATGAAAGCTAAATTATTATTAATCGGAGACGGTCCAGAATTATTAGATATGCGAATGAAAGTACGTGAACTTGGCTTATCCGATGAAGTGCTATTTTTAGGCAAGCAAGATTGTATGAGTAATTTCTATCAAATTGCAGATATTGTTTTATTAATGAGTGAAAAAGAAAGTTTTGGTTTAACTTTATTAGAAGCAATGAAAACGGGTGTTATTCCAATAGGAACCTATGCAGGTGGTATTCAAGAAGTGATTCAACACGAAAAAACAGGTTATCTTGTAGACATAGGAGATAGTGATACAGCTGCGCAATATGCATTAAAATTATTAAAAGATCCAGTTCTTTATCAAACGATGCAACAACACATGCTAAAAGATGTTGAGACACGCTTTCATTCTCAGAATATCGCAGATCAGTATGAATATTATTATAAACAAATGTTAGGAGAGCTTTAATTCATGAATCGTTTTCAATTTGAAGTCGCTCAACCCATTATAAATCGTCTCACAGACAATGGTTATGAAGCTTATTTCGTTGGTGGCTCAGTACGAGATTACATTATGAATCGCTCTATACATGACGTTGACATTACAACAAGTGCGACACCTGATGAAATCGAATCACTTTTTGAACACACGATTCCTATAGGTAAAGATCACGGCACAATCAATATTGTATGGAATAAAGAAAATTATGAAGTGACGACTTTTAGAGCTGAAGGTACTTATGTTGAACATAGACGGCCTTCTGAGGTTTATTTTGTACGTGATTTATATCGAGATGTTGAAAGACGTGACTTCACAATGAACGCTATTGCTATGGATACTTCTTTTCAACGTTATGATTACTTTGACGGGGAACAAGATATTCAGCAGCGATTGATTCGAACTGTTGGCGACGCTGAGACACGATTTAATGAAGATGCTTTAAGAATCTTGCGTGCAGTCCGTTTCAAGTCGCAATTAGGATTTCATATCGAATCACAAACGTATGATGCGATGCAAAAACGGTTATCAGATATACAATTTTTATCAATTGAACGCATCACGGCTGAACTTACAAAATTACTTAATGGTACTTTTGTTGCTGAGACTTTCCCTTTATTACAAGCGTTGAACATTTGGCAATATATCCCTTTTTTCAAAGATATGAATATGTCTTCCTTGAAAATCGTCACACCACTTACGTTGGAAGCATTTTTAGCACTGATCCTGTTAAATAATGGGGAAGCCTCTCTAAAATCGTTGAAGCTTAGTAAAGCCCAAAACCAGTTGGTCTCAACAATGATCAAAGCGATAAACACAAGTCAATCGATTGAAACCAAAAATGCATTAAAATTATTTGTTTATGACTTTGGTTTGGATTTATCACTTGAACTTCTGCGTTTAATGGAAATATGGCAAGCAAACCAAATCTCATTACCCTCACCTTTAATTTATAATGAAGGCACACTTCGAACAGTATGGGATGAACTTCCAATAAAGGATCGTCAGTCTATGGCTATTAATGGCGCTATTTTAATGAATGCACTTCATTTAAAAGGTGGACCTTGGCTTAAAAAAGCCTTGCGGGAAGTTGAATGTGCTATCATTAAAGGCCAACTAGGGAATCAACAAGAAGAAATTATTGAATGGGTGAAAGAACATGTCGAAATATCGTGAAATAATATTAGAACTACTTACCGAAGCAAGACCTGACTATATCTCTGGCCAAAGCATTGCGGAAAAACTGAGCATTTCGAGAATGACTGTAAAAAAAACAATTGATCAACTTAAATTAGAAGGAATTTCAATAGATTCTGTCCATAATCGTGGGCATAAATTAAATGAGCTTCCAACCCAATGGCACGAAGGCGTCTTAAATGGGCTTTTTAAAGATTCTACATTTATAGAGAAATTCGAGTGTTATTCGACGGTTGATTCCACACAACAAATTGCTAAAAAACCGATTGTTGATTTTGATGGGACTATGTTGATTTTGAGCGATGCGCAAACTGCGGGAAAAGGGCGATTCAAACGCGTTTGGCAATCCCCAAAAGAGAAAGGGTTATGGATGTCTGTCGTTTTACGCCCAGAAATTTCTTTTTCAATGCTTACGACCTTTAATTTATTTATTTCACTGGCCATCTGTGAAACGATACAAACTTATCTCACAGAGCAAGTTCAAATCAAATGGCCTAATGACATCTATATTGGAAATCAAAAAGTCTGCGGTTTTTTAACTGAAATGATTGCCAATGCAGATGGTATAGAAGCAGTTATTTGTGGTATAGGTATTAATATTAATCATGAAGCTTCAGACTTTGACCCAAGTTTAAATCATATAGCAACAAGCCTTAAAATACATAACGGCAAAGACACTAATCGTTATGACTTTTTGAAAGTGTTAATGCGTAATATTGAGCAACGTTATTTACAATTTTTAAATGAGCCATTCACTGCAATTAAAGATGAATACATTGCACATTCAAATATATGGAATAAACAACTGCGTTTTACAGAAGGTTCACAGCAATTTTATGGTAAAGTCGTTGAAATTGATGACCAAGGCTTTTTACATGTCGTTGATCGTCAAGGTGATCTTCACAGATTAATGAGTGCTGACATCGAATTATAAACGACAAACAGAGAAAGGAGGCACCTTTTATATGGCGCAATCGCCTTGTTATGCCGTCATCGATCTTGAAACGACTGGCAATCAAACAAATTATGATGAAATCATACAAATTGGTATTACATTTGTACAAGATAAACAAATTATTGATAGTTATCATTCAATGATAAAAACAGATATTCAAATACCGACATTTATTCAAGCTCTAACCTCAATTGAAGAAGAAATGTTACAACAAGCGCCTTATTTTCATGAAGTGGCAAAAGAAATTTATTCAAAAATAAAAGATTGTATATTTGTAGCACATAATGTGAATTTTGATTTGAATTTTTTGAAACGTTCTTTTAAAAAGTGTCATATTCATTATCAACCAAAGAAAGTGATTGATACTTTAGAGCTATTTAAAGTTGCTTTTCCTACCGAAAAAAGCTATCAATTAACAGAGCTGTCAGAATCTTTAGGTGTGCCTCTAACGAATGCACATCGTGCGGATGAAGATGCCCGGACGACAGCGCGTGTTATGATTTTAGCCTTTGATAAATTTGAAACACTCCCGCTCAATACTAAAAAGCAGCTTTACTATTTAAGTAAACAACTCAAATATAACCTGGATGACTATTTTTTCGAATTGGTTCGATTACACCAACCTTCATTAGAACAAAAGCAGTTACAACAATTTGAGCAGATTTTTTATAAGCCGCAACCCGAATTTCATGAAGCGACATTAAAGTTTGAAGGTGACTTAAATGACCTATATCAATTGATTATCGATCATTGTGGTTATCAATATAGAGAAGAGCAACTTTATATGGCACAAGTTGTTTTTGAGCAATTGATGCACAATGATAAAGCCTTGATTGAAGCAAACACAGGAAGCGGTAAATCTTTAGCTTATTTGATCGCTGCATTAATGTATTATATCGAAACAGGCGAACATGTGATGATTTCGACTAATACTAAAATGTTACAAAATCAACTTTTATCTCATGATATTCCGATGTTGAATGATGCTTTAAATAGTACGATTAACGCAACACTTATCAAAAGTAAGCAAGACTATATTTCACTGGGACTCATCAGTCAAGTGTTAAAAGATGAAACATCGAATTATGATGTGAATTTACTTAAGATGCAGTTATTAATTTGGATTTTAGAGACACATACGGGTGATATAGAAGAACTCAATCTACGTGGTGGACAAAAAATGTATTTTGAGCAAAAGGTTGAAACTTATGTGCCTATCCGTAAAGATATTCATTATTATAACCATATACGGACAAATGCTTCGAAAATTCAAATTGGTATTACAAATCACGCACATTTATTATATTCTTCACCTGACCATACGATCTATCAATTGTTTAATCATTGTATTATCGATGAGGCCCATCGATTGCCTGATTATGCGATTGATTGTGCCATGCGTGCTTTTGGCTATTCAGACATTAAATATCAACTGGGGCTCATTGGGAAAACAGAAAACGAAAAGTTACTCAAACAAATTGATCAGCTGGAGCAACAACGAATACTCGAAAAGTTAGATATTCCGCCTATAGATGTCTTTAACGTTAAACAAGATATTAATGCAATACATGATATGAACGAACAGTTTTTTGAAACCTTGTTTGAGATGGTCCATAATGCACACATATTTGACGATGAAACGTCAAAACTGTTTTATGTTTATGATATTGATGTCAATGTACTAATACCATCACTACATCACTTTATTTCACAGATTAATTTAACACTCGAAAACTTTAACAGTATGAAACATAAAGTAATTAAGACCATGCGTAAACATTTACTTTATATTGTCGATCAATTACGACACATTGAGAATGGTTTGAAAGAGGGACATATGGCTTATCTGTCGCTCAAAAATTTACAACAAAAGTCAACCATCAAAATTCATATTAAAGACCACTCTGTGAAACATCTATTATCAGAGAAAATTCTGAATAAATTTGACTCTATTTCGTTTGTATCTGGAACATTAACTTTTAATCAATCATTTAAAACTTTTAAAAAGTGGTTTGAAGATGAAACATCTTTTCAAACCTATCAAATCCAATCCCAACAAGCATTTCAACCGAATGGTCATATCTTTATTCCAAAAGACATCAAGCGTTACAACTATCAAAACCAAGATGAATATATCCAAACCATTGTCGATTATATCGCGCGATACGTGACAACAGTTGAAGGGAAATGCTTAATATTATTTACAAGTTATAAAATGTTGTATGCCGTTATGGATTATTTAAATCAAATGGTTGAATTTGAAGATTATGTGATTTTAACGCAACAACAAAACCAAAATTATAAAATTGCTCAACAGTTTAATCATTTTGATAAAGCGATTTTATTGGGAACAAGCACATTTTTTGAAGGGTTTGACTATCAAGCAGAAGGGATTAAATGTGTAATGATTGCTAAATTGCCATTTATGAATCAACATGCAACGAAGCCTATGCTACTTGCGAATGAGTTTGATAATGTCTTTAAGGATTATGTGTTGCCAGAAGCTGTTTTACGATTTAGACAAGGGCTAGGACGTCTTTTACGAAACGAAAAAGATAAAGGCGTCATCGTATCTTTCGACAATCGCCTCGTTCATAGTCAATATAAACAATTTTTCCAAAACACATTAACACATTACAAACAACATCAAGGTAATATTCAACAATTTGAACGATTACTCAATCGAATGCAATCGAATGATTCGGCAGATTAGTCATTAGGTAGAAGTTCGTAATTACTTTTGTTAAAATAGTAACAGTATTAATAAATAGGAGAATGGTTATGAAAACAACGATTAAAGAAGCAAAAAATAAGATTGGCCAAGAAGTAACTATAGGCGCTTGGTTAGCAAACAAACGTTCAAGCGGTAAAATTGCATTTCTTCAGTTACGTGATGGCACAGGCTTTATGCAAGGTGTTGTAGTAAAAGCAGAAGTGGATGAAGAAACATTTCAACTTGCAAAATCTATAACACAAGAGTCTTCACTTTATGTAACAGGTGAAATCACTGAAGATCAACGTTCAGATTTAGGTTATGAAATGCAAGTAAAAAAAATTGAAGTTATCCATGATGCTCATGATTATCCTATTACACCTAAAAATCACGGCACAGAATTTTTAATGGATCACCGTCATTTATGGTTACGTTCAAAAAAACAACACGCTGTGATGAAAATTCGTAATGAAATTATTCGAGCAACATATGAATTTTTCAATAATAATGGCTTTACAAAAATTGACCCACCGATTTTAACTGCTAGTGCACCAGAAGGGACAAGTGAATTATTCCACACAAAATACTTTGATGAAGATGCGTTTTTATCTCAAAGTGGTCAACTTTATATGGAAGCTGCAGCGATGGCGCATGGTAAAGTTTTCTCATTTGGTCCAACATTTAGAGCCGAGAAATCTAAAACAAGAAGACATTTAATTGAGTTTTGGATGATTGAACCTGAAATGGCATTTACAACACACCAAGAGAGTTTAGAAGTGCAAGAAGCTTATGTTGCTTTTATCGTCAAATCAGTACTTGAAAATTGTAAAATTGAATTAAAAGCACTAGGTCGTGATACTTCTAAATTAGAAAAAGTTCAAACGCCATTCCCACGTATTTCTTATGATGATGCGATTAAATTTTTACATGAAGAAGGCTTTAACGATATTGAGTGGGGCGATGATTTCGGTGCACCACACGAAACAGCTATCGCAAATCATTATGATTTACCAGTATTTATCATTAACTATCCAACTAAAATCAAACCATTTTATATGCAACCGAACCCTGAAAATGAAGAGACTGTCCTTTGTGCTGATTTAATCGCTCCAGAAGGCTACGGTGAAATCATTGGTGGATCTGAACGTATCAATGATATTGATTTATTAGAAGAACGCATTGAAGCACACCATCTCGATGCCGAAAGCTATCAATATTATCTTGATTTACGTAAATATGGTAGTGTGCCACATAGTGGTTTTGGTCTTGGTCTGGAACGTACTGTGGCATGGATTTCAGGAGTAGAACATGTTCGTGAAACTTCACCATTCCCACGTTTATTAAACCGTTTATATCCTTAATTAACAATCGAATTGAAGTTGGGCTCACATGGATAAATTCACTTATCAATTTTCTTGCATGATAAGTCAGTTCGTTATTTTCATTTATCGTCTCCATGTGATAAAGGTCTCAACCTCGTTCGGGGGTGAGATGATGAAACCTGTTTTTGAGAGGTTTCTCACTCACTCTTTTTTTATCGCTCATGTTTAATAGATCAGCGCGGACTTCATTTAAATATAGTGAGGGGGAAATGGTATGAATGCCCGTGAACTTCAAATTAGACCGGTTGTAATTCGATATGAACTCCTTGAGCATTATCAAAATTTAGGTTTGAATGAGAATGACTTAGTGATACTCCTTAAAATTTTGCATGCTTACGAGCGCTCGAATGAACAACCTTCTATAGATATATTAAAAAAAGGGACAACTATGAAAGCATTCGAAGTGACAACCATCATTCAAAAGCTCATTCAGCTGGGTTTGTTAGAAATGAGAGTTGAAAAAAATACAGAAGGTAAATTCACTGAATATATCAACTTAGAAGGTTTCTATGAACAATTTTCGCAAGTATTATCACAAGTTGAACAAACAACACAGTCTACATCTCAAGAAGAGGCTTTTAAACAATTGTTTCGTCGCATAGAAACTGAATTTGGGCGTCCTTTATCGCCTTTAGAAATAGAACATATTAATCAATGGCTAGATGTTGACCATTATGACATCAAAATTATTGATGCTGCACTGAACGAGGCACTTGCACATCAAAAAACATCATTAAAATATGTGGATAGAATATTATTAAATTGGCAAAAAAATAATGTGACATCAGTAGAAGATACTCAACCAATCCGTGCAAAATTTAAAAAGCAGTCTCAATCTCAACAACCTATTAAAAAAATAGAAAACCTTCCAAAATTTAATTGGTTGAAAGGAGAGAATCCTTTTGATAAGTAAAAAGAAAGCACTTGAAATGATCGATGTGATTGATCAAATGTTTCCCAATGCAGAATGCGAATTAGTTCATGATAATCCTTTCGAGTTGACCATTGCAGTTTTATTATCAGCGCAATGTACAGATAATACCGTTAATAAAGTTACGCATTCATTATTTCAAAAATATCATACGCCTGAAGATTATTTAGCTGTTGATTTGGAGGAATTACAACAAGATATTCGTTCGATAGGACTTTATCGTAACAAAGCTAAAAATATACAAAAATTAAGTCAATCTTTACTTGATCAATTCAATGGAGAAGTTCCACATACACATGCTGAACTAGAAAGTCTTGCTGGTGTTGGTCGCAAAACGGCAAACGTAGTTATGAGTGTCGCATTCGGCGAACCTGCACTTGCAGTAGATACACATGTTGAGCGCGTATCTAAACGTTTAGGCATTTGTAGATGGAAGGATAATGTAACTGAAGTTGAACGCCGATTAACGTCAATCATTCCAAAAGAACGCTGGACAAAGAGCCACCACCAACTTATCTTCTTCGGCCGCTATCATTGTCTAGCTAAAAAACCGAAATGTGGTGTTTGTCCTTTATTTGATGATTGTCGAGAAGGTCAAAAGCGTTATCGTGCATCGCTTAAAGCAGCAGGAGGGGAATAGGTGATGGAACAGTTAAATCAAATGACTAGTTTAGAAAAAGAATTAGATCAGTTCGCAAAAACTCGTCAAATAGGAAGCGAACAGGCCAAGCCATTACTTGATCATTATTATGCATTATTAATGGACTATTTTTACGTAATTAACCAAGTCGAACCCACTTCATTAGCACAACTTGATTTGGATTCGCTCACAATCGTTCCATTTAATATTTTTGATCGACTTGCATATATCGAAGAAAGAAAGCATCACTATATGGGTTACCAACAAATGAAAACACTCAAATCAGAACTGATTAAAATGCATGCCGCTTATCGTGCTCGACATCACATTGAGTAATCCTCCTTCTTCAAATAATGATTTCAAACATAAATAAAAGACAAAAAATATCCCAGTTTCCTCGCATTGAGTAAACTGGGATATTTGTATGATTTATCGGTTAAAAAGATGACCGAAAAAACCACCATTATTATTTGAGTTATTGTTACCTTGTTGTTGTGGACGGTTACCATTATTCAAATTCTGGCTTTGATTGTTGCTATCACTTGATCCAGATGTTGAATTGGAGTTAGAACCTCCACTTGATTCTGTAAAGTTACTTGTTGTATGGCCATCCGGTGATTTTGATACATATAAACTTTTACCGCTACCACTGACTGAATCAGGACGTTTGAAATCCTCACCATCGTGTGGACTAATTTCACTCATGACATCTTTAAATAGAAGTTGAGGATATTTTTGTTCACTACTGCCGACGAATGAGTTTTCACCATATTGCTTAACTTTGTCAAAGCCCATCCATACTGACATTGTGTATTTAGGTGAGAAACCTGTAATCCAGACGTCTTTAGCAGCTGAGTCAGGTAAGTTATATTGTTGATAGGCTTCTTGACCATATGTGCCTGTACCTGTTTTAGCTGCCATGTGGACACCTGAAACACTGTTACCATAGGCTGAACCATAAGCTTCAAACGTACCTTTTAAAATTTCAGTAATCATATAAGCCGTATAATCACTCATTGCTTTATGGCTTGTATGATCAAATTCAACTGTATCGCCATTTGCCTCTACAACTTTCTTAATAGAGTGTGCTTTATTATAAGTTCCTCCATTAGCAAATGAAGCATAGGCCGAAGCGAGTTGGGTAGGTGAGAATTCAGAAGATGAACCACCTAGAACTTCAGAAGGACCAATATTTGAATTTTCATATTCAAGTCCTACTTTCTCCGCAAAATCAGTTGGTGCTTTACTTCCTGCTTGCTCTTTTACTTGTTGCCAAGTTTTTAAAGCTGGAATGTTAAAACTTTGACGTAATGCATCATAAATCGAAACTGTACCGTGACTCTTCTGGTCATAGTTTCGGAATGTACCACCGTCGATATTGTACGACTGCTCATCTTGGATAGAATGGTTTGTCGCCCATTGTAATTTTTCGATAGCTGGACCATAAGCTAAGAATGGTTTCAACGTAGAGCCTGTAGGATGTGCGTCAGTCGCTTGGTTACGCTGAACAACATCTTTATAGTCTCTACCACCAGAAATAGCTGCAAGGGCACCTGTTTTACTGTCTACAATTGTTGAACCGACGAGCTGATCATCATTTTTATAATAGCCGCCATTATCAATATGACTTTGTAAAGAATTTTGAGCATCTTTATCCATATACGTATAAATCTTAATACCGCTATTTAATAAATCAGCCAAATTTTCATTTTTAAATTCAGGATTACCCATTAATTCCTGCTTCACAAAATTGACGTAAGAATTGTATTGTTGTGAATCATCATCCGGTTTAACTTGACGCTCTTCAGCTGAACGTTGAACTAAGTTCGCTGTAATCGGCGTATCTTGTGCTTCTTTCTTTTGCTTTTCAGTAATACGGTGGTGATAAGCCATCAAATAAAGCACTGTGTCTTTACGCTTTTCAGCTTCTTTAGGATGATCGTATACATTGTATGTGTTTGGAACTTGTGGCAAACCAGCAAGATAAGCAGATTCTGCTAAATTAAGATCTTTCAAGTCTTTATTGAAATAGTATTTTGCTGCGGCTTTAACGCCATAAACACCATCAGAATAATAAATTTTATTCAAGTACATTTGAAAGATCTCATCTTTAGAGTACTCTTGCTCAAGACGATAAGATAAATATGCTTCTTGCGCTTTACGTTCAATGGATTTTTGGTCAGTCAAGAATGTCCGTTTAACAACTTGTTGCGTTAAAGTTGAAGCACCTTGTGAACCAAAACCACCCGATACATTTTTAAGTACAGCGCCGAATAGACGTTTATAGTCTATCGCACCATGGTCATAAAAACGGTTATCTTCAGTAGCAAGTACAGCATCTTTCATCGTATCTGGAACATCCTTTAAATCAACATGCTCACGTCTTGCACCATTATCAAGCGTCTTGACTAAATCGCCATCTTTATCATAAATTTTTGCCGGACTCGGATCTTGTAATTTTGATTCGTTAAAAGCAGGGGCTTTCCACGCATAGTAAGCGAAAAGCAAAACGGCTAATAACGCTAAAATGACAAATGCCAGAACTAAAAAGCTCAGCACCTTAATAATCGTACGCTTAATATTTTTATTCTTTTTTTGACCGGACTTCTTGTTGGCGTGACTAGAAGTCCCTTTCTTTTCCGTCATAAGCGGTCCTCACTTTCATCTAATATCAACTTATCAACTGCATTGAGGTAATCTAATCTGGGTTGATACTGATAAGGAATATAGTAACCATTTTCTTGAATTTCTTCAACCTTAATTGATTTTTTTCCATTTTTTATGTAACGCTCCCAAAATGGAATAAATTGCTTAAACGATAAAAGATAGACTTCATCGATTCCTTTAAAACGAAATAACAAAAATGCAATACCGCCATGCGCCACAACTTGCTCCATATGTTTCACTTGATGTTCATGAATATTTTGTAATGGAAATGACGTTTTATTTTTTGTTTCTTTCGCTTCAAAATCGATATAAAAGCCTTTGTAAACACCATTATAGTCAGTGGTTGAAGGCGTTCTAAAATAAGCCTCTTTTATTACAGCTTGACTCCGCTTAGGATAATCGACTTGAACAATTTGCACAGGTGTCGGTTTCTTGTGTATCACAGCTTTATTCATTCTCAAATAGAACTGATTAGAACGTTCAATGTCATTTTCTAATGTCATCCCACGGCCACCGTATTTTATTTTACTAGAACTATGACGCACAGGGCTTCCGTCTTGAGTCCGACTTGGCTTGAAAGGCTTACCATTTGGATAATTCATTTTTTCACCTACAGTCCATGCTTGCTGTCCTATTAAACATGATAGGATAGGCGTTTTATAAATCAAAAAACGATTCATAAACTGTCATTATTGTAACATAGATAGGTCTTGACCGTTACCCCTAAACATATCTGGTTAAAACTTTGAATTTGAATATGATAAAATCGAGGTAATCTAACATGAGGTGATACCACTTATGCAATCTGCAATCGAAAAACTTCTTGATGACTTGAACCATATCTCATTACGTTATCAACAGGCTAGAAGAGGGCACCAATTTGAATTTTACGAAGACATTGCACCATTTGTTGCTCAAGTTGATCAAGATGTAGAATCTTTAAATTTGTATCAGAATCAAATTCAAAATCTTCCATATTTTAATCGTCAAAAATTTGTGCGTATGCAATCACTTATTTCAGAGCTTGCTGTCGGCTGTCACCAATCCACAACCAGTAAAAAAATATTTATAGATCGATTTAAAGCGGTTCAACACGACTTGAATTATCTCATTCAAAATGGTGGTCATAAACATGTATAAAACGATGTATATTACAGGTTATAAATCATATGAACTTCAGATCTTTGATTCTCAAGCAAAAGAAGTGACCTATTTGAAAAAATTTATTACTCAAAAGCTCATTCAATACATTGAAGAGGGACTTAAGTGGGTATTAATACAAGGACAGTTGGGAATTGAAATGTGGGCTGCAGAATGTGTCATTGAACTTAAAAAGGAATATCCAGAATTAAAACTCGGTGTCATTACGCCTTTTTTAGAACATAGCTCTAAATGGAATGAGGCTAACCAATTACAGTACCAACAAATCATAACACAAAGCGACTATGTTAATAGTATTTACCAGTCTGCTTATCAAGGTCCTTATCAATTTCAAGCTGCAGATCAATTTATGTTGGACCATACGGATGTCACAGTCTTAATTTATGATGATGAACAAGAGGCAAGCCCTAAGTTCTTCAAGCAGAAGTTAGTTGATTTTGTTAAAAAAACAAACTATACTTGTGATATTGTGACGTTTGACGAAATTATGAGCTTTATCAATGATTTACAATGGTCAGAAGAAATTTAAATCAAATGAGGTGGAACAAATGTCAGATGTTTCGTTAAAGCTTTCAGCAAAAGACATTTATGAAAAAGATTTTGAAAAAACGATGGTACGTGGGTACAGACCAGAAGAGGTTGATGCATTTTTAGACGATATCATCGCTGATTATCAAAAAATGGCAGACCTAAATAATGAAGTGATTAAATTATCAGAAGAAAATCACAAACTTAAAAAAGAAATTGAAGATCTACGTATTCGTGTTGCTTCAAGTAGACCTCAAGATAATAAGAGTTTCGCTAACCAAAGTTCAACTCAAAACAATAACGTAGACATATTAAAACGTATTTCTAATTTAGAAAAAGCGGTCTTTGGAAAATAGTCATTGCTTTTAAGATTAAAAATGCTATAATTTTTAAGGATATTTCGTGTAATCGCTATATGGTTAACATATAGAGGAAAGTCCATGCTCACACAGTCTGAGATGACTGTAGTGTTCGTGCTTGATGAAACAATAAGTCAAGGCAATATCAATGATATTGACGGCAATGAACTAACCTAAGTCATTAGATAAGGTTATATTAGTTTGAAAGTGCCACAGTGACGTAGCTTTATTAGAAATAATAAAGGTGGAACGCGGTAAACCCCTCGAGTGAGCAATCCAAATTTGGTAGGAGCACTTGTCTAACGAAATTCAACGTATAGACGAGGAAAGGTAATGTCCCTTTCAGACAGATGATTACAACTGGCGTACCAGTGCTACTAGTGCACGTAATGAGTACAATAGTACAGAACATGGCTTATAGAAATATCTCAACTAGTTCGGGCTGGGACATCGAGTTCCAGCCCTTCATTTATGTAAAGAATAAATGAAGTAGCTTAATCGTATGTTAAAATAAAGTCGTGTTAAAAATTCACTAAAAAATTTTAATAGATTACAAAATAATAGTTAAAAATAAATCGCATACTTAAAAATAACGATTAAATTTTTAACTTGCTATGTTGTAGAAGGAAAACATAGGAAAATAAAGGTTTATAGGACGCGCCTTTCTTTTGAATCATAATATTATTTCAGAAATTAAGGGCCGTTGACTTAATCACGTATACATTTAAGTCAATCTCTTCAAAACTCTAGTCTTCCTTACATGCCGGGGGAGGACTTGATATTTTATAGGCAGTTTAATTCCAATTATGTATGTTAGGAGAATGATTGTGTATCAATTATTAGCAGTATGTCCAATGGGGCTTGAATCGATTGTTGCCAAAGAAGTACAAGAGTTAGGATACGAAACGCGCGTTGAAAATGGACGCATCTACTTTCAAGGTGATGCATCTGCGCTAGTTAAAGCCAATCTATGGTTGCGTACAGCAGATCGTGTCAAATTAATTATCGGTCAGTTTGAAGCAAAAACTTTCGACGATTTATTTGAACAAACTAAAAATCTTCCGTGGGAAAACTATATTTCTGAAAATGGACAGTTTCCAGTGCAAGGTCGTAGCTTAAAATCGACGTTACATAGTGTTCCAAACGTCCAAGCCATTACTAAAAAAGCAATTGTTGAAAGACTTAAAAAAGCGTATCAAGTGTCGGGCTGGTTAGACGAAAGCGGTGCGAAATATCCTGTAGAAGTTAATATTTTAAAAGACCGCGTTCTTTTAACAATTGATACATCAGGTTCAGGGCTTAACAAACGCGGTTATCGACTCGCTCAAGGTGAAGCACCGATTAAAGAAACGTTAGCCGCTAGCTTAGTCAAGCTTGCAAACTGGAAA
Source organism: Staphylococcus sp. 191 (assembly GCF_011174885.1). Taxonomy (NCBI): domain Bacteria; kingdom Bacillati; phylum Bacillota; class Bacilli; order Caryophanales; family Staphylococcaceae; genus Staphylococcus; species Staphylococcus sp. 191. The sequence goes on along the minus strand of NZ_PNRJ01000004.1, from coordinate 52,926 downwards.
GGTGATACACCATTAATTGACCCATTTTGTGGTTCTGGCACTATCGCAATAGAAGCTTGTTTAATCGCCCAAAATATTGCACCTGGCTTTAATCGCTCTTTTGTATCAGAACAGTGGGATATGATTCCTGAAGGGCTCTTTGATCAACTGAGAGATGAAGCAGATCAACAGGCTGACTATGATAAAGAAATAGAAATCTACGCTTCAGACATTGACCCTAAAATGGTTGAAATCGCAAAACGAAATGCTGATGAAGTAGGGATTGGCGATATCATTCAATTCGAAGTTAAAGACGTCAATACTTTAACAATAGCGCATGAAGGGCCAATTGGACTAATAGGAAACCCGCCTTATGGTGAACGTATTGGTGATCGCGATGAAGTAGAAGCTATGTATCGCTATTTAGGTACATTACTGCATCAAAATCCTCAACTTTCACTGTATATTATGACAAGTCATAAAGCATTCGAACATTTAGTTAATCGTAAAGCAACAAAACGACGTAAACTTTTTAATGGCTATATCGAAACGACTTATTATCAATATTGGGCAAATAAAAGTGAATAAGCAATTCATGAAAACTTTTTTAGAAAAGAGGGACTGATTTGTATCAAGATCAGGCGTTTAAACGTGGAATTTTTTATTCAGTAATATCTTATGTCATGTGGGGGACACTCCCACTCTATTGGACATTAATTCGTGGGATAGATGCGACTGAAACGTTAATGTTTCGTATTGTATTATCACTCATATTTATGGTTATTTTAATTCCGTTAATAGGCCAACAAAAGCAAGTCTATCAAGATTTTTCAAATTTAATAGCTAAACCACTCAAACTTTTTATCATTATACTAGCGGGATATGTTGTAGCAGTGAACTGGGGGACATTTATCTTTGCAGTTAACTCTGGTTATGTGCTACAAACAAGTTTAGGTTATTACATTAATCCGCTAGTCAGTATTTTACTCGCAATGATCTTTTTTAAAGAACGTTTTAATCGTTTAGAGCGGCTTGCAATTCTCTTTGCTGCTTTAGGTGTCGTTTATATGACAATCAAAGTAGGAGAATTCCCAGTCATTTCTTTACTTTTAGCTTTTTCATTCGGCATATACGGCCTACTCAAAAAATTAGTACCTATGCCTGCAGTAAGTAGTATTACGATTGAGTCATTAGCAACTGCACCGATGGCGTTAATCTATCTTATTTATCTTGGACAAACATCAGGGTTAAGTGTCGGAATCAATACGTCATCATTTTGGCTCCTTTTTTCAGGCGCAGTAACGGCGATACCCCTTCTTGCTTTTTCAGAAGGCGCTATTCGTATTCCGTTGTCGCTCATGGGCTTTATTCAATATATCGGGCCGACGCTTATCTTTATACTTGGTATTTTTGTGTTTAAAGAGCCATTTAATATGGATCAGTTTATTACATTCTGTTTTATTTGGACCGGCATTCTGATTTATGTCATTTCCCAATTACTCAAAATGAAACGTCGTCCAAAGCCGCTTGAATTCCAAGAATAGATACTATTTGATGCTGTATATTAACTCATTAGCATATTCAATACGCTGCAACGTTACATTCATGTGACGTTGTTTTTTTAATCTGCATTTTAATACAAATTAAGCGTTAACGAGATTGGGGTTAATAGGATAAATAAAAACCTTTCACAATGTTTTGACTTCATCATAATGTGTTCCTATCGTTATGCAGAACGCTTTAGGTGATAAAATAAGTATGACTGTACAATGTTACAATTAAATTCATATAATAGAACTAAAGAGTGCTTTATAAACAAGGGGAGTCAGTTTACATGCAGAACCAAGAAGAACTAGATATTTTATATAAATTAAAAAAAGAAGTAGAAAAATCAGATCATCATACGTTTGTTCAAACGATCAATCAAATGATTAAAAAAGTTTACTTAAATCAATATACCGTGACCTTTGTAGGCCACTTTTCATCTGGAAAATCAACAGTCATTAATCGCCTTATTGGTCAGGAGATATTACCCAGCGCACCGGTTCCAACCACTAGTAATACCGCACGAGTGACTGTTGCTGAGCAATCAGGTATGACCGCGAATATTGAAGGTCAAAAATACACCCTCCTTCAAAATTATGACGAAGTTAAAGCGATGAATCGAGAAAATTATCAAGTTGAATCCATTGATATTCAAATACAAAGTTCAAAGTTCAATAATGGCTTCACTTTTCAAGATACGCCAGGTGTAGATTCCAATGTACAATCACATAGTGCGCAGACCGAGCAATTTTTATATACAAGCAACATTGTCTTTTACACGGTTGATTATAATCACGTTCAATCTGCTTTAAACTTCAAATTTATGAAAAGATTAAATTATGCAGGTATTCCGGTTGTCTTTGTTGTTAACCAGATTGATAAACATAATCATCAAGAAATCGACTTTGAAGCTTTTCAACGTCGCGTACAACAGTCGATTCAAGAATGGGATATTCAACTTTTGAAAACATTTTATATTACTAAATTTGAGCATCCTTATAATGAATTTGATGCCCTTTCATTATTTATACGAGAACAAGATCAACATAGAGAACCCGTCAAAGATTATGTTGCTCGAATGAAAGACTTTATTCAACAGCATCAAACAGATTATTTACAGCAAGAAATGCAGTTGCTTCTAGAACGTTTGAATATCACGCCTGAACAATTTGATCAAGCATATCAAACACATCAGAAAAATGAAATGATAAGTGAAGAAGCCCAACTTTTAAACACGCCTTCAGCCCTCAAGCAATATCTAAAAGATAAACGCAGATCTATTATCGATAATGCTTATATTATGACGCATGACATGCGTGAAACCATTCGTTTTTATTTAGAAAGTATGACTAAAAACTTTAAAGTAGGGGGACTTTTTAATAAAAAAAGAAAAACAGAGGAAATTCGCTCTACACGCCTTAACGACGTCATGCAACAGCTGCAGAAGCAGATTGCGCATCAAATTGAAAAGCCTATGCAAGATGACTTGTCATTTTTGACACGCTTTATCAATAATACACAATTGAATCAGCAAATTTTAAAGCAACACTTTGAAATTCCTGAAAGCCTCATCACTGAACTTTATCAAACACAAATAGAAATTACGAATCAGTATGTGCTTACTTTCTCAGAACACTTAATGAAAGAAATCAAGCAATATATTTTGAAAATGTCTGAGCCTTTAGATGAAGAAATTATTGCAAATGTTCACGCGGAAGAACATTTAGTTGAAGATTCAACTGATATTCAAGACTATAAGCGCTATATAGATTTGCGGAAATTAAAGCAATCACTAGAAACAGAAAACTATCGCCATTACTATATTCATATGTCAGACTCTCTTGACCAACTGATTGATCGGACACGCATTCATTTCCAACCGCAAAAGAACGTATCTGGCTTAACAAATGAAACCGATAATTATCAAGATGCGATCACAAATGAGCGAACTTTGCATACAACTCAAATCCAACAAGGTTTAGACGTCGTTCGCAACATCCCACTCTTTAAATCGAGTGTCAAAAACATTGAAGATACATTAACAAGAATGACTCAACAAAAAATTAAAATAGGCGTTTTCGGTACATTCAGCGCTGGAAAAAGTAGCTTAATTAACGCGCTACTAGGTAAAGCTTATTTAACAAGTTCGCCTAATCCTACCACTGCTGCTACGACAGAAATATCATATGGGTCCCACCACAGTGTTACCTTTAAAACACCTGATGCCTTATTAGCAGACATTAATGATATGACCCAACTGATGGACAATCATTTTGATTCCATCGCTTCATTTTTAAATACAAATCTTGAACAATTAAAAACAAAGATTGATAAAAATAGTCTTGCTTTTATTAACGCAGTAGAAAAAAATTATGATTTATATCAATCCTATATCGAAAAGTGCATAGAACATCCCATAGATGCTTCAGAAATTTCAAAATGGAGTGCGGAAGATGAATTTGCTACCTTTGTACAAATGGTGCACCTACGTCTACCCATACCTTGGCTAAAAGACAAAGTGATAATTGACTCACTAGGTTTACATTCTAATAACCAGCGACACACGAATGAAACTGAAAAGATTTTGACAACATCAGATCTTATTTTATATGTGAGTTATTTTAACCATGCGTTTACACAAAATGATCAAGCTTTCATACAACATATGAAAGATATGAATCAATTGAAAGCCAATCAGTCCTTTAAAATGGTCATTAATGCTGTTGATTTAGCTGAAAACAATGTTGATCAACAAGCAGTATATGCATATGTCAAAGATGCGTTGTCTAAAGTCCAAATGAACCCTGATATCTTTATGGTATCGAGTCGCACCGCTTTAGAGACGGGTGATAAAGGGATTCACACGTTAAAAGAAAGTATCACACATTTTGCTGAAGTCGATTCTAAATCACTATTAGAACAGAAAATGTATGATCAATTTGCTTATATTAAGGAAGCTTACGAAACAATCATCAGTGATTTTGAAACCAATACGCAACAAATGCATCAGACTAAACAACAACTTGAACACATGCGCCGAGAAAAACTATTTAAAACTGAATTAATTCAATCAATTGCACAAAAGACCTTTAATGAAATAGAAGATCAAATTTATCATTTAAATGAGCGCTTAAAAATCCAATTAGCAGATGATGTTAAAGCGATTTATAATGGCCAAATGACAAATACCAATCATTTTAATGAAGAAAAAAGACGAAGCACAAAATCATACCTTGACCAAATACACCAAAAACTCTTTTTAGAACAAACATTGTTAATAGAAAGAATTAAGCATTTCTTTAATCAAGCATTACAACAAGAAATGGCACCTAAAATTAAAATACTTCAACAGTATCGAATTATTATACCTGATTACGAAACGATCCAGATTGAACCGTATGAAAAGTCCATTTTAACGCTAGAATTACAACAAATGGTTAATCAATTACCTAAGCAGCTGACAAAGCGAAACCTTTTACAGCCTAAAGTACAAAAACAAATCCAATCAGAAATCAAAGTACACACGATTAACTTACTTCAGCCAAAGTTGACTGAACTACGAAAAGTGTTAGAATCGCTGTTAGACCAACTCACTTCAAAAGCAATTGAAGCGATTGAAACGGCAGAATTAGAAGCACAAAATGAAATCAATGCTATCCTTGATTTCAAAGTTGATGATGCACTTATCAATCAATTAAAAATAAACACGCCAAAATTAGCACAAATTTTAAACTTAAAGGACTGAAACGATGACTCAAAAACTTTTACTTATAGACGGCATGGCCTTATTATTTCGTCACTTTTATGCGACGAGTATCCATAAAAATTTTATGCGAAATTCAGCAGGTGTCCCTACAAATGGGACACAAGGCTTTGTCAGACATGTTTATAGCGCGATTCGTGATATCCAACCTACACATGTCGCAATTTGCTGGGATATGGGGAAGGCGACATTTAGAAACGAAATGTATAAGAATTACAAACAAAACCGCCCAGAACCACCAGAAGAATTAATCCCTCAATTTAATCATGTCAAACATATTTCACAATCACTCGGCTTTTTAAATATAGGCGTTGAAAACTTTGAAGCCGATGACATTATCGGTACACTCGCACGTTCTTTTTCAGAGTCTGAAGAGTATCACGAAGTTTATATTGTGACAGGTGACCGCGATTTACTTCAATGTATTAATGAAAATGTCAATGTTTGGCTGATTAAAAAAGGATTTAATGAATATCACAAATATAATCAAGCCCGCTTTGAAGCGGAATATGGTTTAAAACCGCAACAGCTTATTGATGTTAAAGCTTTTATGGGAGACACAGCTGATGGATATCCTGGTGTCAAAGGAATCGGAGAAAAAACAGCTATTAAATTGATTCAACAATATGATTCAGTTGAAAATGTTATCGAAAACCTTGCAAAGTTAACACCGGGGCAGCAGAAAAAAATCCATGAACATTTATCTGAACTTCAACTGTCTAAACAATTGGCAACGATAGAGTGTTACGTTCCTATCGAATGGACTTCATTACTTGAATCTATGGCACATCAAGTCGAAATTAACCACGTCCTTTCAATTTGTGATCAACATGAGCTTTTTGTCTCGAAACGATTTATTCAGCATTTATAGCATATCTTCAGAATGAGGCATAGATGTCAATATTACAAAAAAGTACCGAGATTAACTTATGAAAAACAGTTAATCTCGGTACTTTTTCATTTGGATTAATCAGACTGTTGCTTAATTGTTTGGTATAACTTAACTTGCGCTAATTGATTTGCTGCTTTATTTTGCTTTCTTGGGACCCATTTCACAAAGCAAAGTGCAAAATGGTTTGATTCATTTAAGTAACGCTCAAGATAAGCTTTAAAGCGTTTATTTTTAACATATTCTCGATTCACAGCATCTTCGATAAGTTGTGAATCCGTATAGATTAGTGCAGTCTCGATATTTAACACTTTGGCCTGTTCCATTGCAAACAGGAGTGCTTCCCATTCTGCAGTATGATTGTCCATCATCCCTAACACTTTAGTGGCTGTATAACGCTCATGTTCATCTACAATCACGACGCCACATGTGCTTAGACCCGGATTGCCTTTCGTTGCTGCATCAAAATGTATTTTCGCCAATAGAGCTCACCACACTTCAACTTCTTTAAGATTAAATACGATATCGTATTACATTATTACAGAAATATTCACCCGCAAGATTAATGACCAATTCAAAGTCATTTTCAATTTTAAATTAACACGATTGCTGATCAATAGCCATCATCTTTAATTTTACCTTTACGATAAAGTGATTTTGCCCAATAACCAAATGGCACATTCAAAATTGTAGAAAGCAATTTTAATAAATACGTTGTTATAAATATTTCAAATATAACAGGATTAGGTAGACTGCCATAAAAAGCGATGAGCACAAATAACGCAGTATCAAATATCGAACTAAACGTTGTACTTCCATAAGCACGTATAAAAAATGTGCGATCCGATTTAAATAATCTCTTAATCACATTAAATACGAACACATCAATGTGTTGGCCGATGATATAAGCAATGATTGAGGCAAATGCAATACGAGGTACGACATCAAAAATAGATTTCAATGCATTTTGTGCCATATCCGCATCACTTGGTTGAAATGCTAGGGAGATTTGCATGACGATAATCATCACTAAAGTGGATGAAAAACCTAACCAAACTGCTCTTTTAGCAACTTTACGGCCATAAATATCATTCAATACATCAGTTGCAAGATAAATAGAAGCAAACATAATGTTACCTAAAGTGGCTGAAATCATAAATATATCCACCGTTTTCAATACTTGGATATTCGCAATAATAGTTCCTATCGCGACCCACGCATATAATCCGGCCTTACCAAATAAACGAAACATTAAAACCATTAATATAAATGTAACTAAAAACGCGACTAAACCTAGCCATTCGTTATACAATGAGAATCCCTCCTAAATTTTGTTAAAGCGGGTGTTTAGAAACCGCTCAACGATATAACTTTACTATTATAAGCAAACCCTGTTGTATTTTCAAGATAGGTTTTTCTGAAAGGATTGAGGGAATCGATAAGTTTAAACACTTCAATGTACCTATCAATCATGTTAACATAGTGAATATTGTATGCATTATATTTTAAAGAGGTGAATTTTGTGCTCACTGAATCTAAGAGAAATGCTATTGCCGAGATTGACCAACTCTCTCAGCAATATTGTGAGCAATGTCTTGTTAAATCATACATTCGAAAAGTAAAAGGGAAGACACAAGCACATCACTTCTGCATCAATGAATGTTCAATTGGAAAGCAAATTCGACAACTTGGAAACGAGTTGCAATAAATGTCATGATTTGATGAGGAGGTTTTTTATGGAAATTGTTAAGGTAGAGCCTACGCCTAGTCCCAATACCATGAAAATTGTTTTATCTGAAACAAGGGAAGGTCGTCATTCTTCGACTTATACGAAAGTTAAAGAAGGACAACCTCCCTTTATCAATGCTATTTTGAAAATAGAAGAAGTTAAATCTGTTTTTTATGTGTTAGATTTTATAGCGGTTGATAAAACACCTAAAGCAGATTGGGAGAATGTTTTGCCTAAAGTCACTGCGGCGCTCAATCATGATCAGCAGGATTCTCTTTCTGAAATTCAACCGGACTCACATTTTGGGGAAATTAAAGTAGAAGTACTAAAGTTTAAAGGAATCCCATATCAGGTCAAATTAACTACAGGGGAAAAAGAGTATAGAGCGCAATTAGAGGAGCGCTTTGTCAATGCGATGCTTTCTACACAATTACCTGAAGATAACGTCGTATTTTTACGCAAATGGGCATCACTAGGTGTAAGATATGGTGATATCGAAGACGTTATGGCAGAAGTCATTGAAGAAATGCACGCAGTCTATCCTCAACATGTTTTAGACCAATTGGTTGAAGAAGCTAAAAATACTAATATCACCGTTCCTGAAAAGCATTATACTCATGTTTCTTTAGAGACATATCAGCAAACAGCGGATTGGAAAACACGTCTACGGATGCTTAAATCTTTTCCAACGCCAACCGCAGACGACTATCCTTTACTCGATGTGGCATTAACTGAAAGTAAAGTACCATTAAGAAGAGAAGCTGTTGTCTTACTGAGTATGATTGAAGACAAAGCCACACTTCCATACTTATATAAAGGTTTAAGAGATCAAAGCCCAGCAGTTAGAAGAACAGCAGGAGACAGTATTAGCGATTTAGGCTTTAAGGAAGCTTTACCAGAAATGGAACGCGCGCTCGACGATCCACAAAAAATAGTGAGATGGCGTGCTGCAATGTTTCTTTTTGATGAGGGTGGTCCTGCACAATTGGATAGTTTAAAAGCGCATCAAGACGATTCGGCGTATGAAGTAAAGCTCCAAATTGAAATGGCGATTACGCGTATTGAAAATGGAGAAGACGCGCTTGGATCTGTTTGGAAGCAAATTGCAAATCGAAATCAATAAATGATTAAATAGAGGGAGTGTATTTATAATGAATGCATATGACGCTTATATGAAAGAACTTGCTGCACAAATGAGAGGCGAGTTAACAGAAAATGGATTTGAAAGTTTAGAGAGTGAAGCGGATGTTAGTGAATATATGGCAAATGTGGAAGACGATTCAACGACATTTGTTGTCATCAACTCAACTTGTGGTTGCGCAGCAGGACTTGCGCGTCCAGCAGCAGTGGCTGTCGCTGAACAAAATGAAAACAAACCTAATCATAAAGTAACAGTATTTGCCGGTCAAGACAAAGAAGCAACAGCTAAAATGAGAGAATATATTCAACAAGTACCATCAAGTCCATCATTTGCACTATTTAGAGGAACACAACTTGTGCACTTTATGCCACGTGAACATATCGAAGGTCGAGATATTAATGATATCGCCATGGATATTAAAGACGCTTTCGATACACATTGCCAAGCATAATTTTTTAACAAGGATTGAAACATGCCAAACAAATGCTGTTTCAATCCTTTTTGACGTTCAATAGTAGCGACAGGATATTATCATCTAATAACTCATTGCGACAAAAGGAAGGTAAGGTTTCATTAATTAGAAGTAAGTAAAGGTGTCAGACAGGCAAGTAAGAGTATACATTTATCTAGAAACCAATCACTGGCCAGTAAGCATCTCTTGTCAACAACGTTGTTTTTATTTTTCAAATAGTTAAAAATCGTCTATTATATATACTAAGAGAAAGAGGTGAATGTCATGAATCCATTTGATCAAGCGTATCACAGCTTATGTGAAGAAGTATTAAAAATTGGAAATCAACGTGATGATAGAACAGCCACAGGCACCATTTCTAAGTTTGGTCATCAACTTCGATTCGATCTTTCGAAAGGGTTCCCGTTACTCACTACTAAAAAAGTTTCGTTTAAGTTGATTGCTACTGAATTAATATGGTTTATTCGAGGCGATACAAATTTAAGATATCTTTTAAACTATAATAACAACATATGGAATGAATGGGCATTTGAAAAGTATGTCCAAAGTTCAGACTACCACGGTCCAGATATGACTAATTTTGGTCATCGTGTCCAACGTGACTCAGAATTTGCAAAAATATACCAACAAGAGATGAACAACTTTAAACATCAAATATTGAACGACGATGCTTTCATGGAAAAACACGGAGATTTAGGTAATGTCTACGGTAAACAATGGCGTGATTGGATTGGTGCCGATGGGCAGCATTATGATCAACTTAAAACAGTTATTGAACAAATTAAGACGCAGCCTAATTCGAGACGTCATATTGTGAGTGCTTGGAATCCATCAGAAATTGAAACAATGGCTCTTCCGCCATGTCATACGCTATTTCAATTCTATGTAGAGAACAATCGATTGAGTTGCCAACTCTATCAAAGAAGTGCTGACATCTTTTTAGGTGTTCCATTTAATATTGCAAGCTATAGTCTGTTGACGCATCTTATCGCAAAAGAATGTCAATTAGAAGTAGGTGAATTTGTTCATACTTTTGGAGATGCGCACATTTATAGCAATCATATAGAAGCGATTCAAACACAGCTTGAACGAACAAGCTACGCACCACCTCAGTTAAAAATTAATTCTGATTGCTCGATATTTGATATAGAATATGAAGATTTAGAGATTGTTAATTATCAATCACATCCAGCAATAAAAGCACCGATTGCTGTATAAATAAAGGAGCAAACAAATGACACTATCTATTTTAGTCGCACATGATCAACATCGTGGTATTGGATTCCAAGGGCAATTACCTTGGCATTTACCTAATGATTTGAAGCATGTCAAAAAATTAACCACAGGGCATACACTTGTTATGGGACGCGCCACTTTTGAGTCAATTGGCAAGCCACTACCTCAACGTAGAAATGTTGTGTTGACTCGAAATAAGGACTTCCATCATGATGGCGTTGATGTGATACATGACATTGATGAGATACAATCCATTAAAGACGAACATGTTTTTATATTTGGCGGACAATCTTTATTCGAAACATACATCGACAAAGTTGACGACATGTATATCACAGTGATAGATGATGAATTTCAAGCAGATACTTTTTTTCCACCTTATACATTTGAAGAGTGGAAAGTCGTTTCTGCAGAAGAAGGTACAGTAGACGAGAAAAACAAGTACCCACATACATTTTTACATTTGACTCGAAAGTAAATCTTGGAGGTTTCATACTATGCAACAAATTATTGTTACTGATTCAACATCAGACTTAGAACTATCATTTTTAAAACAACATAATATTCACGTCGTTCCATTAAGCGTTACAATTAATGGCGATTCTTACGAAGATCAAACTGAAATTACAAATGAATCTTTTTCTCAATACTTGGGCCATGATGAAAATGATCTTAAAACAAGTCAACCTCCAATCGGAAAATTTGTAGAGAAATATGAGGAACTTGCTCAAACTGGTGCTGAAATTATTAGTATCCATCTATCTTCAGGTTTAAGTGGCACTTATCAAACGGCTGTCCAAGCAAGTGAAATGGTTGATGCTAAAATTACTGTCATTGATTCAAAATCAATTTCGTTTGGTTTGGGCTATCAATTGAAATGTTTAACACAATGGGTTGAAGCTGGCTTTTCAACAGAAGAAATCCTTAATAAACTAAAAAAATTACAAGAAAATATCAAGTTATATGTCATTATCGGTCAATTAGACCAACTGATTAAAGGTGGACGCATTAGTAAGGCAAAAGGCCTGATTGGTAACTTTATGAAAATCAAGCCAATTGGTGAACTTGTAGATGGTAATTTAGAAATGATTCATAATGCACGTACACAAAATGCATGTATTAAATTTATCCTGAAAGATTTAAAATCATTTATCGGTGATAATGCTATTGAATCCATTGGTATATCGCATGCAAAAGCACAAGATTTTATGGATAAATTTAAAGAAAAATTAGACGAAACATTTAATATACAAAAATTTGAATTTGGACATACGACGCCCGTGGTTTCTACGCATACAGGTGCGGGTGCAATTGGTTTAGTTGTCTTGAAAAATTCTAAAGACTTATAAAACACGGAGGTGTCAGAAATGGCGATAGCAACATTAGCAGGCGGATGTTTTTGGTGCCTCGTAAAACCATTTACATCATATGACGGTGTTAAGAGCATCACTTCTGGTTATAGTGGTGGCACTGTTGAATATCCAACTTATGAAGAAGTGTGTACGAATACAACCGGACATGTTGAAGCTGTTCAAATTGTATTTGATGAACAAGTGATATCTTTTAGTGATATATTAGATATTTATTTTAAAACATTTGATCCTACTGACAAAAATGGACAATTTTTTGATAGAGGGGAAAGTTATCGACCTGTCATTTTTTATCATGATGAGGTACAGAAAGAAAGTGCACTGAAGAAAATTGATGCGCTAAATGAGGCAAAAATATTCGATAAACCTGTCGTCACACCGGTAGAACCTTATAAAAATTTCTATCCAGCAGAAGACTATCATCAAGATTATTATAAAAAACATCCCGTTCATTATTACCAATATCAACGTGGATCTGGTAGAAAAGCATTCATCAAAAAACATTGGGGTGATCAAGCATGATTAAAAAAGATAAAAAGGATTTAACTGACTTAGAATATCTCGTAACACAACAAGATGGGACAGAACCTCCATTCCGAAATGAATATTGGAATCATTATGAAAAAGGCATTTATGTGGATAAAATTTCAGGGAAACCACTGTTTACATCCGATGATAAATTTGAATCAGATTGTGGTTGGCCTAGTTTTTCAAAAGCCATTGATGATCAAGATATTATAGAACTTGTCGATAAATCTTTCGGAATGATTCGAACAGAAGTCCGTTCTGAAGATAGCAACAGTCATCTTGGTCATGTCTTTAATGACGGTCCAAAAGAACGTGGTGGATTACGTTATTGCATTAATTCAGCAGCAATTCAGTTTATTCCTTATGAAAAACTTGAAGCACTCGGTTATGGTGATCTCGTAAAACTTTTTGATAAATAAAGGAGTTAACAAGATGTTCAAAAAACTTTTCGGTAAGAATAATGAAGCAAGCAAAGATATTACGGTTTATGCACCTATTAGTGGAGAACTTGTAAAAATCGAAGACATTCCAGATCCAGTTTTTGCTCAGAAAATGATGGGAGAAGGGTTTGGCGTGCAACCTATTGAGGGTACAGTTGTTTCACCTATAGATGGTGTTGTAGATAATGTTTTCCCTACTAAACATGCAATTAGTTTAAAAGCTGATAATGGCCTTGAAGTGTTAGTTCACATTGGCTTAGATACTGTTCAACTTAATGGTGAAGGATTTGAAGTTTCAGTTGAAAGTGGTGATCGAGTGAAAATGGGTGATGCGCTCGTATCGTTTGATTTAGAATTTATTAAACAGAACGCTAAATCTACTGTTTCTCCAATTATCATTACCAATACTGCTAGCACGGAATCAATTCAATTTGAAGAGCCATCACATCTGAGCAAAGGTGAAACTTCAGTGATAGAAGTGAAAATGAAATAATGAAAGATGCATCATTTTATCAATTCGCATTAACTGTACGTGGCCGCAAAGATGCACAAGGAACACTCGCAGAAATGATTTTTGAAGATTTATCATTTCCTAAATATGAGAAAAGTTTCGATGTATTGTCCGAATATATTGAAACGGAAGGTAATTATACTTTACCTATGTCTGTCTTTGATGATTTATATGAAGAATATCAAGAATGGCTACAATTTTAATGTGATGTATATCTTTCCACATATGCGTTTTAAGGGTGCGGACGAGCAATGTCTCACCCTTTTTCCTTTTAGTAATCAGAAAATCAAATAAGAAGGTGAATTACGATTGAGTACGTCTAACAACAATAAAAAGCCGAAACGTTACATATCTTTTAGAACCTTTATTATAAGTATCCTACTCACTTTTGTTTTAACCGTGTTAGTCATCGCAGGGGGATTTTTTTACTATAACCATTCATCTCAAAACCAAAAAGTGACTGCGAATGCCCAGAAACTAAGTGACGTATACGAATTAATTGCGAATGACTATTATAAAAAGCAAGATAAAGATCAACTTCTCGATCACGCAATTAAAGGCATGACAAAAAGCTTAAACGATCCATACACTGAATATTTATCGCAAGATGAAACTAAATCTTTTCAAGAGGATGTTTCTGGAGATTTTGTCGGAATCGGTGCCGAAATGCAACAAAAAGGAAAACAAATTATTATTACAAGTCCAATGAAAGATTCACCTGCCGAAAAAGCTGGGATAAAACCTAAAGATGAATTATTAGCAATAAATGGTCATTCGACTAAAGACAAAGCACTCAATGCAATAATTCCTGAAATACGCGGTAAAAAGGGAACTGAAGTCAAACTGACGATTAAAAGAGGCAATGAAACGAGAGATATTACGGTTAAAAGAGATAAGATTCATGTAAAAAGTGTCGAATACAAAAAACATGGACACATAGGTGTGTTTAAAATCAATAAATTCCAAGAAGGCACTGCAGGGGAACTTAAATCTGCCATTCAACAATCACAAAAAGAAGGTGTCACACAAGTATTATTGGATTTAAGAAATAACCCTGGTGGCTTGTTGGACGAAGCTGTAAAAATGGCAAATATTTTCCTTGATAAAGGAGAAACTGTCGTCAAACTCGAAAAAGGCAATCAAAAAGATGCTGTTAAAACAGCAAACCAACCGTTAGATCATATTAAAGATATGAAGATTTCAATTTTATTAAATGAAGGTTCAGCGAGTGCTTCTGAAGTATTCTCAGGTGCGCTACACGACCATCATATTGCCAAAATTTATGGTACAAAATCATTTGGTAAGGGTATCGTACAAACGACACGTGAATTTAAAGATGGATCTTTATTGAAATTTACTGAAATGAAATGGTTAACGCCTGATGGTCATTACATTCACGGTAAAGGCATTAAGCCAGACGTTCCAGTTAAAGGTGCAGACTATGAAAATATTAAACCAATTCCGACAGATAAAACTTATCAACAAGGCGACCACGATAAAAATATACGCTCCATTAAAATTGGAATAAAAGCCTTAGGTTATTCAATAGATACAGTTGACGAATCATACGATGCGCAATTATCAACTGCAATTAAAGCATTTCAACAAAAAAATCACATAGAGGCAAATGGGATGTTTAACGAAGAAACAAATCGTCTATTTACAGAAAAGCTAGTAGAAAAAGCAACG
The DNA here is from genome assembly GCF_011174885.1 of Staphylococcus sp. 191. Taxonomy (NCBI): domain Bacteria; kingdom Bacillati; phylum Bacillota; class Bacilli; order Caryophanales; family Staphylococcaceae; genus Staphylococcus; species Staphylococcus sp. 191. Next base: position 37,634 of record NZ_PNRJ01000004.1, on the reverse strand, counting down.
AGTGAAGATCCTATGCTTGAACAAACGCTAAAGAAACTTGAGGAGTGATTTCATTGATTAGAAAAGCAACATTACAAGACCTTAATCAAATCGAAGCTTTAACAGAAGAAGCAAAACAATTAATGATTGAGGATAACAATCCACAATGGGATCATCGTTACCCACTTAAAAACCATTTTAAAACAGATATTGAAATGGGAGGCCTATACGTTTATGACGATTCAGAAATAAAAGGTTTTATCGTTATTGACCAAAACGCACCGGATTGGTATGATGCGCTTGAATGGCCAATTGATAAATCGAATGCTTATGTCATTCATCGCCTTGTCGCATCGCCACAATATCGTGGCATTGCACAACAACTGATGCAATTCGCAATGGACTTGGCAGAATCACATCACGTTCAAATTTTGTTGACAGATACATTTTCACAAAATAAACGTGCACAAGGATTGTTCAAAAAATATGATTTTGTCAAAACTGGTGAAATGACAAGTACTGAGTTTCCTTTTGATAAGGGAAAACCATTTTATGCATATTATAAAAATTTAACAGAATAGAGGGTTAATATGGTTAAAATTGCATTTACAGGTGGCGGAACTGTTGGACATGTGTCGGTCAACTTGAGCTTAATTCCGACTGCAATAGAGAAAGGGCACGAGGCATTTTATATTGGTTCAAAAAAGGGAATAGAACGTGAAATGATTGAATCGCAATTGCCTCAAACACCTTATTATGTCATTTCTAGTGGTAAATTACGTCGCTACTTTTCTTTTGAAAACTTGAAAGATGTCTTTAAAGTGCTAAAAGGTATTTTAGATGCACGTAAAGTTTTAAAACGCGAAATGCCAGATATCGTATTTTCAAAAGGGGGCTTTGTCTCCGTGCCAGTTGTATTAGCTGCAAAATCATTGAAAATACCTACAATTGTTCATGAATCTGATTTAACACCGGGTCTAGCCAATAAAATTGCAATAAAGTTTGCCAAAAAACTTTATACGACATTTGAAGATACGCTAAAGCATGTTCCGAAAGATAAAGCAGATTTTGTCGGTGCTACCATTCGAGAAGATTTGAAGCACGGCAATAAAACACGTGGTTATCAATTAACTGGATTTAATCCAAACAAAAAAGTGTTACTTGTGATGGGCGGCAGTATGGGAAGCCTTAAAATAAACGAGGCCATTCGTCGTCATCTTGATACATTGCTTGAAACTTATCAGATTATTCATTTGACTGGTAAAGGTTTAGTCGCGCCACATGTCCAAACTGAAGGTTATGTACAATTTGAATTTGTTAAAGATGATTTAACGGATTTACTCGCGATTACAGATACCGTCGTTTCAAGAGCGGGTTCAAATGCGATTTATGAATTTCTAGCATTACGTTTGCCAATGCTTTTAATCCCATTAGGACTAGACCAATCACGAGGGGATCAAATTGATAATGCGCGATATTTCGAAAAGCAAGGTTACGCTACCATGTTAGATGAGTCTGAACTCTCTAGTGAAACATTGATGGCAGCGCTCAATGAAATTGAAAAAAATAGAGCTCAATATATTAATAATATGGAAAATTTCAATGAAAGTTATACAAAAGATGATTTACTTGAAAAAATTATTCATGATGCACTTGGTTAAGGAGGTTAATCCATGTCTCATTGGAAACGAATTTCACTTTTACTCATTTTCACACTGATATTTTCAGTGATTGCCATGTTTCATGAATCTCGCATAGGCAAGTGGATTGATAATGAAGTTTATTCATTTATTTATTCTTCAGAGAGTTTTATATCCACTTCTATCTTTTTCGGTGCAACTCAAATCGGTGAAGTTTGGGCAATGATTACACTATCACTCATTGTTGTGACATTACTTATGCTTTATAAATATAAAATTGAAGCGCTCTTTTTTGCACTGACTATGATAATGTCGGGCGTAACTAATCCGATACTTAAAAATATATTCGATAGAGAACGACCAACTTTGTTACGACTCATTGATATATCAGGTTTTAGTTTTCCAAGCGGACATGCCATGGGTGCAACAGCATTTTTTGGAAGTTTAATGTTTGTTGCACACCGCATTTTAAAAGGGAAATCAAAAGCTTTTGTTATAAGTGCAAGTGCACTATTTATCATTTTGATTTCTAGTTCTCGTGTCTATCTCGGGGTTCATTATCCAACTGACATCATTGCAGGAATTGTAGGCGGTGTGATTTGTATTTTACTGTCTCAACTCATCCTACGTAAACAATTGAATTTATAAAAGCAACAAAGCCGCCGCAAATGAATGCGACGGCTTTTATTTAACGTTTAATATCAACGAATTTTTATACGGGCATATAAAAGGGGATATTATTGAAAATGACTCAATCTTAAGAACGAATTGTAGTGGGGGGTCGTTGTGATTGATAATCATTTTCAATTACATTATAACTCATTGAGAATGATTGTCAATTAAAAATGCAAAATTTTTAAAAAAACTTTCCCGTTTTATAGTTTTAGCATATGATTATGGAAGAGGTGACAAACATGAAAAAAGTACTCATTGTAGAAGATGAAAAAAACTTAGCTCGCTTTATTGAATTAGAACTTAAACATGAAAATTATGATGTAGAAATTAGAAATGATGGCGCTTCAGGATTGAATCGCGCTTTACAACATGATTTTGATCTTATTTTATTAGATTTAATGTTACCTGAAATGGATGGTTTAGAAGTTTGTAAAAGATTGCGTACGCAAAAAGATACGCCTATCATTATGATTACTGCTAAAGGTGAAATAGAAGATAAAGTCACTGGGTTAGATTATGGCGCTGATGATTATATTGTCAAACCTTTTGAAATTGAAGAATTATTAGCTAGGAGTCGTGCATTGATACGACGGTACACAGATGAGCATGCAGCTAAATCAAATGTGATAGAAATAGATGGCATCAAAATAGATAAAAATGCTTTCAAAGTATGGTATGAAAATGAAACTCTCGAACTCACTAAAACCGAGTTTGATTTATTATTACTCCTTGCAGAAAACAAAAATCGTGTCTTGCATCGAGAACAAATTCTTGATCATGTTTGGGGTTATGAATCTGAAGTCGAAACAAATGTAGTAGATGTTTATATAAGGTATTTAAGAAATAAATTGAAAAAAATCGATAAACAAAAGCTAATTGAAACGGTTAGAGGTGTAGGATACGTGATTAGACAATGAAACAATCGACACTAAAAACCAAATGGACATTTGTGACGACACTCATTACATTTCTTATTATTTTCATATTTTGCTTACTCATTATTTATGCAATTAGTAGTTTACTCAAGCAAAATGAATTTCAAAAAGCAGAAAGAAGTGCTGATGATCTTTACAATCTTTTAGAGACAAAACCGGTAAAAAATATTACAGCTTTAGAGTATAGTTCCGTCACAGATAGCTCTCAAAAAGTCATTCTTTATGATGAACATGGACATAAATTATTAGAAAACTCAAATACAACGAATATCCAGTTCTCACCACCTTTTCACCCTCACGAAACACGAAATATTAAAATTATACGAAATGATAAAGGCTCATATATTACTGTTTCTAATCCTGTAGATACGAGTCACTTTAAAGGGTATGCTACGATTGTTCATTCTCTTGATGTTTACGATGATTTGCTCAATTTTATTACCTACTTAGCACTTATATTTGGTTTTATCGCATTATTTGTAACCGCATGTATTAGTTATTTCTTTTCATCGCAAATCACACAGCCGATTAATATTATTACTGAAAAGATGACTCAAATTAGACGTAATGGGTTTCAAGAGAAACTCGAAGTGCCTACGAATTACGAAGAAACAGATGCGCTGATTGACACATTTAACAGTATGATGGTCAAACTTGAAAATTCGTTTAATCAACAAAAGCAATTTGTTGAAGATGCTTCACATGAATTGCGCACACCGTTACAAATCATACAGGGCCATCTCAATTTAATACAACGTTGGGGTAAAAAAGACCCTGACATATTAGAAGAATCATTGAATATTTCATTAGAAGAAATGAATCGAATTACAAAACTTGTCGAAGAATTATTATTGTTAACTAAAGATGACTCACGCTTAACTGACAATCAAACAGAAAAAGTAGATGTAAACGAAGAAATTAAAAATCGTATACATTCTTTACAACAAATTCACCCAGACTATCAATTTGACTTTTCATCTAATTTAGATTTTATCTATTTAGATATTAATTCTTTCCATCTAGAACAAATACTTTTAATCTTTCTCGACAACGCAATTAAATATGATACGAAAAATAAACATGTATCAATATCAACAAAACTGATTAACAACCAAGTCTTAATTAAAATTACAGATAAGGGGATGGGCATACCTCAAGCAGACCAAGCACATATATTTGATCGTTTCTATCGTGTTGATAAATCTCGTTCTCGCCAACAAGGTGGAAACGGACTTGGTTTATCAATTGCACATAAAATGGTGAAACTATATAACGGTCGTATTTCAGTCAAAAGTGAAGTGGGTCAATTTACAACATTTATCATCAGCTTCGATTCATTGTAATAACTATAATTATCCAATTTTTTGCCTTTAAATGTTCACATTTTAATGCTATTATTGACCTGTAAGCGTTTTTATTTTTTTAAATGTGGAGGGTGGATTATGAAGAACGATAAACAGGTGACAGAGGCACCTGTAAACTTTGGAACAAATTTAGGATTAATTTTAGAACTTTATGATCAATATTTAGATGATCCTAGTTCTGTTACTGAAGATTTACAAGTTCTCTTTAGTACAATTAAAGACGGTGAAGCAACAGTTTCATCAAAACATCAATCAAGCTCAGGGGATAGCACGATAAAACGTGTCATGCGATTAATTGATAATATTAGACAATATGGTCATTTAGAGGCTGATATTTATCCTGTAAACGCGCCTCAACGTACGAATATTCCTAAATTAAATCCAGAAGACTTTAATTTAGACAAACAAACACTTGAGGGTATCTCAGCAGAAATCGTTTCTGACCATTTTAAGGATATTTATGATAATGCGTATGAAGCCATAGTGAGAATGGAAAAACGGTACAAAGGTCCTATCGCTTTTGAATATACACATATTAATAATAATAAAGAACGTGTATGGCTGAAACGTAGAATTGAGACACCTTATAAAGCAAGCCTCAACAAGGAAGAAAAAATTAAACTATTTAAACTTCTCGCGCACGTAGAGGGGTTTGAGAAATACCTTCACAAAAACTTCGTAGGTTCAAAAAGATTTTCAATCCAAGGTGTAAATACCCTCGTGCCTATGATTACTCAAACAATTAAACGTGCAGCAGAAGAACAAATTACAAATATTCAAATTGGTATGGCACATCGCGGGCGTTTAAATGTGCTAACCCATGTACTTAAAAAGCCTTACGAAATGATGCTTTCTGAATTTATGCATACAGATCCGATGAAGTTTTTACCTGAAGATGGCAGTTTAAAAATCACTTCAGGTTGGACAGGAGACGTTAAGTATCATTTAGGTGGCATTAAAACAATTAAAGACCATGGCTTTGAACAACGTATCACATTAGCAAATAACCCTAGCCATCTTGAAGTTGTGGCACCTGTTGTCACTGGACGTACAAGAGCTGCACAAGATCGCACTGACGCCTCAAGTCAAATTGAGACAGATTACAATAGTGCAATGCCAATCATCGTTCATGGTGATGCCGCTTATCCCGGTCAAGGTGTTAATTTTGAAACAATGAACTTGGGTAACTTGAATGGTTTCTCCACTGGAGGTACTTTGCATATTATTACGAATAACCGTATTGGTTTTACAACAGATCCAGAAGATGGCCGTTCAACAACTTATGCAACAGATGTCGCTAAAGGTTATGACGTTCCAATACTACATGTGAATGCAGATAATGTAGAAGCTACAATCGAAGCTATCGATATTGCTATGGAATTTAGAAAAACATTCAACAAAGATGTCGTTATTGATTTAGTTGGCTATCGTCGTTTCGGTCACAATGAAATGGATGAGCCAACTCTTACCAATCCATTACCATATAAAGAAATTAAAAAGCATGACACTTCAGAGGTCATCTACGGTCAACAATTGGTAGATGAAGGCGTGATTAGTAAAGACGAGATGGATGAAGTGATTGAAGGCGTACAAAAAGAAATGCGTCAAGCACACGACAAAATTGATAAGAAAGATACAAATAACAATACTGATATGGCAATGCCTGAAAGTATCACAAAACCGTTAGCAAATAATGATTCTGAATTATCGCTTGAAAGATTAAAAGAAATTAATGAAGCAATGCTCAATTATCCTGAAACATTTAATGTATTTAAAAAGTTAAATCGTATCCTCGAACAACGTAGAGAACCTTTTGAAAAAGAAGGCGGTCTCGTAGACTGGGCACATGCTGAGCAATTGGCATTTGCTACAGTGATGCAAGAAGGAATCCCAATTCGTATGACAGGTCAAGACTGTGAGCGTGGTACATTTAGTCATCGTCATGCAGTCCTACATGATCAAGAAAATGGAGAAACGTACATTCCGTTACAACATGTACCTGATCAAAAAGCAACTTTTGATATTCATAATTCACCATTATCAGAAGCTGCTGTTGTTGGCTTTGAATATGGATACAATGTAGAAAATCCATCATCGTTCAATATTTGGGAAGCACAATTCGGTGATTTTTCGAATATGGCACAAATGTATTATGATAACTTTATTTTCTCAAGTAATGCAAAATGGGGAGAACGTTCAGGATTGACATTCTTCTTACCACACGCGTTTGAAGGACAAGGTCCCGAACACTCATCAGCACGTTTAGAACGCTTCTTGCAACTGGCAGCAGAAAACAATATGACAGTATGTAACTTATCAAGTTCAAGTAACTATTTCCATTTGCTACGTGCACAAGCAGCAAGTTTAGCCACAGATGCGATGAGACCTTTAGTCTTAATGTCACCAAAAGGCTTATTACGTAATAAAACTGTTGCACAGCCTATTGATGCATTTACAAGCGGTGGATTTGAACCTATTCTTACTGAAAATCACGACGCAAATAAGATTAAAAAGGTCATTTTAGCATCAGGAAAAATGTTTATTGATTTGAAAGAACGTCTAAAAGAATCACCAAACGATGAAATTTTAATTGTAGCTGTTGAAAGACTTTATCCATTTCCAAAAGAAGAAATTGAGTCGCTATTAAAAACATTACCAAAACTTGAAACCATTGCATGGGTTCAAGAAGAACCGCAAAACCAAGGTGCATGGTACTTTGTTCACCCTATTTTAAATGAACTTGCAGGGGATCAATATCAACTCATTTATCACGGCAGAAAACATCGTGCTGCACCTTCTGAGGGTGATGGAGAGATTCACAAACTTGTTCAAAATATCATTATTGAAAATACTTTAAATATTTAGGGGGCATATTTAAAATGGCAGAGGTAAAAGTTCCAGAGTTAGCAGAATCAATTACAGAAGGTACCATTGCAGAATGGTTAAAACAAGTAGGTGACACTGTTGAAAAAGGTGAAGCCATACTTGAACTAGAAACGGATAAAGTAAACGTTGAAGTCGTTTCTGAAGAAGAAGGTACAATTCAAGAATTACTTGTAGAAGAAGGCGATACAGTTGAGGTCGGTCAAGCAATCGCTGTTGTAGGTGAAGGTGGCGCAAAAGCATCAAATACAGATGATTCTAAAAAAGAAGCATCATCAAAAGAAAAAGATGATAAACAAGAAAGCCAGTCTGATCAAAAAGCAGTAGCAAAATCAGATAAACAAAATGAAGTCGCACAAACTGCTTCAAATGAACGAATCAATGCCACACCGTCAGCTAGACGTGCTGCACGTGAAAAAGGCATCAGTTTGAGTGAAGTGAGTAGCAAAGCGAACGATGTTATTCGTAAAGAAGATGTTGCTCGTGGCCCTCAAGAACAACAAGCAACAAAATCATCAGATAAGCAAAATGAATCAAAATCACAAGCACCACAAAATCCGAACAAACCAGTGATTCGTGAAAAAATAAGCCGTAGAAAGAAAACTGCAGCTAAAAAATTATTAGAAGTGAGCAACAATACAGCAATGCTGACAACTTTCAATGAAGTTGATATGACAAATGTTATGGAATTGCGTAAACGTAAAAAAGAAAAATTTATGGAAGACCATAATGGTACAAAGTTAGGCTTTATGTCATTCTTCACAAAAGCTGTAGTTGCCGCTCTTAAAAAATATCCAGAAGTTAACGCAGAAATTGATGGCGACTATATGGTAACGAAACAGTTTTATGATATCGGTGTGGCCGTTTCGACACCAGGTGGATTATTAGTTCCAAACGTTCGTGATTGTGATAAAAAGAACTTTGCAGAGATTGAAGAAGAAATTGCACGCTTAGCTGCTAAAGCACGTGACAATAAACTCTCTCTCGATGATATGGTCAATGGTTCATTTACAATTACTAATGGTGGTATCTTCGGTTCAATGATGTCAACACCAATTATTAATGGTAACCAAGCTGCAATACTAGGTATGCATTCTATTATGACAAGACCGATTGCAATTGATAAAGATACGATTGAAAATCGACCAATGATGTACATTGCTTTAAGTTACGACCATCGAATTATCGACGGAAAAGAAGCAGTAGGTTTCTTAAAAACGATTAAAGAACTGATTGAAAATCCTGAAGATTTATTATTAGAATCATAAAAAGAAACTACTTTACACATTAAAATACAACGGTGTCATGCACCGTTGTATTTTTACATTCGACCAACTTAATAAGCTTTATTTTATCTCTATGTCGCTATGCTATTCATTACATTGAATAGTGAAAAATGATAAGTATTTATTTTTAAATGAATAATCATTATATATTCAATTGTCAATACATATTCAAACTTTGCTATATACGTTACAATAAAAGATAAGTGCATTAAGAAAGGATTTGACAAATGAATCGTAAATTAATAGTGCCTGTATTAACAGGGGGCATTTTCCTAATTTTAATCAATATAGGGTTGATGATAGCAAGCGTAGTTGGTTCTATTCATTACTATCCTATTTTCCAAACGATAGGCTTAGCATTACTCGTACTATATGGTTTTGATATGATGAAATACAGTCATGCGAAGTCCATATATTTATGGGCAGGAATTCTTTTTATTGTGTTTGGTATTTTCTTTAAATAATAATAGCGATAACGTAACTTTAAGATGAAATCTAAAACGGATTTAAGAAAGAAGGAGAATCATTTATGTCTCATATTCGAAGTATTACACTTGCGACTGAAAATATAGACAAAACGATTGATTTATTTCATAATGTGTTAGGAATGACTTATCAAAAAAAGAATCACACTGTTCAATTTGGTGATGCAGCAATTAATCCAGGAACAAGAATACAATTTGTTGAAGTGAATCAACCTATTCACCCAGAGCATCAGCATTTTCAACTGATTGGATTGCGTACACCTTCAGATGAAGGAATTCGGGAATATGAAGATATTTTTCATCAACATCGTCTTGATTTTCAAAAACCCACATTCATGAATGGTCATTCACACCTCGCTTTTTATGATTCCAATGAACAACGATTTGACATTTTTTCAAACGAAAACAATACGGGTGTGGGTCTAGGTATACCAAATGAAGAGAGTACCGTTAATCCACTTCATCAACTTCAAGGCGTGGGCCCAGTGATTATTAAAACAAATGAGTTGATGATTACGATTGCTTTATTAACGCAAATATTCAATTTTGAAGTTTTTGCAGAATACGTGACACCACAAACACAAATACGCACAGTTGTATTACAATCTCAAAATGGTGGCTTAGGCGCTGAAATTCACGTGTTTGAATCAGAAGAAACCGTAATACTCCCAGAATATGGCATTGTAGAGCAAGTCGAATTTACTGCACAAAATATTTCTGAATTTAATGATGCAATTAATAAATTAAAAGCGCATCAAATGCCTTACGAAAATTTAAAAAATGATCAACAACATACACGTTCTATTCGCATTAATGATGCGAACGGTATTTCATATATCTTAACTTTAGAACAACAAGAGGAAGGATGAAATTAGATGTTACACGAAACTTGGAAAGAACAAACACCTCAAAAGCAAGTTAAAGTCATTCATACAGATGCAAAGAAATTTACAGTAAGTGATATGCTAACTATTGGTAATACATATCCAGTCGTTAATGAAACAGAAGAGTATTATCAAATTATTGATAATTCTGGTCATGTCGGTGGATACTATAAAACTTATTTTGAAGAAGTTTAATACAAACGGACATAGAAAATAGATGTGACAAAAAGCGGGGGTATCTTTTTACTCACGTCTTTTTTCATGCACTGAATTAGAAAGGATTTTGGGAATGATGAAAGAACAATTTACAAGTTATATAAACTCAGATGAAACAGTATTAGGAGATGCTGAAAAATTATTTGCTTTAAATAAAAACATTTTACTTAAAGGGCCAACAGGATCTGGTAAAACTAAATTAGCCGAAACATTAAGTCATATCACTCAATTGCCTATGCATCAAATTAACTGTTCTGTGGATTTAGATGCTGAAAGTTTACTCGGCTTCAAAACAATTAAAACTTCAGAAGAAGGGCATCAAGAAATTGTCTTTATTGATGGGCCAGTCATTAAAGCGATGCGTGAAGGACATATTTTGTATATTGACGAGATTAATATGGCCAAACCTGAAACACTACCGATTTTAAACGGTGTTCTTGATTATCGAAGACAACTTACGAATCCTTTTACTGGTGAGGTCATCAAAGCCGCACCCGGATTTAAAGTGATTGCTGCAATTAATGAAGGGTACGTCGGTACATTACCCATGAATGAAGCTTTAAAAAACCGCTTTGTGGTCATTAATGTGGATTATATCGATGGCGATACATTGCATGATGTCATTAAAGCACAAAGTCTTTTGCAAGACGACCGATTAATCCATCAAATTATTAAATTTAATGAAGATCTGCGCACGATGACACAACAAGGTCAGCTTTCTGAAGAGGCAGCCAGTATACGTGCTTTAATTGATATGAGTGATTTAGCAACAGTGATGCCAATTGAAAGAGCCATACAACGTACCATTATTGATAAATTAGAAGATGAACGTGAGCAACAAGCGATAATGAATGCAGTAGAACTTAACTTTTAGAGGGTGATTTGATGAGCGATCGTTTTATCATGTTTAATGATGAACAACTTGATGCAATGAAAGTGATGATGCTCCAAGACCTTGCAAGGTTGTTACTGAAAAATGAAGACACGCAAGTAAAAATTCATAAATTTCCATATTATGACGCTATCCAAAATGAAGTAATCTGTAGTTCTTTTTGGGCACATCGACCTAAAACCATCGAACATACAGGCCTGAAAACTGATATTTTACTTGCAACGTATAGTTATTTTCATATGGATCCGCAAGTGGTCAATGAAGTTTTAAATAATGAAGAAGATTTTAAACATCCTAAACTGTATCGTCAATTATTTAAAATGATTGAGGAAATGCGTATTTTAAACTTAATTATCAAACAACGACCGATGACACAACGGATGATACAAGTCAGAAAGCAGATTCGCAAACAGTATTGTGAGTCACAAATCAATGTATACCGCACTAAAACATTATTCACTGACTTACTGTTTCTCAATTTAGAATTATCATTTTTACAAGATGATTTCTACACTGTACCGGATATTCATATTGAGTTAGAAGGCATATTAAATAGAATGTATCAATATCTGCCTGATGCTTTTCAACTTCGTTCTAGTGAAGAGACAATGTACCTTGTACAACGGATTATGTTTCAAGTGGACGACTGGCTCAGTGAAGATATGCTCAATGAATATTATCATATTCCTCGCCATATTTATGAAGCTTTATCAAATCTTACACTTGAAGATTTAAAGCGGACAGATGCTGCACAAACAGATGGCCATCGAGATGAAGAAGAGGAAGTTGAAGCAGAGCAGATCGAGTCTAAACATGCAGATAGCAACACTGCTGGTGGTGCCTATCTCGAAATGGAATTACACGAAGGTGAAAACAGTGAGGTGTTAAGTGATAATGACACCGCAAGAGAAGGCGATAGTACAGACGATATGACTGATATGATCAGTAAAAAGGGACGCGGCTCTAAAGATACGAAGGAAAATGAAGAAGGCGGCGAACAAGGTCCATCAAATCACTTACTCAGTTTATCGGGTATCAATCAATATGTTGATATTAAGTGGAATGTACCGGAGATACAACCTGAATATTTCGAGGCTTATCTTCAAGTTCAGAGTGAAGTGCAATATGAGATAAAAGATTTAATTCAAATTATTAAAAAAACTATCGATCGTGAGTATCAAGATGTTCGCACGCATCTCACTAAAGGCCGTTTACAACGCAATTTAGTGAATTGGTTTATTGATGATCAATATAAACTTTTTTATAAAAAAGCTGATCAGAGTCGAACATTCGATGCGACTTTTACATTACTCATCGATGCCTCAGCGAGTATGCACGACAAAATGGAAGAAACGATTAAAGGGGTCGTACTTTTTCATGAAACTTTGAAATCTCTTAATGTTAAACATGAAATTTTAGCGTTTAATGAAGATGCTTTTGAAGCAGATGCTGAATATCAGCCTAATATTATTGATGAAATTATTCATTATCACCAATCTACGTTTAATACAGAAGCGCCAAGAATTATGTCATTAACACCTCAAGATGATAATCGTGATGGAGTAGCTATTCGAATTGCGAGTCAACGCTTATTAACACGTTCAGAGCAACAACGATTCTTAATTGTATTTTCTGATGGTGAGCCTTCTGCCTTCAATTATAGTCAAGATGGAATTTTAGACACGTATGAAGCTGTAGAAATAGCACGTAAACTGGGGATTGAAGTTTTCAACGTTTTCCTTAGCCAAGAACCTATTACTGAATCTATTGAACAAACCATTCATAACATTTATGGTCAATATGCGATATTTGTGGAAGGGGTTCAACATTTACCGAGTATGTTGTCTCCATTATTAAAAAAATTATTATTGAAATCATTTTAATACAAAACTTGAAGTTACATTTGTAATTTTCAGAAATTTTATAGACGATGGCAAATTCTTGTGATAGAATGAATCATATTTATTTAAAGGAATTTGAAGGAGTAGCAATATGAATAAAAACACTTTAATCATTGGCTTTATGTTATTTGCCATCTTTTTTGGCGCAGGAAATCTTATATTTCCACCAAACTTAGGCCTCGATAGCGGCCAATATTTTTGGCCATCTATTCTTGCTTTTGTACTAACAGGAATTGGTTTGCCATTACTCGGCGTTGTCGTTGGTGCATTAGATAAACAAGGTTATATCGGATCAATTAATAAAATACATCCTGCATTTTCAGTCGTATTTTTAGTTTCTATCTATTTAACAATAGGGCCTTTATTTGCAATACCTCGAACAGCTTCAACATCTTTTGAGATGACAGTAACACCAGTTATCCATTCGAGTAATCCTTTGTGGCTATTCATCTTTTCAGTTATATATTTTCTAATTGTTTTATATTTATGTTTGAATCCAGGTAAAATCGTTGACCGTATTGGTGCCATTTTAACACCTTTACTTTTAGTGACAATTATCGCAATGATTGTTAAAGGTTTTATCGATTTTGGAGGCAAACCGCAAAGTAGTGCAAATCCTGAAACTTACACTTCTGCTTTAGGTGGTTTTTCAAAAGGATTTACAGAAGGGTATTTAACAATGGATGCAATTGCAGCGATTGCATTTTCAATGATAGTGGTGAATGCAGTTAAAGCAACAGGTCTTAAACATGCAAATGCTATTTTCAAACAAACAGCAATGGCAGGTATCATTGCAGCAATTGCCTTAGCCGTTATTTATATCTCACTTGGCTTTATCGGTAATCACATGATTATCCCTGAAGATACAATGAAACGATTAGTAGATAACGATCAAAATATTGGGGCTTATTTATTAATTACAATGGCAGATGCGGGTTATGGTGCATTTGGTAAATATTTACTAGGTATTATCGTTGCACTCGCATGTTTAACAACAGCTTGTGGATTGGTTGTCTCTGTCAGTGAGTATTTCAATAGCATTTTACCTAAAATCTCTTATAAAGCATATGTTTACATTTTTACTTTAATTAGTTTTGTATTATCAAACTTAGGTTTAAATGCTGTAATCAAAATGTCTATACCGGTTTTACTCATTTTATACCCAATCGCGATTACGACAGTATTGTTAATTTTAATCGCACGTTTTATTCCAACACGACGAATTACGCAACAAATCACTGTGGCTGTTGTCACAATTGAATCTGCTTTAAGTGTTATGAATACAAACGGATGGTTAAAATTAAGCTTTATTAATCAACTTCCTTTACATCAACATTCACTTGAATGGTTCCCAATTGCTGTAGTTGCACTAATCATCAGCTATGTCATTGGTGCATTTGTAAAAAGGTCTAATATTATCGTTTACGAAAAAGAATAATCGCGAGTCATAATGAAACCACCGCATTCCTATTATGGATGCGGTGGTTTATTAAATGTTTTCATGCTGATTATTGCTGGTTTCTTTGAACTTTAGCTGTCGTCAGTCTTTCTTTTAAGTCACTTTCTAATAGCTTCAAGTCCGCTTCAGCTTGTTGTCTTTTTTGTCTACCTTCTTCTTGAATTTGCAGTGTTTCTTCAATCGTTTGAATAATGTTATCTTGAGTTGTCTTTAACGTTTCAATATCAACAATGCCACGCTCATTTTCTTGCGCAGCAATATTAGCGTTTTGACGCAACATTTCAGAGTTACGTAAAAGCATTTCGTTAGTTGTATCTGTTACTTGCTTTTGTGCAATAGCGGCTTTATGTTGACGTTGTAAAGTAAGCGCGATCGCCATCTGATTTTTCCATAAAGGAATACTTGTTAAAATTGAACTTTGAATTTTTTCAGCGAGCGCACGACTCACATTCTGAATCATTCGAATTTGTGGCGCCGATTGTAAAGAAATCTGTCTTGATAATTTCAAGTCATAAATTCGCTTATCTAAGCGATCTAAAAATTGTTCCATATCTGCAACTTCTTGAACTTTCATTTGATCAGATGTGCCTTTAGCTTCTTCACGCATTTGAGGCAATAGCTCTTGCTCAATCTCTTTCTTTTTCTGTTCACCAGCTTGAATGTATAAGTTTAAAATATCAAAATAATCTTTATTTTGTTGATACAAGCCATCTAACATTTGGATATCTTTTACTAATAGTGATTTGTTTTTATCGAGTTCTATCGAAATACGATCTACTTGAGCACTTACCGATTGCATTCGTGAAAATAGTTGTTGCATTGAATTTTTTGAACGCTTAAAAATTTTCTTTAAAAATGAATCGTCTTTTTGAGATAACGACTCAGGGTCGACTTCTTTAAGTTTTTTCATCAATTGCTCTAGTGTATCACCTATAGGGCCTACATCTTTAGATTGTATTTCATTCAACATTTGATGCGAAAAAGTTGAAAGCTGTGTTTGCGCATTAGCTCCAAATTTCAATAAACTTTCATGATTTAAAGGCTCAATTTGTGCAGATAAACTATTAATCTTTTGACGATCTTGTTCTGATAAATGTTTATCTAACTCTGATGATGTTTCTAAAGCTTGTACCTGACTTTGAGACGTCATTTCTTGGTCAAAAGATTTGAAATAATCATCTAAAGGATGAGCTGTCATTTCTTTAGAAAGGTCATTTTGTGTCATCAATCATTCTCCATTTCTTTCATATTTCTTTTCTGATATAGCTGATTAAGTTTTATTTCAGTGTCTAGTTGATTATAATCTTGTTCATTAATTTGTTTTAGATCAGCGATCAGCGTTCGTTTGACTTCTTCTAATGTAATACGCGTTTGTTGTAATTTTTGTTGTTCTTCTGCCGATTTTAAAGGCATTTTCGCAAGACGCGTGTAACTTTCAACAAGATTAAGCGCATTATCAATATGTGAATAATAAAAACTCTCTATTTTATAAAATTTAAAAGGCCGTTGCTTAACGAGCGCGTTAATCGTACGACTCAAGCGAAAGATGTCATTAATCAACTTGAAATCTTGTACAGACCGCACACTTATAAATGTTTTTAAAATTCTTTTGATTTTACTTTGCGCTTGGTGAATTTGATGCACGATATAACGATAGTCTTTGCGCGACAAATTCATTTCTTGTAAATATGCACGTGACGTGAGTCTTTGTGTTGGAACATAACCTACAACAAATCCTGTAAAGCCTATCAACGTGTCTAAAATAAAATTCAAATCTAAGGCAAAAATACTTGTCAGCAGTGCGATAATAGAAACCGGAATACCGACAAAAACACCCCAAATACGAGAAAATATATACTTCATATTCATCTTCCTTTAAGATATCACTTTAAAATCTCTAAAATCTTTTTCTATTTCTAGTTCGTCAACAGAATAGTGTGTAACCCTTGAAGCAGGGGAGGCACCCTTTGATACAGCCTTAGTAAAGCTTTCAAGTTGTGTTTCATTCCCTTGAGCATGAACTTCTACATAATCATCTTTATTTTTTACATTGCCAACGATTTCATATTGCATCGCAAGTCGTTCAGTAAAATATCTAAACCCTACACCTTGCACCCGACCATATACACGGATTAAATAGTGCTTCATTTAACATCACCTCTTACATTTAATTATAAGGATTTTCAGCCTAAAACTCTAATAATAAAGCTACATCACATGCCTAAGCTTTAAGTGCTTTAACTTGATTTTTAAATTTAAAAATATTATTTTTGATGAAAGGCATTTCTTGTATTTAGGGGGATAATTTCATGTGGGAAGTTGCTAAGATTCGTGCAGACTACGAAGGTTGGTGGTTATTCGATGACTGGCCAGAACACATCGTAGATACACAGAAGTTTGATTCGTATGACGCATTTATACAAGCATACCAACAGTTGATACAACAAGCGAAAGGCTATTATGACAATTACATCGTTGGCAAGCATAATATTTACGCATTTTATAATAATTGTGACATGAACTATTGCGAAGACTGTGAGGAAGATCTTCAAATCTTTTATAGCTATATTACATTAAAAAACGAAAAAATTTATTTAAATTTACCAATAATAGACTAATCGATAAATTTTAAATTCTATATTGCAAATCATGCACAATTGCCTTATAATAAGGTATAAGCAATAGCATTATTCCATATTGCAAAAAATATTTTTTTAGATTATATAAATTAAAAATTAGTATTTTTTGTAATATGCGAATAGCGCATATTGAATTTTAGTCTTGGAGGTTTCACACATTATGAAACAAGGTACAGTTAAATGGTTTAACGCTGAAAAAGGATTTGGTTTTATCGAAGTTGAAGGAGAAAATGACGTATTCGTACACTTCTCAGCTATTAACCAAGAAGGTTACAAATCATTAGATGAAGGTCAATCAGTTGAATTTGAAGTAGTTGAAGGCGATCGCGGTCCTCAAGCTGCAAACGTTGTAAAACTATAATAAATAGATGCAATATTGACTTAGAAAAACAGTGAAGCATACTTCACTGTTTTTTTGTATGCTCAGCGATTCATACAGCAACAGCATGAGACTAGGTCACAATCACAAATCCAATAGCGCTAAGTTGACCTTTAATAGAAAATCATCTTAGCGCTTCCTTTTTATAATAAAACTTCATGTAATATGGCTTCGTTTACCGAGGGAACAGCCTCAGCTTGTAGTCTTAGGCTAGTCCCGTCTCTCATGTGAAGGTTATTAAAAATATGATGTCCCAACTTCGCTAATTAACAAATCAACGTTATGGATACTATTTAACATCATTAATAATCAGTTGTCTTAAAGATTGGCGTTTAATGACTTCTCTCGCTTTTCCATCTTTCACAAAAAATACAGAAGGCTTTTGAATTTGGTTATAATTCGACGTCATACTATAATGATAAGCGCCTGTTGTTAAAACCGCTAAATAATCGCCACGTTTGACACTAGAAGGTAAGTTAGCCTCATGAATGAGAATATCACCGGATTCACAAAGTTTACCTGCTAATGTTACCGTCTCATCTGCTTCTTCTTGACGATTCACTAATAACACTTGATACTGTGCATCATATAAAGCTGTACGAATATGATCACTCATCCCCCCATCAATGGATACATATTTATTCACATTTGGAATCTCTTTAATCGATCCTACCTCATATAAAGTGACACCTGCTTCTGCCACAATTGAACGACCCGGTTCAATACTTAAAGTTGGAATAGGGTAGTCAAGTTGATGACATGTTGCTTTAATGGCTTGAACAATTTCAGTAATGCCTTCCTCGATGTTGAAAGGACGATCACTTTCAACATACTTCACGCTAAAACCGCCCCCTAAATTAAGCAATTCAACCGAAATATCATTTTCTTTTAACCAATGTAATACCATTTTCGCTGTTTCTATCATGCCCGTTGTTTCTTCAATTTGAGAACCAATATGAAAATGGATACCTTTAAAGTGAAGTTGTTGAGAAGCTTGTATTTTTTTGATAGCTTGTAAAGCAAGGTCATGTTTTAATGATAATCCAAATTTACTTTTTTCTTGACCCGTTTGTATAAATTCATGTGTGTGGGCTTCAACCCCAGGATTCACTCTAACTAAAACCTCGACTGTATCAGTAGCATAGCGCTCAATCAAATCAATTTCATCTAACGCATCAACAACAAAATAACCAATACCACTTTCAATAGCATAGCGAATCTCTTGTTTTGTTTTATTGTTACCATGAAAATGAATACGCTTCGGATCAAAACCCGCTTCTAAAGCTGTGTAGAGTTCTCCTTCAGACACCACATCTAAATCAAAATCTTCTGACTGTGCCAATTTGACCATTTGAATACAAGTGAACGCTTTTGAGGCATATGATAATACATAACCAATATCATTCTGTTGAAATGCGCTGTGATAGCGTCTCATTTGATTTCTTATTTGCGCCTCATCATATACGATAGTAGGGGTCCCAAAGCTTTGGGCCAAAGTTTTTAAACTTGTTCCTGCCAAAGTGAGTTCTCCACTTTTATTATAACTTACTGTCATTTATCTATACTCCTTTATCAGTGAATCCAAATTTAATGCGCTTAACTGCTCCGAATTCGCACCTACACCTTTAAATGTATAGTCATCGATGCGTAAATCTTCGTTATACAAAATGACTTTGTCTTTGGCTTGTACGTGTTCATCAACTTCAACAAACATATGACTCATCATTAAGGCACGAATAGGGTAAATACGTTGATTTATCATAACTTCATGTTGCGCACGTGTACGTAATATTCCATCTCCATAACCAATATCAACTACGGCTAAACGTGTATTATTTTCCTCCGCGGTATAAGCAAAGCTATAACCACAGTGATCTCCTTGTTGAACCTGTCTCACTTGGATGACGTTTGCGCTTACTGTCAATGCTTGCGGAAATGCCTCCCGAGAAAGTGAAGCATATGGGCGAGATCCATATAAAGCAATGCCAATACGTGCATGTGTATGATGTTCAAAAACATGGCCTTCTCTAAAATAACTGGCGCTATTTTGTGCGTGTATCAAGTCAAACGACATATCCATTTTATTGACTAGAACATCTACAACATTGAACCAAGCATCTCTTTCCTGTTGGTACATCGTAACGTCAAATTCATCTGCATAGCCAAAATGAGTCCAAAGCCCAGTTATTGTCATTTTAGGGCTATGCGTTTGACGATGATCTTCAATAACTTGTATCATTTCATCAATCGTTTTAAAACCAGAACGATGTAATAAGTTTTCGTATTCTAAATGCACTTTAACATCAAACAATGCTTCTTTATATTGTTCATAAAACGCCAAAGAGGGCAATGTCATATGAATATCATATGTACGTAATAACTCAAACTCATCCGTTGCATTCATTAAAAAAATCGTCGCATCAGCATCTATTTTGCGAATCGCAATAGCTTCGTGTAATGACGTTGTGCTAAACGTATCAATCCCCATTTCTTTGAATGTATTGATAGCAAAATCTAATCCGTAATTATATGCATTATTTTTAACAACAGCCATAATCGATTGATTGTCTTTGACTCGTTTTACATTTTCTTTAAAACGCGCTTCATTGATTTGCCAAACTGCAGTCATGCTTCCACCTCGTTATAATTAAATAACAACCTCTCATAATAATCTGCAATGCGAATTAATACATGTTCATCAAAATTTAATTGTGTCGTGTGAAGACCACTTACAAAGTGTTTTTCATCATTTCTAGTCCCCACAAACACAAAGTAAGCAGGGGCAATTTGACGATAAAAACTAAAATCTTCACCAAACAAGTAAGGACGTTCATTCTCAATAACCGTCATTTGATGATAATTGAGACTTTCAACCACATATTTTTTTAATGCTGGATCGTTCACAGTAGGGGGATATCCTTCAGCAAACTTCACTTCGCAAGAGACATCAAATAGTGTATGGGCACTTTGCACAATTTTTTGCATTTGCTTTTGTATTGCGCTCAGATCATCCATATCATAAGTCCGAATTGTACCTTCTAAATAGCCTTTACTCGGTACCGTATTAATCGCTTCACCGGCATGGAAATGCCCGATGTGTACAATATTGCGTTGTAATCCGTTAAGGTGGTATTGTTGGATTTGTGAAACTTGCGTTAAGATATGCTGTAAAGCTTCACCGGCGGATTTTCCTTGTTCTTTATTAGCGACATGACTAGATTCGCCCTCAATAAAAAATCGATATTCTGTCGCACTTGCTGTAATCTCATGATCTCTTATAACAACCGCACCTTCTTCAACAAAAGGCATGACATGTACACCATAAATCGCATCGATCTGAAACTTATCTAAAGCATGAGACTTGATTAATAAATTCGCACCGCCCCCTGATTCTTCAGCAGGTTGAAAAATAAACACAACATGATGGGGTAATTTACCTTCATCAAATAACTTTTTACATCTTTTTACGAATAACATTAAAGCGGTTGTATGCCCATCATGCCCGCAAGCATGCATTTTATTATCCGTCTCACTTCGATAGGCGACATCGTTCTCTTCGTGTATTGGAAGGGCATCGATATCAGCACGATAAGCAATCGTATGTGCACTATTGCCTTCTAAATAGGCGATGATACCCGTTTCTAAAGGCTTTTCGTAGGGGACCTCTAAGTCTATCAAAAATTGTTCTAAATAACGTGTTGTCTCAAACTCTTCTAAACTCAATTCAGGATGTTGATGTAAGTATCGACGATGTTGTGTGACAAATTCTATTTCGCTCATAAAAAACTCCTTCCTTTGTGCTATGTATAAAAAGAGGGCCGAGTTGTTTGCTCCGCCCACTCATAGATTACTCGTCTAATTTACGTAATGCTGCGACAATCTCACGTTTTGAATCTTCAACTTCATGTGCTTGTTTAATGACTTTTGCTGGCGTACCAGCAACTACTGCGCCTGCAGGAACATCTTGTGTGACAATAGCTCCAGCTGCGACAATGGCGCCTTCACCTACACGTACACCTTCTAGAATCACAGCATTAGCACCGATCAAAACGTTATCTTCAATGATAACAGGGGAGGCGCTTGGGGGTTCAATTACACCCGCTAATACAGCACCTGCACCGACATGAACATTTTTACCTGTCGTTGCTCGTCCACCTAATGTTGCATTCATATCAATCATTGTACCTTCACCAACGACTGCACCAATATTAATTGTTGCACCCATCATTACGACCGCACCGTCACCAATGACTGCATGCTCTCTAATAAAAGCACCTGGCTCAATACGGGCATTCGTATTTGTTAAGTCTTTGAGTGGTATGGCTGAGTTACGACGGTCCATTTCAATTTCTAAGTCTTCAATTCTCATTTGGTTTTCTTCATAGAACGTTGCCCAGTCAGCAGCCTCACAAAAAATCACTTTTGAATTTTCAGAGCCGAAAACTTTAAATTGTTCTGGAAATGCGATGTCACTTAACTCACCATTAATATAGACCTTTAACGGCGTAGATTTTTTTGCATCACTAATATATTGAATAATCTCTTCTGCTGTAAAATTTTTAACCATATTGTAAAAACGCTCCTTTATAAGTTATCAAATGTATAATACCCGGGTTGTTGATGAACTAACTTTTCTGCTGCACCCAATGCGCCATTCGCAAAAATATCTTTTGACTGAGCTCGATGTGTCAATGTAATTGTTTCATCGACGCCCGCAAACAATACATCATGTTCACCCACAATCGTGCCACCCCGTACTGTATGGATACCAATTTCATTATTAGTTCTTTTCGCATCTTTTTGACTACGATCATAAACAGGGGAAACATCAGATCTTAGCGATGCAATGACATCATACAATTTTTCTAACGTTCCACTTGGTGCATCTACTTTTTGATTATGATGCGCTTCCGTTAATTCAATATCATAGTCATTTAATAAAGGCACTGCTGCTTCTAATATTTTTGTCAAAGCATGTACACCATAGCTCATATTTGCACTGAAAAATACAGGCATTGTATTGCTGAGTGTTTTTAATTTCTGAGTAATACGTTCTTTTTCTCCTGTTGTCGCAATCACAAGGGGTAATTTAAAATGATCCTCAAGTAATGGCAATAACAAATTAGGATGAGAAAAGTCTATAGCAACATCAGCTTCTGTGACATCACTTATTTTTTCATATAATGGGTACGGTATATTCTCTTTTTTTCGATTGACAACGACACCCACAATTTCATGTCCATTTTCTTCAGCTAATCTTGCGACACGTTGGTTCATTGTCCCATAACCAATAAGTAAAATTTTCATTATTGAACACCTGCTTTAAATTGTTCGTATGCTTCTTTCAATGATTGTTGCTCTTGTTCATTTAATGTAACTAGAGGTAATCTCACTTCATATTGCCCAAATCCTTCTAAAGCACAAAGGTACTTGATCGGAATAGGGTTGATGTCAATGCTCATCGCGTCCAAAAGGGCACGAATCGGTTGGAATAGAGATTCACGCTGTGGCACCTCTGTGTAAACTTGTTGGAACTGCTTCGGAATCACATTTGCTACAACCGAAATCACACCGTGACCGCCTTGTTGATAATACGATAGAATATTGTCATCATTGCCACTATACAATGCAAATGAATCTGTATCAACCCGAGCTTGAATCTCTGCTAAGTAATCAAAGTCATTTGTAGCATCTTTTAATGCAACAATATATGGATTCTGACTTAGACGTTCAATCGTTTCAGGTTCAATTGTAGCGTTCGTACGTGAAGGAACATTATAAAGGACAACTGGCAAAGCTGTTGCATTTGCAATGGCTTCAAAATGAGCAATCAAACCACGTTGACTCGTTTTTAAATAATACGGCGTGATTAACATAATTGCATCAGCACCAAGCTCTTTTGCACGTAAAGAAGCTGCTATTGATTTTTTCGTATTATTTGTACCCGTTCCAACGATAATAGGTACACGTTTATCATTAACCTCAATAACTGTTTGAAGTATTTGGTCTTTTTCTTCCTCAGTTAATGTTGGATTTTCGGCTGTTGTCCCATTAACGACAATCGATTGAATACCATTATCGATAAGAAAATTGACATGATTACGAATTGCATTATAATCAACTTCATCGTTTGTAAAAGGGGTAATTAAAGCAACACCTGTTCCTTCAAAAATATGTCCCATTATAATTCTCCTTTCAATTTTAGTACTTGTTCTAATATTTGAACCGCATTCAGTGCCGCACCTTTTAATAAATTATCTGAAGTTACCCATAAGTGAAATGTATTATCTAAAGAATCATCTTTTCGAATTCGACCAACAAACACTTCATCACGTCCTGTGGAATGAATGGCTAAAGGGTACACATTATTTTCTGGATCATCGACCAAAACAACACGCGGATCTTTTTCAAGTACATCTTGAATTTCTTTCACCGTTGTAGGTTGGTCTAAAGTGACGTTGATGTGAACACTGTGACTATCTTGAACTGGCACACGAACACAAGTCGCTGTTACATTTAATTCTGGCTCAGTTAAAATTTTTCTTGTTTCATCAATCATTTTTTGCTCTTCTTTTGTGTACCCATCTTCAAGAAACACATCAATATGTGGTAGTACATTATTATAAATTGGATGTGGGTAAGCTTCAGGCGATAAACCTTTGGCCCCATTTTCTAAATCTTGTTTACCTTTCATACCTGAACCTGAAACAGCTTGATATGTTGTATAAGCAACTCGTTTTAAACCAAACTGTTCTTGCAACGGTTTCAAAGGAACTACCGATTGGATTGTAGAACAGTTCGGATTAGCAATAATACCTCTCTTGAACGTTGGGGCATTCACTTCAGGAACAATCAAATCAACATCTTCTGTCATACGCCATTGACTTGAATTATCGATGACTGTAGCACCGTTAGATTCAAAAAGTGGGGCAAATTGAGCACTTGTTCCGCCCCCTGCGCTCATAAGCACATAATCAAAGCGATCTTCAGTGGCTTGCTCCGTTAATTCCTGAACAGTATATGTTTGTCCTTGAAAATCTACTTTTTGACCTGCAGAACGTCGTGACGAAAAAAGTACGAGTTCATCAAAAGGAATACTTTTTCGGTCAATTGTTTCTAAAATTTTTGTACCTACTAATCCTGTTGCGCCTACAACTGCTAATTTTGTCATCTTATCTCACTCCAATTTTAAATTCAAAATCATTTTTCATTAAAGCCTGATTTAGCATTATCTTCACACAATTCAGATAATAATTGATGTTTTTAATCTTTACTTTACAACGCATCCACTGAATTGACAACTTAAATCAAATAATTAAGTCGAGACTATACAAAAATGGGGACACATATAAACAAAAAAGCAAGTTCGGCGTGCGAACTTGCTCAATCTATATACAAGTGATGCACTCCATTATTGTAATAATAATGACAGACTCTCAGCTCTTAACCAAAGAATCCAACAAACAAGTAACTGCAATACTGTTTGTTTCGGCATCTCACCCTTTTGATATATGTGCTTGCAGGCACGCTTAAAATATATCTACTTATGATTGATGCGCCTCATCAGTGATATTCAATTATTATGAACTTCATTATACATATAAACGTTTAATGTGTAAACCTTTATGTGAAAGCTTTTCATTATAAACACATTGAAAGGGAATTAGGCTTTTGATTTAAGTACACCTTTTTCTTGCAAGTATAACTCATAACTTATTTCCTTAGAAAGGCCACCTTCATGATCTAAATCAATCACACGATTGGCAATAGTATTGATAAACTCAAAGTCATGTGAAGTAAAGATCAATGAGCCTTTAAATGTTTTCAATCCTTCGTTTACTGAAGTAATACTTTCTAAATCTAGATGGTTAGTTGGCTCATCTAATAATAAGACGTTCGCACTTGATAGCATCATTTTGCTAAGCATACAGCGTACTTTTTCTCCACCAGATAAAACGTTCGCTTTTTTCTTCACTTCTTCACCGCTAAATAGCATACGACCTAAAAATCCGCGTAAAAAAGTCTCCGTTTGTTCATCCTCTGGGGCATATTGACGTAACCAATCGACTAAGTTCATTTCCACACCTTCAAAATATGCAGAGTTATCTTTAGGGAAGTAACTTTGAGAAGTTGTCACACCCCATTTAACTGTACCCTCATCTGGTTCCATTTCACCAGCAAGTATTTTTAACAATGTCGTTTTTGCGATTTCACTTTCACCAATTAACACAGCTTTATCACTAGGGTTCATTGTGAAAGAGATGCCATCTAATACTTTTTCGCCTTCAATCGTTTTAGAAACATTTTCAACAAATAGTAGGTCATTTCCGATTTCACGTTCTGGCGTGAATTTAACAAACGGATAACGACGAGATGAAGGTTGAATATCATCTAATTCTATTTTCTCTAATTGCTTCTTACGACTTGTTGCTTGTTTCGATTTCGACGCATTCGCAGAGAAGCGCGCAATAAAGTCTTGTAATTCTTTGATTTTTTCTTCTTTTTTCTTATTTTGTTCTTGTGCCATCTTCTGAGCCAATTGGCTAGATTGATACCAAAAATCATAATTCCCTACATATATTTTAATCTTACCAAAGTCGAGATCAGCGATGTGTGTACAAACATTATTTAAGAAATGTCTATCGTGGGAAACAACAATCACTGTATTTTCAAAATTAATTAAAAAGTCTTCTAACCAACTAATGGCTTGTATATCTAATCCGTTGGTCGGCTCATCGAGTAATAATACATCAGGTTGTCCAAATAAACTTTGCGCTAACAATACTTTAACTTTTTGATTGTTTTCAAGTTCAGACATTTTTTTATCATGTAACTCTGCCGCAATACCAAGTCCTGAAAGTAATGTTGCCGCATCCGCTTCAGCATTCCAACCGTTCATTTCAGCAAATTCGCCTTCAAGTTCAGCTGCGCGTATACCATCTTCATCACTGAAGTCAGGTTTCATATAGATTGCGTCTTTCTCTTGCATCACTTCGTATAAACGCTCATGCCCTTTAATGACGACATCTAATACACGTTCATCTTCATACGCAAAGTGATCTTGTTTTAATACTGCTAAACGTTCATCTTTGCCTAACGAAACATGACCCGTTTGAGAATCTAACTCTCCTGATAAAATTTTTAAAAACGTAGACTTTCCTGCACCGTTTGCACCGATAAGTCCATAACAATTTCCCGGTGTGAATTTGATATTCACATCTTCAAATAATTTACGATCACCGAAACGTAAACTCACATCTGTAACTTGTAACATGGATTTTCTCCTTTATTTCATTTTCATCTAATGGATGAATTATATCATGAGAAAGGGCTATAAATCTAATTTCTTTAAAAATTAATCGAATAGCACCGCATGACTTTTAAATGTAACTAACCCTTAATGCTTATACCACTATAAGATGCTATAATAGAAATAACTTAATTATAGAGGAGTACGTTATGTCATTTAAAGAAAATGAAATTATAGGGACGATTGAATTTTTAGAAGTAAAAGCCCTTGAAGGTTCTACATATCATTTGGAAGGGCCGAATCAAGAATTTGTGAAATTGAATGCGTCAGAAGTCAATACTGATGATGAATTAGAAATAGGGGAGTCATATAGCTTTTTCATTTATCCAAACCGATCTGGTGATTTATTTGCAACTCAAAATATGCCCGATATTACCGTGGGGCGTTATGACTTTGTTCGTGTACTGAGCACTGATCGTGATGGTGCACGCTTAGACGTGGGGTTACCAAGAGAAGTTTTAGTACCATGGGAAGATTTACCAAAGCTTAAATCGTTATGGCCTGTAAAAGGAGACTACATTTTATGTACATTGAGAATTGACCGTGAAAGACAAATGTTTGCACGACTTGCATCGGAAACAACTGTCCAACAAATGTACACACCTGTTCATGATGACGCACTTAAAAATAAAATGATTCAAGCACGCCCTTATCGTTTATTACGTGTAGGTACATTTCTTTTATCAGAAGAAGGCTACAAAATTTTTGTGCATGAGTCAGAACGTAAGGAAGAACCACGTCTAGGACAGCAGTTAGATGTGCGCATTATTGGCTACAATGATAAAGGCGAATTAAATGGTTCATTTTTACCTTTTGCGCATGAACGTTTGGATGAAGATGGCGAACGTATATTTAATCTACTTGTTGAATACGAAGGCGAATTACCATTCTGGGACAAATCTAGCCCAGAAGCTATAAAAGAAGTTTTTAACATGAGTAAAGGCGCTTTTAAACGCGCTATCGGTCATTTATATAAAAAGCGCATTATCAATATTGAAACTGGTAAAATCACATTAACGAAAAAAGGTTGGTCTCGCTTAGAAGATTAACTCACGTAAATTTTTTAACATAAAGTCATTTCAAATAAAGCCTTGTCGTCATAATATCACATGATGATAGGGCTTTTTTTCATATATTTATTTAATGTCAATGTATCCTTATTTATGTTTCGTCATATTAAATTTATATTGACATTTAAATTGAACAGCTTTATTATTATCATAAAGAACAAAAACGGACATTTTAAAACATTTCCATGGATCGTGACTATTGAATTAGGCGAAACCACAAATCAATTTTGTATCAGACGAATTGATTTGTGGTTTTTTTATTTGAGTTTTGGGAGGTTTATAAATGATTATTCAACAGGTTTTGAACAATAATTGTGCAATTGTCAAATCACACGAGCAAGAAGAACTGATTGTCACTGGCAAAGGTATCGCATTTAAAAAGAAAAAAGGGGACACCTTAGAACGTCAAAGGGTTGAGAAAATTTTTCGTCTAGAAAACGAAAATATGAAGCAGAATCTGACTTTTTTAATTAAAGATGTTCCGATTAAATACATCTTAACTAGCTTTGAAGTTGTTTCAACTGTACAAAAACATTTTAATCTGACGTTTCAAGACTATCTTTATGTAACATTAGCTGATCATTTATATGCAGCACAACATCGTATTGAAAATAACCTTTGGCAAGAAACCGTTATACCAGATATGCAGTCACATTATCCACTTGAAATAGAGGCCGCAGAACTAGGGTTAAAAATCATTAATCAAAACTTAGCGCCATCGTTTCCACAATCTGAAATCGTCAGTTTAGCATTACATTTTCTCAATGCCAAGTTGGATGTAAACACGGCTCAAATAGAAGATAATGCACGATTCATTCGTATCATTAACTTTGTAAATCAGTTTTTAAATGACCGCCAAATTGTTCGAACTCAACGTAACCATTATCACTACGACCGCTTTTTCACACACATGAGTTACTTTTATGAGTCTCAAAATGCAAATAAAGATGAAAATCAATTAAGTTCGATTGATGTTGCTATTTTTTCTGGATTAAAACAATCTCATCCAGTCTCGTATAAACTTGCAAACGAGCTGGCAGAAGCTTTAGAAAATCAATTTCAGCTCACCGTTCTAGAAACTGATAAATATCATTTTCAATTGCATTTAGAGCGACTCATTTAAGTCGATAAGGGAGGAAAATTTATGTCTAAGGAAGATAACATGATGATTGGATTTACCATTGTTGCTATAGCAGGTGATGCACGCGCAGAAATTATGCGTGCATTCGAGGCGGCCAAAAGTAAAAACTTTCAAGAGGCACAAGCACACATTGAAAATGCGAACCGATTTATTAATGAAGCACATGTGGAACAAACACAGCTCTTAGCAAAAGAGTCGCGTGGCGAAGTCGGAGAAATGAGTTTTGTCATGGTTCATGGACAAGATCATCTCATGACGACAATGGCTTTACGAGATATTGCAAAATACTTTATTGATGTCTATCAGCAATTAGAGCGTTTTGAAAGGTAGGTGGATATATATGAAATCCATTATCAAGTATATAGAACGTATGAAACCTTTTTTTGAAAAAGTTGCAGCTAACCCGTATTTAACTGCAATTCGTGACGGATTTGTCGCAGTTATGCCTGTTATTTTATTTTCTTCATTGTTTATTTTAGTTGCGTATGTGCCTAATATATGGGGATTTCACTGGCCAAAACATATTGAAGAAATCATTATGAAAGTTTACACATTTACAATGGGAATGATCGCCGTTTATATTTCAGGGACTGTCACCAAATCACTGACTGATAATAAAAATATCAAGTTACCTAAAACAAACCAAATCAATGTTATCTCCACATTTATCGCTGCCGAATCAGCACTATTAATTTTAGCGATGAATCCTGTAAAAGATGGTATTAATATTGATATGTTAGGTACCAAAGGATTGATTGCTTCTTTCTTAGTCGCATTTATCGTTCCTAACATTTATTACGTTTGTATAAAAAATAATATTACGATTAAGATGCCTCCCCAAGTTCCAGGGAATATTGCACAAGCGTTTAAGGATATGATTCCTTTCGCCTTATCGGTCTCTTTTTTCTGGATCATTGATATTTTAGTGAGACATTTAACAGAAGGAAATTTAGCTGAGCTTGTGACAATCTTACTTTCACCATTATTTACGGCTGCCAATGGTTACTTAGGCTTTGCCATTATTTTTGGGTTCATTGCTTTCTTTTGGTTTATTGGTGTACATGGCCCATCCGTTGTGGGTCCTGCTGTAGTTGCGATTATGTATAATAACCAAGCTGAAAATTTACGTCTTTTTAGAGAAGGGCAGCATGCAAGTTTTGCACTAACACAATCTACACAGGATTTCGTTGCACTGATGGGCGGTACTGGCGCGACCTACAATGTGCTAAACCATACATGTTAAAAATGCAAATCTATATTTTTTATTTTTAGCGTATTAGGCGTTTTATTCACTTTACTTTTAGGAATAAAATCGAAATCTATTTTTTTGATAGACTGTCGAACAAACTCTTCTTTATCCTCACGAGACACACTAGGGCTGTCCCAAATATGTCTAAACAAATTTTGAATAGCTTGTACTTGTTCTTTTGTAATGTGATCGTCCACATCTTTTTCGTTTTCCATTTCCTCGTATTCATCAATCAGTTTTTGCGTTTCAAACATCTTTTGCTTAAATTCTTCTTTCGTCATCAATCCATCGCCATATGCTTCTTGAAATCTAGACCGTTTACGCATTATTTTATTAATGTCTATTTTGACAACTTCATTTTTAGGTTCTACTTCGATGCCGTAATTATCACTCAATCTTATGTTGCTCATATACTCAATAAATTCACGTTCAATTTCAGAAAAAGTTATCGCAATATTACGTGCCGTTTTATCTGTGCGACAGTAATCACAACGATAGCCCTCACTATAATAAGTCTTGCTTTTATTTTTGAGTTTTGATTTGAAATAATGCAACTTATGACCACACTGTGGGCATTCAAGTACACCTCTAAAAACAGAAGTGTGTGTTTGCTTTTTATAATTAACACGTGATGATAGTCGTTCTGAAATTCTTTTATAATCGTGTTCTGTAATAATCGGCTCGTGTGTATTTTCTATAAACAAATCACCGTGCTTTGTATGTCCACGCATTACAGGATTGTTCACAAGTCTGATAACTGTTGTTTTACTCCAGTTTTTTATAGTTGGCGGATAGTTATTGGCGTTATTAAGTCGTCTAGCGATTTCTGTCGCTGTCACGCCCTCTAATAATTTTTTGACAATATATTCGATAACTTTTTTATGCTCATTTGGCACAAGTTTGCCATCTATATTATCGTAACAAAAAGGAGCTACCCTAATATAATTACCCTCACGCACTGCAGCATGACTACCGAATAAACTACGTTCACGTATTGTAGAGCGTTCCCATTCTGCCATAGCGCCCACAATCGTGATAAATAGTTTACCGATAGCAGAGGTAGTGTCAAAAACTTCTGTAGCACTTCTGAAAGATACACCATGCTCTTCAAAAGTCTCTAATAAAGACAGTAAATCTCTAACCGATCGTGTTAATCTATCTAATTTGTAAACTAACACTAAATCAAATTTATCTAAATTAGCTAGTAAGTTATTAAAAGCAGGGCGATTTATAGTACCACCTGATACACCTGCGTCCACAAAAACTTTATAATTTTTCCAGTTATTCACTTCACAAAATGATTTTAATTTACGCTCTTGCTCATGAATTGAATAACCCTCATTTGCCTGCTCTTGCGAACTAACACGGCAATATATGGCTACATTCATTGTAATCCTCCTCAAAAAAGTAAAAAATAATAAGGGTACGTGGGAGGTACCCTTAGATAAAGTGAAGTATAACCGGAACTAAAACACCTATAACAGTAACAATCGCACTGATAACAGATATAGTAACTGTTGTTTGATGTTTCATATCATCTTTTAACTCTCGTCTGTTTTCATCTACTTTATCTATAAGTCTGTCAAATTTGCTATCTAAATGTGTTTTGAAGTTTTCGAATTCATCTCTCTTAATAAAGTCGTTCATATTCCCACCTCCGGAATCATTTGTTCTTGACTCCATTGTATCATGTGCGTCTGGAATAGTTTTATTAAATTCATTTAAATGTTCCTTATATTCAATTATTTCTCCCATTTTATTCCTCCGACTCTGGAATCATTGGTATTTTAGCGCATAATAGTTCGTTATGTTGTGACCAAGTCATCCAGTGTGATAAGGTTTCTTCGTCTAATTCTTCAAAATCAAACTTGCCAGGTAAAGTGATTATCTTAATTAGAGGATAGTTTAAATACATATCATATTTTCTTTTGACTAGATCTAAATATACTTTTGTAAGCGAGATTTTAAAGGTTTTATAAGAATCTTTCATATCTTTATCATTCAGTTCTACTGACCATAAATTATTCAGTTTAAAACCTATTTGTCCAACTCTCTCGTAATATAATACAACCAGAGATATAGCGTTACTTTCATCATTTATATATATTCTATTCAATCCACTAATTGTAAACTCTATGCCCAGTTCAGAACCGTCTCTCAGCCTATTAAAATCTAGTAATGGATTATCTTCTTTATGGCCAGTTTGGCCAATATAAAATTTAAAGTGACTAAGACAAGGTCTAATTTCTCCATCACTATTCGTCGCTTTTATATGCTTTTCTTCCATACCTCAACCTCCAATACCTCCAATGTTTTCAATATCATCTTTAGTAACTATTTATTGTTATTTAGTTTTTGCTCTTTACACATCTTAATAAAGGATTTCAATTCACTTTCAGTCATTTGTTTGGCTAATTTTATAATTTGCTCTTCTTTCTTTGACATTTAAACTCCTCCTAATTTTTATAGTCAAGCGTCATGAGAGGCGATAAAATAATAAGGGTAGGCGTGCTACCCCGGAAAATTAAGCTAATAACAGTGGAGAAGAGAATAACAATAAAGCTAGTAAATTAACAATAATATAAACAAATGCGATTCGACTTCTTGCGCTTATGAAAAAGAATAGATTTAATACTGTATTAATAGAAATAATAATTGCACCTGGTATATACCATAAGAAATCAGCGTTAACAAACGCAAATGTAATAACGAGAATTATTAACGATAAAATCGTAGTTAGCGTCGAAATAATACTTGCTGACTTTGTCATAATTAATCACCTCCTTAAAACGTCTACAATAGTAGGCGTTATTTTAATTTTTACAATACAACCTCACACTTTCGTTTCTGTAGAAGTGGAGCTCGATAATAATTTCAAGAAATCCATTTCGCTTAAAATTTCAATATCTTGTCCTTCGCTTGATAATTTTTCTGCTTTTTTAATCTTACTCGATTTGATATAATTATGAGTTTTTTCTAGGTTTTCTAAATTACCGACAACAAGGTAGTTAGTTGACTTTTTCACAGAGGCGTCATAGAAAGAACCAATATCAGTTACGGTTTGGGCTATTTCGTTCCTTGTAAAACCTTTTAATGCGCCTGTAAAACAAATATGTTTACCATATAATATATGATTTTTATCATTTAACTCTTCATTGTATACTATCTCAATTTTCTTATTAGTTTTAGTCGATTTTTTTATAAATCCATTCTGACCAAATACACCGTACTTGAAATTTTGTTTTTCGATTAAATCTTTTAAATTAACACCTTGGTCTTTTAATATACTATATGCAATTTTTGCACACACTTTAGCGTCATAAAAAGCGTTGTGATATTCTTCGTTTTTGATACCAAAGTATTCAGCTAAATCTTGAAGTCTATATGAAGGCAAGTCATATAAATCTTTGCTTAATCTATATGTACAAAAATATGAATTTTTTGGTAAAGGAAGATTATATTTTTTAAAAGAGTCGCATAGAGCATACATATCAAAAGATGTGTTATGCGCCACCACAACATGGTTGCCCATGAATCTAATAATAGCATCGTACATTTGGTACATTTTAGGTGAATCTACGACATCTTCTTCAGATATTCCATGTATTGAAGTGTTTATAGAAGAAAAATAAGTTTCAGGGTTTATGTGGGTATAAAGACCATCACAAATTTTATTGTTTTCGAACTTTAATAAGGCTATAGAACAGATAGAACCACGTTCTTCATTAGCTGTTTCAATATCAATTGCTACAAAATCCATAATAGTACCCCTTTTTTATTTAAATATTTTTTGGCTTGCCACAACGCGACCCACTATTTTCACTTCATCATTTTTACCGTAAACTTGCGGATAGTGTTGTGGATTGTTTGATTCAGGTATTAATACGATTTGATCATTATTGTATCTAATGCGCTTTACAGTTGCGTTATATCCATTAATCATTACAACGCCAAGTTGACCATTTTCTACAACAGCGTCTTTTTCCACTACGACTATATCGCCGTCTTGAAAAATCTTATCCATACTATCTCCAGATACGCAAAGGCCGAATTCTTCTTTATTATGATTGAGATTTTTAGTAGCAAAGTATATGTAATCAATTAAATTTTCCTCTGTATAAATAGGCATTCCTGCTGATATTTTAGAGAGAACAGGAATTTTTTTGACTGGTAGGGTTTCTAAGACTTGTTTTTCTTTATCTTCTACTAAATCAGCTTTAGTAACATTAAAGTAATCAGCAAGTAATTCTATTTTATCGATACGTGGATATGTTTTCGCGTTTATCCAATCTGATAAAGTTGTATATTTCACTTTTAAATCATTTGATAATTTCTTTCTGTCGATATTATTTTCTTTCATAAGACGAGAAATATTTTTAGCCATTACTTGTTTATTACCTAGCATTTATTTTCAATCCCTTCATCTAATAACTTAAACTCATTATACGATTAATCCGTAAATAATACAAGTTTAAAATAAAAAATACGGTTTAAGTGTTGACATTACGTTTTAACCGTAATATACTTAAATCAGTTCTTACAGCAGGAGGTGACAAAATGGTTGAAACACATGTAAGAAAAGAGTCTTACACCTTAAAAATGTTGCGCGCTAAATATGATTTAACGCAAGCGCAGGCAGGAAAGAAAGTAGGTGTCTCTGCTGATGTATGGCACAATTGGGAAAAAGCGAAAACGTTTCCTAACATTCCACAACTCCAAAAAATAGAAAGAGAGTTTAACGTCACTTACAATGACATTATTTTTTTAACTAACAATAACGGTTAAACCGTAATTAAGGAGTGAGTGATTTGTTCGAAATAGAACATATGAATAAAACATTTGATTATTCATTAGTCGATAAAGAAACAGCAGAGTTTCTTAAGGAACGTGAATACACAATTAATGGTATAGCTGAAGATGCTCGAATCAAGATAGGAAAAGAATTAAAAAAAGCACAAGATAAACTAGCTAATCATCATGAAGGTGTTTTCGTTAAATGGTACGAAAGTGGTGGTTTAGACAGAAATCAAGTTTATTACTATATCAACTTGAATAAGTTTTCTACAAATCTAGAAAACACTCAAAAGGACAATTTCCTTAACGCACCCAAATCATTACAAAAAGAAGTGATGAAGAAAAATGCGCCAGACGACTTAAAACAAAAAGTCTTGGACGGAGATATCACAACGCGCAAAGAATATAAGCAACTTCAGAAAGAAAAAGAACAATTAGAGAAACAAAACGCCCAACTCCAATCACAAATACAACAGGCTCAACGTTCGGAAGAGATAGCGCTGAAACAATTGGAAGAGGCGGAGAATAGGGAGTCAGAGGTGATTGAGAGAGAAGTTGTTAAAGAGGTTGTGCCAGATGATGTTAAACGGCAGCTCGAACAATTCAAACAAAAGTTTGAGCGAGAAAGTAACAACGCTAACGAACTTAGAGACGAATTACAACGTTATAGAAACAGTTTTAGTGACCCTAACCAAGCGTATGAAGAAAAAGAATTGACTAGGTTAGAGCGTGAATCAAGTATCAATGCACACAAGATAGCGATTAGTATTCAAAACTTCATCAAAGAGAATTCTGTTGAAACATACAGACTCGATACAGTCATCAAAGCAAATCCAAAGTCAAAAGAGCGATTGCAAGAAAATGTAGCGCTATTAAAAGAGTTCACTAGTAACTTAGAAGCAATGTTAAACGGAAGAATCGTCGTAAATTAGGAGGAAAACAAAATGGCAAAACGCAAAGATGAATTAATCTTTTTACAAAATCATATTAGACAAACAAATGAGCAAGGGCAACAGTTAGAACAAATTATCGAAAGAATGTTAGACATGGAAGATCGTGTTGAAAACAGAGTGTCTTACGTTGAAGAAATGGTTGAAGAAATAAAAAAAGAAGTGCCTATCACTTATGAACAACAAAAAGAACTACAATCAATTGTTCAATCAAAAGCAAATGAGTTTACACGTGAGTATTACAAAAATGGTATTCCAGTAGAAAAGCGTTACCAGAGTGAATTGTTTAAGAAAAAGAAAGGTCAATTCATTCGTGCAATGTGGACACGTCTGAAAGAGTATTTCAACGTACCACGCTACACAGCAATTCAAAAAGTAGATTATGACCGCACAAAACAATTTTTAACTATGATTGCATTCAAAGATTTCAAGCAACATGAACTTGAAGATAAAGCGAGCTGGAACATTCCGGGATTAGTAGAAGAATAACCCACAATCGAACAACCAAATTAAGGAGGACGCTATGAAAAAAATATACAAAATAACGCTCCTCATCACAATGGCAGTTGTGACGTGGAAGGTCGTAAAGATTGAAGCAAATACTAGAAAAACGACAATTAATTTTACAAATAAAAATATGAAAACTAATCGCCGTTTTGGTTCTTCTCAACAAAAGCTCTAGCATGTTCAAACGCCATTAAATAAATAGCAAATGCATCTTCAATCATATCTTGTTCAGAATCATAATCCTTAGGTTCGAAAGTTTGAGCGCTCAAATATGCATTCGCAAACTGTTGAGGGTCGAAATAAATTTTACTCATTAATATCACCTCCTTTCATAAGGAGACAAGAAAAGTATAGCACAACAAAAATAAGAGGAGGAATTACCATGACACAAGAGCAAATCGATGAATTGACACAACGTATTGTTAATCTTGGTTTAAAAACTGAAGCTTTGAAAGACATCATTGAAAAGGAGGGGATTAAATGAAAACTATTACAGCATGGTTTATGGCACTATCGGTAGCATTTATCTTAGGTACAATCTTAGCATTCAGTGGCGTGTACTTTACCACAATTTTGTTCACTGTGACGGTGGCCGAAATCGTCACATACTACGGTACAACGTATGTGATTGAAGCATTAAAAAAGACTGAAACTTGCGCCAACAAGTAACAGTCGAGGATAGTAATTTTACGAAAGTTAACTATCCTCAATATACAACTTATTGGGAGGATTTTCAAATGTATTTTTCAAACGAAGAAGAACACACTGGAATTTTCGAGGTAGACGGATTCAAATTTAGAAAAGCAGTCACAAGAGAAGATGACAGAATCGTTGTTGAAGTCATGGATATGCAATGGCAAACAATAAAACTTGTTACTGTCTATGATTTATCAGAAGTCGAGTATATGGAAGAAGTTTTATCTGCAGCTATTTACGATTTTATCGAGTACCAAACAGATGAGCTAGACAAAGTTATGGCTCATTTTACAAAAGTAT
>NZ_PNRJ01000039.1:0-792 GCF_011174885.1 Staphylococcus sp. 191 | reverse complement strand
TTGGAATTAATTTCCCCCCTTTCCCCCTCCCTCCAAATCTAGGATTACATGTACATAAAAACGTAAAGGCATTATTATACGAAGGCCAATTGACATATCATCCCCGTACTTGTGCGTGTTGTGGAATTAAAAATAATGCCCATTTAATTATTAAACATGGCTTTCGTAAAACGAAAGTTTATATGGGATTAATTTTTGAAAGACCTGCCTATTTAAAATTGAAGAAACAGCGCTTTTACTGTAAAGCTTGTCAACAAACCTTTACAGCTCAAACACCCTATATTCAGCCCCGATGTACGATCTCAAATGAGGTCAAACGCATGATGACGCGGAAACTATCTAAAGTCATCTCTGAAAAGGATGTCGCTGAAAGTCTGTGTGTATCACCTTCAACTGTCCATCGCCATTTAAAAGAGATAAGTGATTCGGTAAAGACGCAGGCACATCATGTTTTACCTGAGCACTTAGCTTTTGACGAATTCAAATCAACGAAAGATGTCGAAGGTGCGATGAGCTTTATTTACTGTGGTAGTGTAACCCATGATATCATCGATATTTTACCTGATCGTCGCAAACATAAATTAGAAGCCTATTTTTTAAAGTTCTCTAGAAAGCAACGTCAAAGAGTGAAAACCATCTCTATAGATATGTTTCCACCTTATATCGCACTCATTCAAGACTTATTTCCTCATGCGGAGATGATTATTGATCGCTTTCATATCGTGCAATCAATCGATGCCGAGTTCAAGTTATGAATGGTTTTAGGACAAAAGACAGACCTCAATATAATAA
>NZ_PNRJ01000038.1:0-624 GCF_011174885.1 Staphylococcus sp. 191 | reverse complement strand
TTGACTCACTCACTACTCTATTCGAATTTGATTCCGATTCACTTGTTGATACGGAATCACTATTAGCCACTGATGCGGAATTTGAATCACTCACTGATGTCGACTCGCTCTCTAATCGATTTGAATTTGAAACAGACTCACTTGTTGATGTCGACTCACTTGCTACTCGATTTGAATTTGATACTGACTCGCTTGTCGATACCGATTCGCTCTTAGCTAACGACGCGGAATTCGATTCACTTACTGATGTTGATGCACTTGCCGATGTTGATGCACTTGTCGATGTTGACTCGCTCGCTAATCGATTTGATGTTGATACAGATTCGCTTGTTGATGCTGATGCACTCTTAGCTACTGATGCAGAAGCTGATTCACTCACCGACGTTGAAGCGCTTGTTGACGTCGACTCACTTGCTAATCGGTTTGATGTTGAAACTGATTCGCTTGTTGAAACCGATTCACTATTAGCTAACGATGCAGAATTCGATTCACTTGTCGATGCTGACTCGCTCGCTACTCGATTTGAATTTGAAACCGATTCGCTTGTTGATGTTGATGTTGATGTGCTCTCAGCTGCTGATGCCGAGTCGGCCTCACTCACCGATGTTGATGCACTTGTTGAAG
>NZ_PNRJ01000037.1:0-630 GCF_011174885.1 Staphylococcus sp. 191 | reverse complement strand
TTCAGATGTCGAAGCACTCACTGACGTTGAAGTACTTACTGAATCAGTTTCACTCGCTTTGTTTGCCGACTCAGATGTTGATGCACTTACTGATGTCGATGTTCTCGTTGATGCTGATTCGCTTGTTTTGTTCGTCGACTCAGATGCTGACGCACTCACCGACGTTGACGTACTCGCTGATTCAGATGTTGATGCACTTACGGACGCTGACGCGCTTGCTTTATTCGCCGACTCAGATGCTGACGCACTCACTGATGTCGATGTGCTTGTTGATGCTGATTCGCTTGCTTTATTTGCAGACTCAAATGCTGATGCACTTACTGACGTTGACGCACTTGTTGACGTCGACTCGCTTACTAATCGGTTTGATGTTGATACAGAGTCACTTGTCGATACCGATTCACTCTTTGCGGCTGATGCGGAATTTGATTCACTTACTGATGTTGAATCGCTTGTCGAGGTCGATGCTGAATCGCTTGCTTTATTCGCAGAATCAGATGCTGACGCACTCATCGATGTTGATGTGCTCGCTGATACTGACTCGCTCGCTTTGTTTGCCGACTCAGATGCTGACGCACTTGCTGACGTTGACGTACTCGCTGACGCTGATCCGCTTGCTTTGTTCACTGA
>NZ_PNRJ01000036.1:0-668 GCF_011174885.1 Staphylococcus sp. 191 | reverse complement strand
CAGAAGATGCTTTACGTAAAGGTGCAGATGAAATTGATATGGTCATCAACATTGGTGCTTTAAAAGACGGACGTTACGCTGATGTACAACAAGATATTGAAGCTGTGGTCAAAGCGGCTCAAGGACATACGGTTAAAGTCATTATTGAAACAGTCTTACTGACAGATGAAGAAAAAGTGAAAGCCTCTGAATTAGCACAAGCAGCAGGCGCACACTTTGTGAAAACATCCACTGGCTTTGCGGGTGGCGGTGCCACACCTGAAGATGTGAAATTAATGAAAGAGACTGTCGGGGAGGCATTAGAAGTGAAAGCCTCCGGCGGTGTGCGTAGTTTAGAAGATTTTAACGCAATGGTTGAAGCAGGTGCCACACGTGTGGGCGCAAGTGCAGGTGTTCAAATCATGCAAGGATTGGAATCAGACGCAGACTATTAAACGATAACAGCTAAATTAATCAATGTAGGAGTGATTTATATGACAACACCATTTCAACGTGTACATTTGATTGTCATGGATTCTGTTGGGATAGGAGAAGCCCCAGATGCGAAAGATTTTAATGATGAAGGGTCCCACACACTAAAACATACGTTAGAAGGATTTGATCAAAAATTACCGTATCTTGAACAATTAGGTTTGGGTAATATTGATGCCTTACCTGTCGTTGGGGCA
>NZ_PNRJ01000035.1:0-345 GCF_011174885.1 Staphylococcus sp. 191 | reverse complement strand
AACACTCAATCTCACTGCTTGGACGTGCACTCCAACAGCACGCTTCGCCTATCCTACTGCGTCCCCCCCATCGCTTAAAACGAATATTGGTGGTACAGGAATATCAACCTGTTATCCATCGCCTACGCCTGTCGGCCTCAGCTTAGGACCCGACTAACCCAGAGCGGACGAGCCTTCCTCTGGAAACCTTAGTCAATCGGTGGACGGGATTCTCACCCGTCTTTCGCTACTCACACCGGCATTCTCACTTCTAAGCGCTCCACATGTCCTTGCGATCATGCTTCAACGCCCTTAGAACGCTCTCCTACCATTGTCCTACGGACAATCCACAGCTTCGGTAATATG
>NZ_PNRJ01000034.1:0-510 GCF_011174885.1 Staphylococcus sp. 191 | reverse complement strand
CGTCAGATGTGTATAAAGAGACAGGGCCTATTCACTGCGGCTCTTCAGAGCGTGAACCCCAAAGAGCACCCCTTCTCCCGAAGTTACGGGGTCATTTTGCCGAGTTCCTTAACGAGAGTTCGCTCGCTCACCTTAGAATTCTCATCTTGACTACCTGTGTCGGTTTGCGGTACGGGCACCGATATTCTAGCTAGAGGCTTTTCTCGGCAGTGTGAAATCAACGACTCGAGGAAACAATTTCCTCTCCCCATCACAGCTCAATCTTAATGAGTGCCGGATTTGCCTAACACTCAATCTCACTGCTTGGACGTGCACTCCAACAGCACGCTTCGCCTATCCTACTGCGTCCCCCCATCGCTTAAAACGAATATTGGTGGTACAGGAATATCAACCTGTTATCCATCGCCTACGCCTGTCGGTCTCAGCTTAGGACCCGACTAACCCAGAGCGGACGAGCCTTCCTCTGGAAACCTTAGTCAATCGGTGGACGGGATTCTCACCTGTCTTTAT
>NZ_PNRJ01000033.1:0-2684 GCF_011174885.1 Staphylococcus sp. 191 | reverse complement strand
GATGTTTATGCTCAGAAAATGCTTGAGTGGGCGCAAGGCGACGATAAAAAGTTGTATGACCTATTTATCCAGAAGAGAGTTGAACGCAACGCACGGAAGGATATGACGATATTAGAGGTGGATTAAGTGGCGGAAACTAGAATAGAAATATTTTACCAAGAGGGCGACAGGAATTTAGGTAATCCGAAAGGGTCATCACGCCCCAGATTTACACGAGGCGGGCATACTTACATGCCTGCACCTTATGTAAAACATAAAAAGTTTGTGGCTGATCAGTTGCCAACTTTGATGATTGATAAGCCAATACGGCTCACGATTGAGTTTTACTTTAAACCTAGTAAGTCGTGGCCAAAACACAAAAAGGAATCGCACATGGGACAACCGCACAGCATTAAGCCAGATATAGACAATTTACTTAAAACAATATTAGATGCTGGCAATGGCAAAGTATGGACGGACGATGTGCTGATATCGGAAATCAGAACATTCAAAAAATGGGATAGCGTAGCACGTACAGTGCTTGTCATAGAGGAGGAAGAACAGTGATTGAATTACCAGTAATAGAGAACGATAGATCGAAAAGAATTGAACATAAAGGGCAAGTGATAACAATCAAGCAACTTGCTGAAGCGTGTGGTGCAACACCGCAAGTTGTTAGACAACGTTTATTTAGACACGGATGGTCTGTTGAAGATGTGCTGAACAATGGGGCTAATCGTACTAATAAAATTGACCTCACCAAAGAACAACATACTAATTTTGTATCAGCTAACCTAACTTATGGATTGGTAAGGGAACGTCTTTCAGCAGGCTGGGATTTAGACCTTGCTTGCAGACTATCTAAAAAGTTTAAAGGAGACGCAGATAATATTTACTACGATTTCCACAAAGGCGATAGAAAAATCAAAGCACCTTATTCAAGAATGTTAGAAGCACAAGAATATGGCGTTGACATTAAAACGATAACTAGACGTTTGGCTAAAGGATATGACTTGGAAGATGCTTTAAACAAGCCAATTAAAAGAAAATACCAAGAGCCGATATATATCGAAAGGGATTACGCACTCGAAAGTTACCAGGCTTACCAAAGATATATGGCAGAAAAGAGCCGAAACAGAAAGCCTTGGCTTAAAACGGTACCACAACGTCACGAGCGTACGGATTACGGCGACTATTTATTCGAACATGCTGGTACTGCCAAAATTAAAACTGATATGTATGGACATCAACAACTAATTTAAAAGGGGGCGTAATTAATGAACGAGATTTTGAGTAAAGGCGACAGAGTGAGAGTTGTTACAGGTTGTCATAAGGCTAACGATGGAGATAAATGGATTGATGAACCTATATGGGAGACAGGCACTGTAAAAGGCTATTGGGCGCCAGGAATTACAATAATCAATTTGGATAGTGGTGGTACAAAGTGGCTGAAAGACAGTGAAGAGTGGGAAAAATTACCGGTCAATCGAAAAATTGCAACACACAAAGAAGATGTGGTTAACCAACCTGAACATTACACTTACGGCGACATAGAGGTTATCGACTATTGCGATCAAGTGTGCAAAACGTATCCGCCAGAACTAGCACCTTATGTATTTAACGCTATCAAGTATGTGAGTCGTGCGACACATAAAAACGGCAAAGAGGACATTGCTAAAGCGAAGTATTATGTACAGCGATTGTTTGATAAGTGGGAGGCGTAAGCAACATGAGGAATTTAAGTGACACGGTAAAACAACGCTACCGCATTAATACGGCTGGTAAGTCGCCGACACAGTTACAAAAGGAGTTGCACAAGCGTGGTGTAAAAGGTTTTGTGGTTGGTGTAAATCATAATCGTGTAGCAATGCTGATTGATCCACGCGATAAAAAACGGAATAAGGAGTGCATGGTATGAGTATTTTCGACAAATATAACTTATTCGACCAAGACGGTCGCAAGGTAATCAGTGTTGTACCAATTAAGGACAGGTACAACGTTGCAGGGGTGGCGAACGCTATCTTTGCAGGACAAATGTGGGATATGAGCGAAGTTGAATTGATGCGGTTTAAAGCGACGCATAACTTGTTCCTAGAGCAAGAGCTAGGTACGCAGAAAACAATATTTGATTATTGAGGAGGATAGGAATGAAGCTTGAACAATTAAAAAAAGGGTTTCATTTTTCAGAAAATGATAATCCGTGGTCGTGTGAAGATTGGATATATCAAACAGAAGAAAGTAATAACAACAAGGCTGTATTTTACGGATATGACGCTAACCTATTTCCATTACCTAAATTTAGTGAAGTTAATAAAGGACATAGAGAAAGAGTTATTAAAAAAGCTTTAAAGCATTTTGAAGGATGTGAAGGCGAAGTTTGGTTCGATGACGTAAGAATTAAATAATAGGAGGAACGATGATGAAAATTAAAACTAAAAAGCAAATGAACTTACCACAGTTAATTGAGTGGGCATGGGAGAATGATGTTAGAAGCAGAATGTTTATTGGGAGCGGAGATGGAATAGTGAAGTTCGGCATTGGGGGTCTGGTTACAAAATTGGAATTTATAGATTCAGACGAAACTTTCAAAGTAGAAGTTGAAGAGGAGATTACAGAGGAAACTGTGATTCCTATGGTATTAGAGACCTGGGAATATTATGATGGTTCACTTAATGCAGGTCTAAGATATGAATACAGTATAAAAG
>NZ_PNRJ01000032.1:0-5605 GCF_011174885.1 Staphylococcus sp. 191 | reverse complement strand
ATCGAAGAAAAAACTTTACTTGGAGAGATGATGGTACTTCAAAATTAAGTAGTGGGGCTTTAGGTGATTTAGGGGTACTGAATCTATGTCAAGAATCCGGAAACAGAAAAAAGAGAATTCTACCGCGCTTCGCTTGCTCGCCTAGCTTAGAATGTACTTTTAAAAATCAAAAAGTACATTCTAAGCTAGGCTATTTTGTTGCGTACTTCTTCTCAAATTCAATGGGGCTCATATAATTTAACGTTGAATGCACTCTTTTGGAATTGTAAAAAGTAAGGATATATTCCACAATGCTAAACATCGCCTCATTTCTGGTTTTATAGTCCTGATGATGTATCAATTCCTTTTTGATGATACTATGAAAAGATTCTATACAAG
The DNA here is from genome assembly GCF_011174885.1 of Staphylococcus sp. 191. Taxonomy (NCBI): domain Bacteria; kingdom Bacillati; phylum Bacillota; class Bacilli; order Caryophanales; family Staphylococcaceae; genus Staphylococcus; species Staphylococcus sp. 191. The sequence goes on along the minus strand of NZ_PNRJ01000032.1, from coordinate 5,227 downwards.
CATTGTCGTAACAGTTTCCTTTACGACTCATACTCGTTTGAATCCCTTTTTCATATAGTAAATTTTGATATTCTATTGAGGCATATTGACTTCCTCGGTCTGAGTGGTGGATTAGGCCTTCTCTAGGTTCTTGAATTGTACACGCTTTGTTTAGAGCTGACATCACAAGTGCTTTAGTCATACGGGGTGCCATCGCCCAACCAATGATTCTACGGGAAAACAAATCCATCACTGTGGCTAAATATAACCATCCTTCCTTCGTGTATACATATGTGATGTCAGCTACCCAAACGCTGCCGAGGTGTGATACTTTAAACTGTTGGTTTAATAAATTAGGGTATACAGGAAGACGATGATTTGAATGGGTTGTTGCCTTGTATTTCTTTTTTGTAATAGACCTTATACTGAGTTCCTTCATCAATCTGCTGACAGTTCTTTGGGTTACAGTATGTCCATGACGCCTCAGTATGTGTGTGATTTTGGGGCTTCCGTATCGTTTTTGACTTTTAATATAGATTTGATAAATATGCTTTTTCAAACCTTCACGCTTCACTATGCGCGCACTTGGCTTGCGATTTTTCCAATCATAATAACCACTTCTCGAAACACCTAGAACTTGGCACATCTTTACGACACGAAATTCATGTCGGTGTCCATAGATAAACTTGTATATTACTTCTGGTCTTTGGCAAAGATGTGCATAGCCTTTTTTAAGATTTTATTCTCTTCTTCTAAATCTCTTAATCGCTTTTCTAAATCAGTTTCTGCTTGCTTTTTTGACATACGTTTACCGCTACCGACAAAGCCTTTTTCACCGTTTTTACGGTATATACTCAGCCATCTTGTTAAGGTTTGAATAGGAATATCTAGATCTCTAGAAACTTCTGAGGCACGTCTCCCTGATTCCACTAATTGGATTGCTTCCATTTTAAAGCTATGATCGTATTTTCTTCTCGCCATCACTGACACTCCTATAAATTGATTTCTTTTATTATACATTAAATTCTTATCAATTTACTGTGTCCGTTTCTTAGTCTAGCATCATTAAATACAATAAACGCCTTGCTTTTTTATTTCCTATTTTGTTGATTGTATCTCGACTCTTTGAAGTTTCTGATTGATAACGTTTAACATCAATCCCTAAGAATGCATTCAGTTGTTTATTTGTTTTAAATTCTCTAATATCACCAATCTCACCAATAAGCAATGCAGCTGTGAGTTCTCCGATGCCATGAATTGAAATAATGTTTTCAAACTTAGTTGTATTTCTAGCTAAACCAATCATTTCCTGATCAAATGCTTTCTTTTCTTCCATCGCACTAAGCAGTTTGTCACATAAATATTGGACTTTTGTACGAGAAAAGAAGACTTGTGCACATTCGAAAAGCTATTATTCTTTATCTCAATTAATCGTTTGGCATACTTGTGAGCTTTTTTAATTGAAATGCCTTTATCAGTTGAATGATGGACTTTTTCTACCAATTCATCATTAGACAAAATGCTTACACATCCAGGATGAGGGAATTCTTTAGCTATATTTAATGCGATTTTTGAATATCTGTTAGTAAATAACTTTTCTATCCCTAGAAATGTTTGATGTAGTGTTTCGACTAACTCAACTTTAAGACGATTTTGATTCATTTCCATTTCTAAATGAAAGCGTGTACGTTCTCTCAGTTCAAAGTATATCTCTTCAGACTGACGTTGTACCTTTGAATCTTTCATTCTAAAGGTAAGAAGTGCGAGTTTATGTGCGTCTTACTTATCTGTTTTCCATGATCTTAACGAACTAGTTTTGAACTTAGCTTCTAGGGGATTCGTTTCTAGATAATCTATTTTATGAATTTTACAAAAGCGTTTCATTGCTCTCGAATAAACACCTGTTGATTCAAAGAGTATAAATAGAAAATCAAGATTCTTTATATAATTTTTAAGATAACGATAGCCATTTTGGTTATTTTGAATGACCATTTCTTTAATCAAAACTTCATTATTATAATGTGCGACCACACTTTCTGACTTACTTATATCAATACCTAAATAGTTGATAAAAATCATCCCTTTCTCTATTGAATTGAGAAGATTTTAACTTTACTTGGCCTTTTTCATTTCATTTTCCTACACACGGTTTCTAGAACCCAACATACTTCAATCGAATTTCAAAAGGAGAGTAAAGCTGATCAGTTTAAATTACGGACTCAAAGATTCACGAGACCGGTCGATCTACTTCTCTCTACAACTATAAAAAATTGCTGTGAGGAAATCTATCGTCATAAATTTCTTCACAGCTAATCTTAGTATATTTTATATGAATAGAACTTCTGATAATTACGATACGTCTTGTTTTGCTTAGATTATCAAATTCATGTATGAGTCCTTTGCGAGAATATAATTGTGGATTTCTAGATAACATTTCCTCTATACCTGTTATATCAATAAATATCATTACTAAATCCTATTTGTTTTAAAAATTTGATAAAAGTTGAAATAGAGTTTAAATTACAAATATTATATAAATAAACTTTCTGGGGTGGATGAAATAAGCAAGTTATTTAAAATTCCTGCTCCTCCTATCATAAAACTTTTGTTATAATTTGAAGGTTCAAATTCATTTAAAAATTTATCGATAGTTTTGTTCTTATAACAATCTAATTTATTGAATGGAACTAAAGACTCCTTATATAGATAATTTAAAATCCAAAGATTCCCAACTAGTCCGTGGCATAAACATAAATTTGAACTTTTATTATCAATAATATTTTTAATGATTTTATCAATAGGCCAATCTAAATTATATTTATTTTGTGGATAAGCTAATAATATTCCTGGAGAACCATGGCACCAATTAATAGGCTGCGTTTTGTCATCTTTACTAATATTCCAGTTATAAGTTTCATTATTTAAATTTACAGTTAATTGATTATAGCACCACTCTATATAGTTATTTAGAGCATCATCATTTATAATAAGTTGTACTTTATTTAATACATATATTTCTCCAGCAATCCCATGAGCAAAACCTAAATAAGTATTGGAAATATTGGATTGTAAATACTTTTGAGTCAAATTATATATGTAGTTTTTAATTTTATCATCATCATTATACTTATAATATTCAGAAAGAAAATATAAAAAACCTATACTTCCATTAATAATATCTCCTTCTAGCTCATCTTTTTCATTTTCCATATTATATAATTCGCTTATTATATATTCTGTATCAAATGAAGTATGATTCTTTTTTTTGCTATAAAAATTAATTTTAATTAAAACATGTAATATTCCTGATAGCCCATCGAAGTAACCAGTTTTTAAAGAACTTAAAGTTATTGCTTCAGTATTATTATCTTACACTTTTTTTAGAGTAATTAAATAGTATAATTGCTATTAAATGAAAATATATTATTTTGCATGGAAATTTGTAGAATAGAGGTGAACATATGAGTATATTTATATTTATTTTACTTGCTGGCCTATTAGGTTATTTTGTAATACTTAATGCAAAAAAAAATAGTCTCCTGAATCGTCTACACTTAATTGGACAACTTTCCTGAGGGAATGTATTGTTAAATTAAGAAAGTAGGCGGTGGAGCCATCGCAGATGCGATTTTAGTTCGAGCTTTATCAAAGTCATATAAAATATTTTAAGGATGATAATCATTGAGAAAAATTAAATAAAATCACTGGTACTAATTGGCCGATTTATATGGTACTGAAAAACGCGATTTACATGGTCCCGTATATCGCGTTTATATGGTTCTATAAAGGCGTCGTATGCAGAAAATGATAAAATTGGTGAAATAATATCTATTCATATGTCATTTTTAAAAAATAGTGCTTATCGAAGAAAAAACTTTACTTGGAGAGATGATGGTACTTCAAAATTAAGTAGTGGGGCTTTAGGTGATTTAGGGATACATCTTCTCGACTTGGCTACTTATATTACAAATAGTCAAGTGAAGGTAGAAACAATTAAAACTAAAATGATGACCAAAGTAAAACATAAAGGCAATAACCTGGTTCAAGTTGATGACCATTCAGAGACGTTCTTTATAACTAATCACGGTCAACACATTCATATAGAGACTTCAAAAGCATGTGAAAAGGAATTATGCGGATTCCATATTAATATATCAGGATATAATGGCGAAATAAAGTTTTCATCTAAAAAAGGCGGGGTTATTATTCTAAGCAATAATAATGTTCAAGAAATCATTCCATTAGAAGATAGGATATACATTGACCCTGAAAATGAGTTTTACGGGTGGAAAGATAGTTTTTACTACACACATTTAAATCTATTTAGAAGCTATCAAGTATAAAAAAGAAACTTCTATTTCAACTTTCGAGGATGGTTTGAGAGCACAAGAAGTTTTAGAACATTGTATTAATAGTCATAAACAAAAGCAATACATTAAACAAAAATGACTAAAAATCACATCCTCTATTTTTCTTTAATGTATTTTCTTATTGGCTTGATACACACTTTTGTCGGTTCATTTAATCAATACTTAAAAATCGAATTTAATATGAATCAATCAGATGTATCAAATTTAATAAGTATTCAGTTCACGACATTTATGATCGGAGTATTTTACTCTATTTTATCATTTAGTAAAAGTATAAAAAATACGCTTAAAGTAATTCATTTGTTAATTTTAATAATCGTTACTGCCTTTGTTTTTTTCGAAAATTTCTTACTTCTTCACTTTCTCATAGCTATACTTGGATTTTGTGCTGGTTTAATAGAATCATCTATAGCATCATATATATTTAACAATAAATTCAATTCTGCTAAAGTCTTTGGATATATTGAATCATTCTTTGCTATAGGGGCACTATTGCTCCCTATTATTGTATGGTTGCTCGAGTCATACTCAAATACAAAATTCTCAGTTCTCTTTATACTTATAGTAAATATTTTTTCGCTTTGGATAGTAAGTTCACTAACATTCGAAGTAGAAAACAAGAAGAAAAGTAACCTCACTAATGTCTTTACTAATAAAAAGTTTATGATAATTATAATTATCTTGATATGGTGCTTCTTTTATATTAATATAGAAACTAATTTTTCAAATTTACTGCCATATATGAATTTAGTTTCTGATAATTTAAGTTATATCATTGTCAGTATATTTTGGTTTGGAATAATTATAGGGAGATTACTGTATGCTATTATATTGTCAAAAATAAAAATAAGATTAGAGAGTCTACTATTATTATATAC
>NZ_PNRJ01000031.1:0-1104 GCF_011174885.1 Staphylococcus sp. 191 | reverse complement strand
TATAAGATGCAGAAACGGGAAGAGCCCAAACCAACAAGCTTGCTTGTTGGGGTTGTAGGACACTCTATACGGAGTTACAAAAGTATTTGTTAGACGAATAACCTTGAAAGGTTAATCAGAGAAGGTAATAATCCTGTAGTCGAAAACAAATACCCTCTTGAGTGGATCCTGAGTACGACGGAGCACGTGAAATTCCGTCGGAATCTGGGAGGACCATCTCCTAAGGCTAAATACTCTCTAGTGACCGATAGTGAACCAGTACCGTGAGGGAAAGGTGAAAAGTACCCCGGAAGGGGAGTGAAAGAGAACTTGAAACCGTGTGCTTACAAGTAGTCAGAGCCCGTTAATGGGTGATGGCGTGCCTTTTGTAGAATGAACCGGCGAGTTACGATCTGATGCAAGGTTAAGCAGAAAATGTGGAGCCGTAGCGAAAGCGAGTCTGAATAGGGCGAATGAGTATTTGGTCGTAGACCCGAAACCAGGTGATCTACCCTTGGTCAGGTTGAAGTTCAGGTAACACTGAATGGAGGACCGAACCGACTTACGTTGAAAAGTGAGCGGATGAACTGAGGGTAGCGGAGAAATTCCAATCGAACTTGGAGATAGCTGGTTCTCTCCGAAATAGCTTTAGGGCTAGCCTCAAGTGATGATTATTGGAGGTAGAGCACTGTTTGGACGAGGGGCCCCTCTCGGGTTACCGAATTCAGACAAACTCCGAATGCCAAATAATTTAACTTGGGAGTCAGAACGTGGGTGATAAGGTCCATGTTCGAAAGGGAAACAGCCCAGACCACCAGCTAAGGTCCCAAAATATATGTTAAGTGGAAAAGGATGTGGCGTTGCCCAGACAACTAGGATGTTGGCTTAGAAGCAGCCATCATTTAAAGAGTGCGTAATAGCTCACTAGTCGAGTGACACTGCGCCGAAAATGTACCGGGGCTAAACATATTACCGAAGCTGTGGATTGTCCGTAGGACAATGGTAGGAGAGCGTTCTAAGGGCGTTGAAGCATGATCGTAAGGACATGTGGAGCGCTTAGAAGTGAGAATGCCGGTGTGAGTAGCGAAAGACGGGTGAGAATCCCGTCCACTATTATACACATAT
>NZ_PNRJ01000030.1:0-9960 GCF_011174885.1 Staphylococcus sp. 191 | reverse complement strand
GATTTGATCAATTTGTTGACGTGTTGATTCTGGTTTTAACAACGTATGATCGATATATTTTTCAAATTTCATAATTTGATCTCCTTCTCTTTTTCATTCTTTTTATTGTTCGCGATGGGATGTCACTTTTGACTGTGTCCAGCGATTAAGGATAGTAAATAGAATAAGTCCAACCACACTGAGTAGCCCTAAAATAATTAAAATCATTCCGAAGTGCGTATTCATCGCATCTTTTCCCGGGAAATTTAAAGGTTGATAGTCAATTAGTGCAGCCGCTAACGCGATTCCTACAGAGACAGCTACATTAATAATTAAATTGTAGAAACCTATCGCTACCCCTGTCACTTTAACATCAATCGTTTTGATTGCTTCATTTAAAAGTGGTGCGTACATTAATGCAAAGCTACCTGCAAAGAATATCATGGAACAAACAAAAATGATAATGTGATGACCAACCGCAAATGCAGGTAAAATCAAACTCAAAGCAATTAAACTAATCGCAGTAATAATTGCTTGTTTTGAACTAAGAAATTTCGCAATTTGGCCACTCAATGCACCGACAATAACTGCTACTACATAACCCGGTAAAAGTAACAATGATGTTGTATCTAATTTTACCTCGTAAATTTTTTCCATGATAAAAGGAAATGTAAAAATATAGCCTAATTGAATTGCATACATAATGAAAACAATAAATAAGAATGACGTATAGCGTTTATTTTGAAAAAATGCTTTATCCACTAACGGATGGCGTGCATTTTTAATGTAAAATGCAAAGATAATAATAATTGCTAATGCAGCCATCATGTATAGCCAATTGAAATGTGTAATAAACAACATGACCGTTGTCGCAATAGCTGCAATTAATATTAAACCTATAAAATCTAAGTGCGCTTTATTTGTATTTTTTTCTTTAGGTAAATATTTAAAAAGAAATGGTAATGTAAACACAACAATCAGCGCAATTAAAAACATATTGGTCCAATGCAAATAAGTCGCAATAAAGCCACCTGATAAGGTCCCAATCACAAGGGATAGCGAATAACTACTTGTGCTTAGACCCAAGTACGTTTTTTGATCTTCTGTTGATAAATATTTTGCCACGTAGATGACATAAAGTGTTTCAGCTGCTGCTAGTCCGGCCGTTTGAATAATACGTCCAATCAAAACCATTGGAAAATAGTGTTGAAAAATATAACCAATGATTGAACCTGTAATGATAAGAAAAACACCGTAAATAAACAGCGTACGAATGCTCACCGCATCAGATAACGATGCATAGACCACTGCACCAATACCAATGACAAGTCCTGCTAACGTGGCTTGCCAACTTACAGTCGTTACAGAAATGTTTAAATCATTTGCAATCGCGACTGAAATCAATTTAAAAGAATTATCAATCACTAAACTAAACACAAATAGAAATAATAAAATGGGAACTGCTTTTTTAACTTTAGAATAGTCCATAGTTATTTCGCTCCTTGAGTCTGAGACCAATACACATTTTCACCTACAAAAAGTCTCTCTATTTTAAAATGGTAGTAACTGACTGAATGACACATCTGTGGAAAACATCTTAAAGCTAAGCGATTTTCTAATCTTATTTTTAGGTCTGTTTCCATGATTCAAACATATTGTACATTACACTTAACAACACTTTTATTCACCAAGTCATGTCACGTGACCCACCACTTCGCGAATAACATTTAACACTACACTTAGCTTTAAAACATCCTCAACAAACTTGTATACTAATTTGTCTATTTGTATACCTATTTATATAATAAACCTATTTTAAAACGCTTTCAATACTTGGCTTATGACAAAATTAAGAACATCACGAACACGAAAAATTTTTAGTCACTCAGATAGAGATCAAGGTGCCAATTACTGCCCTTGACTCATGTCATATTGTCTATAATTCATGCCATTATCTTCATAGTTCAATCAAATTTATTGGTCCACTTCAACTTTAAAGTGTTGTATGATGATAGGAGAGAATGATTGAACTGGAGGTTTGTTTCATGGCGTCGCAATCACAGCCTAAATTTTTAACGATCTATAATACATTGTATGAAGAAATTCAAATCGGCAAATACCCGAGCGGGCAGGCATTGCCTACAGAGAAGACGCTATGTCAAAGATTCCAAGTGAGCCGAATGACATTGAGACAAGCGATCAAACTTTTAGTAGAAGATGGTATCGTGGAAAGTACACGCGGGAAAGGTCATTTTGTTCTCCGTCAAAAAGTGGCACACCAAACTTCAAGTATGGGTCTATTAAAACATCCGCTTCAACAGGTTTCAATACAACCTATATCACTGACTTCTATGCATTATCGTGTTGACCTCGAAAGCGAATACACTAACCACTTATTCCCAAACCATCCTACAGCTGTTATTGCGATGGAACGTTATTATGAACATGCACAAAGTTCAAATGAAGCTTCAGCGGCCTTTTGTTTTAGTTTTATTCCTCTTCATGTGATTGATACATTTAAAATCAATACTCAAAGTGAACAAGCGATGCGTGATTTTGTGGAAAATACGATTTATCAAAATTCAACACAATCCAATTTAAAAATCAGTATCACCCCTTCACCAAGTTTTCAATATCAACACTATACCTTTGAAGGGGGCAAAGACTGTTGGTTAATCATTGAAACCATCTATGCGCAAAACCAATCTCCAATTATGATTAACAAATGGTATATCCCACAAGAAAATGCAGAGTTGATACTATCGCGGATCCAACAGTAGGGAGCGGGACAGAAATCTATTTGATTTCGTTGTCCCGCCCCGGCTCTGTTAATAGTTAATTTACATATTCACTTTTGCTGTTCTCTGTCGATATAACATCATTAAAATGACACTAGCATAGCCAAGTATTGAAATGAGGGAAGCATCCATACCGTATTGACCTCCAGTGACCAATGGATTATGGGATTGTATCACATATTGAACTATCCCGTAGTCGCTTTTAGCTGTCACCATTGGAAAGAGGCCACCCGTGATATTCCATAGTGCGTGCAATATCACGCTTGCCCAAATTGAATTGAATGTATACACAGTAATGCCAAACATCACACCCACCATCGTACCCCCGACCACTAATAACACAAAATCCAAGTCGACTAACTTGCCATTGAATAAATGAATAAAACCGAATAAAACAGATGTTACCCCTATGGCCCAGACACGGTTTGTTTTAACTTCAATGTATTTTAACAGTACACCCCTGAACATCATTTCCTCAACAATAGGTGCCACTATCCCCCCAATGAAAACAGCCTCAATTAACATAGCACTGTAATCCGTTACTTTACCAATCGGTGTCCAGTAGAAAACGCCCGGCACAAATATAATATAAATGGCGATAACAAAGACAGGCAGTAAAACACCTAACATTATACAAAATCGTAATCCGCTGAATCGCTTTACTCTAAAGTATGCCCAATCCCTTTTTAAACCTTTATATATCAATAGTTTCATTAAAAAGATAAATATCACACCGTAAGTTACACCGTGTAATAGATACTCGACGCCTTTTAAATCTAACAAATGCCATAATACAGCCAAATTTTGCGAAAAAACAACAATCACAAATAATACTAAACACATGCCTATTATTTTAATTATATTTTTCAACAAATTCTTTTGCCTCCTTTAACAATCATTTAATAATCAACCGAAAATTTGACTCAGTGTTCCACAAATAATAATGACAAGCAGTAATACAAACCACCATTTTTGTGCAAGAAAAGTTCAGGCATTGATTGGTTTTTCAACCATATTAGACGTCCCATTGTCCCCCCTTGTTCCCACTTCATGTCCATTAACGAGTTCATCAAGACTGACATTGAAAAAAGAGGCAAGCTTATTTAACATTTGGATATTGGGCTCGATTGTCCCTTGTTCCCACTTGGAAATCGTCTGTCTCGTCGTATGCATTTCTATTGCTAGCATTTCTTGTGTAAGTTCTTTTTCAATCCTTAGTTTTTTAATTTGCTCTGCTAATCGCATTGTATTCACCACTTTTTTCTATTTTATCAAACATACCTACGCCCTTATACTTATTATTTTTGCGCATGATGCCTCAAATTTTGAGCATAACGCGCTGTTTCATATACATTTTCGTATACATTCATTATTAATAATACAAAATCTTCTTGAGATTAAAAAAGGTAAGTCACAAAATAAAAAAATGAACGAAGCGTTACAAGCAAGTGATGATGGAATGCGGACAATAACTGATTTAATCATTAAAGGATGGAGGAAAGAATATGAAAAGATTTTTAGCCATAGAACGCTAATTGTATATGTATGAAGGCAATGCGCACCAAACAGCATTGACAATAACACGGATAAAAGATAAAAATGTAACAACGTCATCCTTAATATACAGAGAGGAAGACCATTCTAAAATAAATACAGAATGATCTTCCCCTATTCTTCAGTAATAATTAAGTTTACCGTAAAAACAAAGATTTAAAGCGTCATTATTGGTGTGTTGCTTTACACTATCAACGCTTTTAGAAGTGCTTCTTTTCTCATTCGAGTCTCGACTTATCCTTTATTTTTTTATATTGGCTTTTATAAATTGAATCACATCTTGATTGAAGAACACACCATCTGTTATTTTGGCATGGACATCTTCAGGACCCCCTCTTACGATTCCAACGACTTGCTGTTGGTCATTATATATTGGGGAGCCGGACTGTCCTCCAACTGTATAAAGGCTCATCACAAATGAGCTACCATTGATTTCTGTAATTCTGCCATCAGCCTTCCACATCGTCCCACGTGCTTTGTCTCCAGGATAACCTGCTGTATGGATACGATCGCCGACTTGTGTGGCATTCGCGTCACTCAATGACAATATCCCTGCGTTCTGATCAAATTTTTTCATAGGCGGTTCAATTGTTTGAGGTTTAACATGTATAACGACTAAATCTTCTTCTCCAGGAAAAGGAATCACTTTTTCTGCTTGATAAAGACCGCCATTGCTTCCAGCCGTTGCCATTGGTGTAATACGCACAGCTTCTGGATGATCATACTGCCAACCTACGACATGTTTATTGGTTACCACTGTATGAGGTCCCACTACAACACCACTGCCTTGATGCTCAGAGTTACCTACCGCAACAATCGCTTTATAAGGGGATTGCGTAACATCCTTCACTTGTACACGATCATCCGCATACGCATGTGCCACATTATGTGTATTTACAACAGAGGCTTGCATCGCATATGTACTTGTCAAAATCGTAAATGCTGTAAGTCCTTTTACCAAAATATCTTTTTTCATCATCGTCACTTCCTTATATATTTTAATCTCCAATATCGTTCAACTTTTCAAAGGCGTTCAGGCACTTTGGACAAAGTTCCTTTTTTCAGACTATCAGCACAGTGCCCTGCAGTTAAGACTTTGTTCGGTGCACTCACTACCCCTGTTCCAGTCAAACTAACTTAATCCACAAGGGGTGTACTTTTTCAGTTTTTCCTATCGTATGCTTGATTTTTCACGCATATCCTAATCAACTACATTATAATGTGCCATCTCTGCTACATAAGACACTTCTATCAGCGTAATAAACGACAAGAAAAAAATGAATAAAGCTTGAATCACAAGTTTTTCATGTCACTAATTTTTTCTTGATTTTGCATAACAGATAAACGCTGACATACTACTAATCATCACTTGATATAAAGCGCTTACATTTATGGTTTTATAGCTCTTGTTTTACACAGTTTAAAATATTTTGTGTGAATATTGTACCTCTATTATATAAACCAGTGCTTGTACCTACCGAACCAGTATGTACACCAATGATATTATTTGTTTGTTTATTAAATATGGGTGCCCCAGATTCTCCGGAGATTGTGTCTGCTGTATAGTATGCTTTATTGCCATCCTGAAAGCCCACTAATGACGAAGAGGACGATTGTGTATGAACGTGTAGTTGTTCAAACTTATCTGAAGGTTATCCTGTAATTTCTACTTCTTTACCCTTACTGTTAGCCAAGGGTTGCAATTGTATTGGTTTGACAACTTGTCCTATAGAAACACCATTATGGAGCTTAAGAGCGATAATCGCAATATCATACTGGTCTTCATTATGGTCCATATTTTGCTGTGGCACTTTAATGGCTTTGTATTCAAATTGTCCAAACGGTTGTTTAACACCATTTAAACCTGGTGTGACCTTAGACTGTTGTGTAAGTCCATCATATTAGGGATTATAAACTCAATGTGCTGCTATAATGACCTTACTAGGCGCACAATGACCGTGCCACTACAATCTTCATAAACATTGTGCCATTTTGACTTAATAAATGTAATGGATTGATATGGGGCAAGGGTTGTGTTTTGAACTTGTGTCCGTGAGTCTTTGCCAATAATTTTATAATTCGTATAGTCAGAAGCGTACGTTGCTTGGGTTAGTGCTATAAACGCTAAAAATGCAACCGTTGCAGTCTTTACAAGAAATTTGTTCATTGCATTCATTTTCTTCACAATTATTTTATCTCTTTTAAATAGTATAATAATTTTATATTTTTTGAACTAAAATATTACAAGTTCTCCCGTTTTTAAAAATAATATTAACATATTATCAATATTATAATTATATAAAAATGATAAAAAATAAGTTTAAACTATATTTTAGATGTTTTGATAAGCTACCACTTCTAAATTAGCGAAGCATAAAAAGTTATCCATATCAAAATCATAAACAACCACCCAAGCAACATAGACTCAATCTAATAATTTTCAATCTATAAGAAGCCCCTAAGCAAGTGCGTCAGAAGTACCAATTTTTAAGGCAAGCCTAGCGCGGATGAGCATGGATGAATATGATAACGTCCCATAACTATTATTTTCATTTAGAAATTAAAAAGCGCATTCAGCAATACAACTGTGTGCTGAATACGCTCAATTATTAAATCGTAGCGATAACTCGGATGATGTCTCTCTTTTTCTCAACTCGAGTGGCCTTTACTAAGGCAAAGCACACCTGTCAAATCGATTTCTGACTTATGACCTACTTGATGATCTAAAGGTTTTGTTTAACCCAGTTATAAATTTCGTTCGTAAGTGTTGTGCCTCTGTTCGTTTCAATATTTTTGCCTTTCACATAACTTGTATGCACGCCAAAAACTTTATGTGTCTTTTTATCCAAGAGCGGCGCACCTGATTGTCCACCTGATGCATCAGTCGTATAGTATGCCATGTTGCCCTCTTGTTTATCAATGACACCTGAATCTGTCCACATTGTTGGCGCTTTGAAGACATGGAACTTATCTGATGGGTAGCCTGCAACTTCAAAGTTTCTTCCAGTAAAGTCATCGCCACTTTCTAGCTCGAGTGGTTTCACGACCTTACCAATAGAAGCGCCTGATCGAGGTTGCACATCAACAATTGCAATATCGTATGCTCTCTTTTGATTTTCAATATACTGTTGCGGCACTCTCACATGCGTTGAAACAAATTCACCATAAGGGTTGTAAGTCGCATTTAAAGCCGGTGTGATGCCTGTTTTTTTAACAAAGCCGCCGTTGTTCGGATTATAAACACAATGTGCTGCAGTAAGGACTTTGTTCGGTGCAATGACAGTACCTGTACAAGCGGCATTGGCTTTATCCCATTGTACATTTAAATAAGCAATGGCTTGGTACGGTCTTGCTGTTGTATTCTCTACTCTTACACGTGTGTCATTATCAATAACATCATATGTCGTTGTATCTGCTGCATAAGATGCTTGTGTAAGTGTGATAAATAACAATGATGCGACGGATAAGGTTTGAGCTATCGTTTTTTTTCATTTGACATTCCTCTTTCTTTTAAATTAAATGATATGACTTAAGTACAAATTGCATCGATCAATGCTTGGGGCAAACCCTTATTTTTATGTGTTTGCCCCGCTTCGGTTGTTTGTAAATCAAGGCCAACAACACGGGGACACTATTCATCTAATAACGTTTGTGACCTACCGTTCTCACCTAGGAAAGACTTTAAATAACAGGGAGATAACTAACTGGGTTGTTCTATGCTTTAGCAACCGAAATTTAATCAATTCCCACTTCTACTACAAGTTTTGTTTCACCCATTTTAAAATGTTTTTTGTAAATGTTGTGCCTCTGTTATATAAACCTGCATTTGTTTCAACAGCACCTGTATGTACACCAATGATATTATTTGTTTGTTTATTAAATATGGGTGCCCCAGATTCTCCAGAAATGGTATCTGCTGTATAGTAAGCTTTATTGCCATCTTGGAAATCAACCAATGATGAAGATGACCATTGTGTTTGAACACGTAATTGCTCAAACTTATCTGACGGATATCCTGTAATTTCTACTTCTTTGTTTTTACTATTATCGGATGCTTCTATTTGAATTGGCTTAACGACATTTCCGATTGAAACACCATTTCTAGGTTTGACATCAATAATTGCAATGTCATATTGATCTTCTTGATGATCCTTATATTGTTGCGGCACATTAATATCATTAGATTCAAATTGACCAAACGGTGCGATTTTGCCATTTAAACCAGGCGTTATTTTTGACTGCTCTGTTAATCCGCCATGCTCTGGATTATAAACACAGTGTGCAGCCGTAATCACTTTATTAGGCGCAATGACAGTACCGCTGCAGTCTTCATAAACGTTATTAAATTTAGATTCAATAAAAGTAATCGATTGATAAGGGTTCAGCGTTGTATTATTTACTTTTACACGACTGTCCTCACCTATAATCTTGTAATCAACATGACTCGAGGCATATGAAACTTGTGTGAACGCCATAAAAGACAAAGAAACAACTGTTGCCGTCTTTAAAAGAAATTTGTTCATTGTACTCAACTTCCTTCTCAATTATTTTATTTCTAACTAAAGAATATAATATTTTTATCTTTTAATCAATAGAATCTTAGAATTTTTTTCAGTTTTAAATAATAGTATTAATAAGGATGGAATACTATAAATTTGTATATGGATAGTTATATATAAATAGTTAATTAAAACAGTAAATGTACTTTATTTTAGAAAATTTAATAAATTAACTTCTAAGCTGGAAATATTCTTAGGAGATGAAGATGCCACTTCATATGACTTGATTAAAATACACATTTCAATCAAGCTAATGTGGTAATTATAAAAAGAATAAAGCAGGAGGTTAGGAATCATCCTCGCCTCCTGCTTATATTCAAAATGAAAGTGACGTGCTAGGCCATGTGTGTAATCACTATGCATTTTCCTAGCGCTCACGAATATTTAAAATCATATTATGCCTTTAATGCATCATCAATTTTCTTAAATACCTCATCTTTATTTAATGGATCACTTACTTCTTCGCCATTAATTTTTAAAGTAGGTACCAATTTAACTTTATCGTTATTTGCTCTAATTATATCTTTTTCTGCACGTTTCCATGCCTCACTATTTTCAGTTTTATATTCCTTTTTAATTTTATCTTTTTGTTCTGTACTAATGGATAAACGATCGATTTGCTGATCGATTTTATCATGCGTTAGCCATTTCCCTTCGTGATTCGGTTGTTGCTCAATTAAATGATGGTGAAATGTCATAAATTGTTGTGGCGCTACGATTTGTATAGCTTGTGCCGCTCTTGCTCCCTCAATCGCATCGTTACCTAAAAATGCCACATCTATCAATTGATATTGAATTCGATCTGTTTCATACTTTTTCTCTATTTCTTTCATTATTTTCTGATCGAACACTTTACAATAAGGACATTTATAATCAAAGTACTCAACGATATTGACTTGCTTTTCGTGATGCTCCTCTTTCTGACAAGCGGTGAATACAACAAGCACTAAAGACATCATTAAAAAATAAAAAATTTTCTTCATTACTGACTCTCTCCTTTTACACTATCCTGTGTATTACTTTAATAAATATAACTGTTAATAATTATTTTTAAAAATGTATTCTTAAAT
>NZ_PNRJ01000003.1:0-190195 GCF_011174885.1 Staphylococcus sp. 191 | reverse complement strand
CTATTTATTAACTATTTATTAACTATTTATTAAATATATTATGATTATGATGTAGTATGTTTTAAAAGACACTATTAAAATAACAGAGGTTATGTATGAAACACTATGACATTGAAAAAATGTGTATAGTGCTTGAATATATGAAAACAACTTAGAATAACAAGTATTCAAGTGATGGTTGGTTGGAGAAGGTGCTATAAATAAAAATGACACAGCGCTTCCATTCGATGAAATATGAAAGGTTGTGTCATTTATTTTTATTCTATACACATTCGATTTATCTTATTTAAGGACAAACTTATACGTTAAATCTAAAATGGACGACATCGCCATCTTGCATAATATAGTCTTTACCTTCTAAGCGCATTTTACCTGCTTCTTTAGCACCTTGCTCACCATTGTTGGCAACATAGTCCTCGTAACTTGTTACTTCGGCACGAATAAAGCCACGCTCAAAGTCAGTGTGAATAATACCCGCACATTGTGGCGCAGTCATTCCTTCTTTAAATGTCCATGCACGCACTTCTTGTACGCCAGCTGTAAAATAAGTCGCAAGTCCTAATAAATCATATGTTTTACGAATTAAACGGTTTAAGCCAGGTTCTTCGATACCTAATTCTTCCAGGAACATCGCTTTATCTTCATCATCTAAAGTCGCAATTTCTTCTTCGATTTTAGCACTGATGACAATGACTTCTGAATCTTCACTCGCTGCATATTCGCGAATGGCTTTTACTTTATCATTTTCAGCGTCATTGACCTCATCTTCACCTACGTTAGCAATATATAACATCGATTTAGATGTTAAAAGTTGTGCTTGGTTGACGTATTTTTGATCTTCTTCATTGAAATCAATACTACGCACAGGTTTACCGTTTTCAAGTGTTTCTTTAATTTGAGATAAAATACGCACTTCATTCACTGCCGTTTTATCCTTTTGTTTCGCCATTTTTTCTAAACGTGGCAGGCGTTTCTCAACAGATTCTAAGTCAGCTAATACTAACTCCATATTGATAACTTCAATATCTTCAATAGGATTCACACGTCCTGCTACGTGTGTCACGTTTTCATCATCAAAAGCGCGTACAACTTGGCAAATCGCGTCGACTTCTCGAATATGAGATAAAAATTTATTACCTAAACCTTCCCCTTTTGACGCTCCTTTTACAATCCCGGCAATATCTGTAAATTCAAAAGTCGTCGGTACTGTTTTCTTAGGATTAACTATTTTTTCTAATTCATTTAATCGTGTATCCGGCACTTCTACGATACCCACGTTAGGATCAATCGTAGCGAAAGGATAGTTTGCAGCAAGTGCACCTGCTTTAGTTATTGCATTAAAAAGTGTTGACTTCCCGACGTTAGGTAAGCCCACGATACCAGCTGTTAAGGCCATTATTCATTCTCCTTCTCATTTGAACTCGCTTTGACGAGTATTTTTTTTAGTTTCTTATTAAAAGTTTGGCGGGGTAGCATAATGCTTCGATGACATTGCTCACATTTGATACGAATATCTGCGCCCATTCGAATAATCTTAAACCGATTTGCACCACAAGCATGTTGCTTCTTCATCTCTACTATATCATTTAATTCATAATTTGATGACACACATTTTCACCTCTATGATTCCGCGTTTTGTTGATCTTTATAAAGTTGGACAAGGGTCGGCATTGGTGCTTCAATCCCTTCAGCTTGTAAAAATTCTTTGAGCTCTCGTCGAAGAATACGTGAACCTGAAAAACTTTCACCTGGAAGCGTCTCTCCAGCGACACGAATTCTTACTTCATAGCTATTAAAATTATCCACCCCTAAGACTTCTGGTGGCTCAATAAAGATGTCATACTTTTTCGGAATAGACTTTAAGAATATGTTCATTTTCTTTTCAACATCATCAATTTTTTCATTAATCGATACTGGGATATCAATCACTGAGACTCCATTTGTGACTGAAAAGTTGGTGACTTCACTCATCGTACCATTTGGAATAATTGATAGCTCTCCTGTATATGACAGTATGCGTGTAGAACGTAAGCCGATCGCTTTCACTGTCCCCTCTGCAATCGGGGAACCATTATTTTTAATGCTGACATAATCACCCACATCGAATTGATTTTCAAAAATAATAAAAAATCCTGTAATCACATCTTTAACAAGTGTTTGTGCACCAAAACCAATGGCCAGGCCGACAACACCCGCTCCGGCTAAAATACTTTCAACACTAATGCCAAATTTACTGAGCACTGTTGTTAACGTAATAAACCAAACGAGATATCCGACAGCATTTTGTACTAATGTAATCAATGTCTTGGACCTTTTGACACGACTCGCACGATTCGATTTCGTCATCGCTCGATTATTTACTTTAAAAAATTGTTCGATGACTTTATTTAAAATACGCACGACAACAAAAGCAACAATGACATAAATGGCAATAATAATTAATTTTGTAAGTAAATTCGAGTATGTTTCAGGCTCTAATAATGGCTGAACCATACTTTCTATGACTGCTTTAAATTGATTCATAACGACTCCCTTTCTCTATAAACACTTTCCCGTATTGGCTACACAATTGATTTCAAAGGCACAGATTTTACATTTTCTTCAATTGTTGAATCAATCTCCGATAATCACTTTCTGAATGAAATGTAAATGTAATCTCACCAACATTTTTCTTCGTGGCAATCTCAACTGAAGTCCCATATTGTTCCTGCAATTGTTGCTCGTGTTGACGTATCATGGCAGGCTTTTTAATGGCTTTCTGTTGCGGTTCTTCACGCTTTTTACTTGTTCCTAATAATTCAGCGACCACTTGTTCCAAATAGCGTACACTCCAAGACTCCCGGACGGCTAAATTTGCATATTTTTCCATCTTTTTAACATCTTTAAGTGCTAATAGTGTCCGACCATGACCAGATGAAAGTGTACCTTCACGTATCAAAGTTCTAATCTTAACAGGTAATTTAAGTAGCCTCAACATATTCGCGATATACGGTCGTGATTTTCCTAGTCTTTGCGCCACTTCCTGTTGTGTTAAATGTAATTCTGCCATTAATTGCTGATAACTCTCAGCCTCTTCTAATGGATTTAAATCTTCACGTTGTAAATTTTCAATAATTGCGAGTTCACGCATTTCTGCATCTGAAAATTTTTTAATGACGACAGGTATTTCGGTTAAACCCGCTTCAAGACTTGCACGATACCGTCTTTCCCCGGCCACAATGTAATAACCTTGAATCGCATGGGTTACGATAATTGGTTGTAGAATACCGTGCTGTGTAATGGATTGCGCAAGTTCAGTGAGCCTTTCAGCATCAAAGGTCTTACGGGGTTGGTAAGGGTTCGGTCTCAAATCATGTATCGCTATCATTTCGACATGTTGCGAAGTACGCTGTGATGTTTCATTTTGATGGGTCACGTGCATCACCTGCTCCCACAAATTTTTTTACCATTCTATTTTACTGGTTGCATAGTTGAGACACAAGCCTTTACGTTATTTTCAGGATGTGCCAAAATTTTATCTAATCATAATTTTCTGAAAAATATGTTGACATCCTTTTTTGATTCATGTAAAGTGATTTTTACAAAGAAACAGTACAATATTCGAGACACTGTAAAAAGGAAAGTAAAATTTACACTGAAATCACAGAGAGCCTTGTTTCGCTGAGAAAAGGCATTGAAAGCAAATTTGAAAATGGCCTTGGAGTGTTGATGCCAATATGAGGTATCACCGGGTTCGCCCGTTATAGCGATACAGTATTAACATTTTGTTATTATGCGTACTGGAAAATATTAACTATACTCTTCCCTCACCGTATAGCATCTAAATCGCGCATAAAGCAATTTAGCGTACTGTGAGAGGTTACTTTAGCGATAAATTAACAAATTAAGGTGGTACCACGAACTTAGCTTTCGTCCTTTTTATTCGATTAAAAATTCGGATATTAGGATGAAAGCTTTTTATTTTGTTTGAGGAGGTTATCAACGATGAAAGAGACCACATTGGCACAAATTGCACTTACTACAGATCACACCGGCGCGATTGCTAACCCGATTTACCTTTCGACTGCTTATCAACACGCTGGTCTAGGTCATTCAACGGGCTATGATTACACACGCACGAAAAACCCAACACGACAAGCTTTTGAAGAGGCCTTTGCCAAAATTGAAGGTGGCATTGCCTCATTTGCGACTTCAAGCGGGATGGCAAGTATCCAACTTGTCTGTAATCTTTTTAAACCTCACGACGAAATACTCGTGTCATTTGATTTGTATGGCGGCACATTTCGCTTATTTGAATTTTACGAAACACAATATGACATTCGCTTTAAATATGTAAATTTTGAAAATGTTGAAGAAGTTAAAGCAGCGATCACACCGCATACGAAAGCATTGTTTATCGAACCCATTTCCAATCCGTTGATGATTGAGATTGACTTGTCGCCTTATTACCAGTTGGCACAACAACATCGTTTATTAACGATTATCGACAATACTTTTCTTACCCCTTATTTGTCCACACCACTAGAAGATGGGGCAGACATCGTCTTACATTCTGCGACGAAGTATATTGGAGGTCATAACGATGTACTAGCAGGTGTCGTCACTGTTAAAGACCCTGTTCTAGCTGAACAATTTACGCAACTACATAATATGATTGGCGCTACACTAGCACCTATTGATAGTTATTTGTTGCAACGTGGACTGAAGACATTACATTTACGCGTGGAACGTGCACAGCAAAATGCGCAACGTCTCGCACAGCGATGTCAACAATTGGAAGGGATTGCCGAAGTGTTGTACAGCGGGCGAACAGGGATGTTAAGTTTACGCCTTGCGCCTAATTATCAAGTGGCTGCGTTGTTACAACATATCCAAGTTTGCCGTTTTGCAGAAAGTTTAGGTGGAACTGAAACATTTATCACTTTTCCTTATACACAAACCCATGTCGATATGCCAGATGATGAAAAAGATAGACGCGGCATTGATCAACATTTAATACGTTTATCCATTGGTATTGAAGCTTACGAAGATATTGAAAATGATTTAATCCAAGCACTTGAGAAATCTAAGGAGGGTGTTCTTTATGAAGCGCACGAAACAAACTGAATTAATCCATGATACGAACAGAGGCCACAAATATAAAAGCGCCAATATCCCACTTTATTACTCTTCTACTTATCATCAACAAGAGTTGGGTGGCCCTTACGAATATGATTACGCCAGAAGTGGCAATCCTAATCGTGAGCTACTTGAAACAAAATTAGCTCAGTTAGAAAATGGTCAGTTTGGATATGCTTTTAACTCTGGTATCGCAGCGATTACAGCTGTTTTCCTAACATTGCAAGCAGGTGATCATGTAATTTTACCTGATGACGTCTATGGTGGGACATTTCGATTAACTGAAAGCATCTTGTCTCGTTTTAATATTTCATTTACTACGGTCAATGCTGAAGATATTAACGAGATTCGTAAAGCGATTCGTCCTTCAACACGATTGATTTATGTTGAAACGCCTTCTAACCCTTTATTTAAAATTACTGATATTAGACAAGTGGCACAACTTGCTAAAGAATATGGCATTACAGTTGCTGTTGATAACACATTTATGACGCCTCTTGGACAGAATCCTTTAGATCTCGGTGCTGACATTGTCATTCATAGCGCTACGAAGTTTTTAGGTGGACATAGTGATGTTATCGCTGGTGCCGTCATTACCAATGATAAAGCAATTGCCGACGCACTTTATTTAATTCAAAACGGCACAGGTAGTGGTTTATCTGTTTACGACAGTTGGACGCTGACCCAGCACATTAAAACGTTGGATGTTCGTTTTCAACAATCAGTTAAAAATGCTAAAGAAGTCTGTCGCTTTTTAGAACAACATCCAGCCATTGCGTACGTTTATTACCCAGGAAATAGCACAGTTCATCTGCAACAAGCCCATAGTGGCGGTGCCGTTCTCGGATTTCGCTTAAAAGATGAGTCCTATGCGCAACAATTTGCTGACAAACTCACGATTCCACTTGTGTCGTTAAGTTTAGGTGGCGTTGAAACGATTCTTTCTCACCCGAACACCATGTCACATGCGAGCATTCCAGAGGATATTCGTGAAGCACGAGGGATTACATTCGGTTTATTCCGATTAAGTGTCGGGATAGAAAATGTTGAAGAATTAATCGCGGATTTAGATGACGCATTAAAGGAGGGATATGATGAGTCGGTTGTTAAAAGCGCTACAAAACAACGTTCTAGTGGCTGATGGTGCAATGGGAACGATTCTTTACTCTGAAGGCTTAGATACCTGTCCAGAAGCATATAATCTGACGCACCCTGAAAAGGTCGAGCATATTCATCGTTCTTACATCGAAGCTGGTGCAGATGTCATTCAAACGAATACGTATGGTGCCAATTTCGAAAAGTTGCAACCTTTTGGACTCGAACATAAAGTAAAGGCCATTCATCAAGCAGCAGTAGCCATTGCGAAACGGGCTGCCCGTCCTGACACGTTTATTTTAGGTACTGTAGGTGGTTTTAGAGGTGTAAAGCAAGGTGAGTTATCCTTGTCTGCCATTCAATACCATACGGAAATTCAAGTCGATACACTTATCGAATCGGGTGTAGATGGTCTGTTGTTTGAAACCTATTATGATTTAACTGAATTAATTAGAGTCATTACTCAAACCCGTCAAAATTACGATATTCCAATCATTGCCCAACTCACAGCTTCCAATACGAATTACTTAAGAGATGGTACTGAAATTAATGACGCGTTACAGCAAATCGTTGCTGCCGGCGCAAATGTTGTCGGCTTGAACTGCCATCATGGGCCACACCATATGAAACACTCGTTTAGTCATATTGCACTACCGGACAAAGCATATCTTTCCTGTTACCCGAATGCGAGTTTACTCGATTTGGATCAGCATACGTTTAAATATAGTGATAATGCCCAATATTTTGGTGATACGGCGCAACAACTAATCCAAGAAGGTGTCCGCTTGATTGGAGGCTGTTGTGGTACGACACCAGAACATATACGGCACATCAAATCTGCCGTTAAAGGACTTAAACCAATACAAAATAAAAAGGTTATCCCTATTGATAAAAAAAGAGAGACGTTAGCCCAAAATCAGCATCAACTTAATTTAGCTGATCGGGTTCGGCAAAAACCAACAATCATTGTTGAACTCGATACGCCTAAACACCTAGATACAACGAAATTTTTTAACAATGTCAAAGCTTTAGATGAAGCGAATATTGATGCAGTCACTTTAGCAGACAACTCCCTTGCGACAGTGCGTATTTCAAATATTGCAGCAGCAAGTTTGATTAAGCAACGATTTGATATTGAACCCCTCGTTCATATTACATGTCGGGATCGTAACCTCATTGGCTTGCAATCCCATCTACTCGGATTGTCGCTTTTAGGCATTCATGAGATTCTTGCGATTACGGGCGACCCTTCTAAAATTGGTCATTTACCTGGTGCGACCAATGTTTACGATGTGAACTCAAAAGGTTTGACCGAACTCGCACTCAAATTTAATAAAGGAATCAATACGGATGGTGATGCGCTGAAAACAACGACACAATTCAACATCGCTGGTGGTTTCGACCCACACGTCAGAAACATTAAAGCCGCTGTACGCAAAATGGAAACAAAAATCGAAAGCGGAATGAGTTACTTTATTACGCAACCTGTATTTTCAAAAGAAAAAATTATTGAAATTTATGAAGCAACAAAGCACCTCAATGTCCCTATTTTTATAGGTGTCATGCCGATTACAAGTTACAATAATGCTTTATTTCTACATAATGAGGTGCCTGGTATCAAAATGTCAGAAGAGATACTCGAGCAATTTAAAGCAGTAGCAAGTGACAAAGAAGCAACCTACCAACTTAGCATTTCACTTTGCAAGTCAATCATTGATACAGTTCACACATATTTTAATGGTCTCTATTTAATCACACCTTTTGAACGTGTGGACTATTCACTAGAACTTGCAGCTTATTCAAAATCAATTACACAAACCCATCAGGAGGCGATATTATGACAATTAAAACAACAAACTTAGGATTCCCAAGACTTGGACGTAAACGTGAATGGAAAAAGGCGATTGAAAGCTACTGGAATAAAAAAATCACTAAAGAAGAATTAGATAGCCAATTACAAAATTTACATCGTGAAAACTTATTACTACAAAAGCATTATGGTCTAGATAGTGTGCCTGTCGGTGACTTTTCACTTTATGATCATATCTTAGATACTTCGTTACTCTTTAATATCATTCCTGAACGTTTTCAAGGCCGTGAAGTGAATGACGATCTCCTTTTTGACATTGCTCGTGGGAACAAAGAGAATGTCGCAAGTGCATTAATTAAATGGTTTAACACGAACTATCACTATATCGTACCTGAATGGGACAATGTCTCTCCTAAAGTAGGTAAAAATACATTACTTGAACGCTTTAATTACGCAAAATCGCTACACATTAATGCGCATCCTGTTATTGTCGGACCGATTACTTTCGTCGCACTTTCGAAAGGTGGCAATCAATCGTTCGAAGACAAAGTTCGTACTTTATTACCGCTTTATATCGAAGTTTTTGAATCACTCATTCAAGCTGGCGCAGAGTTGATTCAAGTGGATGAACCTATATTAGTCACTGATAAAAGCACTGAACTTGAAGCGATTACTCAAGAAGCTTATCAAGCATTTGCAGATGCTGAAGTGGCGCAAAAGCTCATTATCCAAACTTATTTCGAACGTGCCAATGTTAAGTTTTTAAGCGATTTACCTGTAAAAGGGATTGGTCTTGATTTCGTACATGATCACGGGCATAACCTTCGACAAATTGAAAATGGCAATCTTGATTCCTCAAAAACTTTATTTGCAGGTGTCATTGATGGACGAAATGTATGGGCTGCAGATGTGGAAGCTAAGAAAGCACTCATCGAAAAATTATCTCAATATTCCGACGACTTGTACATTAACCCATCTTCTTCCCTACTACTCGTTCCTGTATCACTAGACGACGAGACATTAGATGAAACTGTACGCGATGGATTAAGCTTTGCGACTGAAAAATTAGAAGAATTAGCAGCTTTAAAAAATGCAATTAACAATAACCAAACAGAACAATATGATAAATTAAATGCGCAATATACACGTTTCCAAAGCCAAGACTTCAAAAACCTTGACTATGATTTTGAAAGCGTCCGTTCTCAACGTGCTTCTGCTTTTTCTGAGCGAAAAGTATTACAACAACGTCGCTTAAACTTACCTGATTTACCAACAACAACAATCGGGTCATTTCCACAATCACCTGAAGTTCGAAAACAGCGTGCAGACTGGAAAAATAAACGTATTACAGATGAAGCTTACGATACATTTTTAAATAATGAGATTAAACGTTGGATTGAAATTCAAGAAGAAATTGGTTTAGACGTTTTTGTACATGGTGAATTTGAACGAAATGACATGGTTGAATTCTTTGGTGAAAAATTACAAGGCTTCCTTGTGACACGTTTCGGATGGGTTCAATCTTATGGCTCTCGTGCCGTTAAACCACCTATCATTTACGGTGATGTAAAATGGACTGCACCATTAACTGTTAAAGAAACGGTTTATGCGCAAAGTTTAACAGACAAACCTGTAAAAGGAATGCTTACTGGTCCAGTAACCATCTTAAACTGGTCATTTGAACGTGTAGATATCCCGCGTGCAACGGTTCAAGATCAAATTGCACTCGCAATTAATGAAGAAGTTTTAGCGTTGGAAAAAGCCGGTATTCAAGTCATTCAAGTGGATGAACCTGCATTGCGCGAAGGCTTACCTTTACGTCAAGAATTCCATGCTGCTTATTTAGAGAAAGCGGTCCATAGTTTCAAACTCGCGACCTCTTCCGTTGCAGATGAGACGCAAATTCATACGCATATGTGTTATTCGCAATTCGGACAGATTATCCATGCGATTTATGACCTAGATGCAGATGTGATTTCAATTGAAACATCAAGAAGTCACGGTGATTTGATTAAAGATTTTGAAGATATTAACTATGATTTAGGTATTGGTTTAGGTGTATACGACATTCATAGCCCTCGTATCCCTACTGAAGAAGAAATTACAACAGCGATTCACCGCGCATTAAAAGAAATCGATCGTTCATTATTCTGGGTAAATCCAGACTGCGGTCTCAAAACACGTAAAGAAGATGAAGTAAAAGCAGCATTAAGCGTACTCGTTAATAGCGCTAAAAAATTACGTCAAGATCATATTGAATCCCCACAAACGTCAGCATAAGGAGTTAATAAAGGAGGTCTGATAGCATGACATATCCACTTTGGGAACAACTCAACGCACTTAAAGAAGCAAAATGGGTCGATTTAACACATACTTTCAATGCAAAGTCCCCACATTTTAGCGCATTTGAAGGTGCACAAGTTGAAACACCCTTTACAGTAGAACAAGATGGCTTTTTCGTTCAACAATGGTCATTTGTCACACAATATGGCACACACATCGACGCACCTATTCATTTTGTTGAAAATCAGCGTTATTTACATGAATTACAATTACAAGAATTGGTTTTACCACTCATTGTACTCGATTTCTCAGAAGCCGTCGCAAAAGATGCAGATTTCCGTCTAACACGGGCGCACATTGCGTCATGGGAAGAGACACATGGCAAGATTGAGCCGAATACATTTGTCGCTTTTCGAAGTGATTGGTCCAAACGCTGGCCGGATCACACCTCTTTTGAAAATAAAGATGCAAACGGACATCAACATTTACCGGGCTGGTCATTAGATGCGTTAACCTTCCTAATAGAAGAACGTCACGTCGCTGCCATTGGTCATGAAACATTTGATACCGATGCATCCATTGATATCGCAAAAAATGGAGATATTGTCGGTGAAAGATATGTCCTTGGACAAGACCGTTACCAGATTGAATTGTTGGCTCACTTAGACCAAGTTCCTAGTCGTGGCGCTGTCATTTATAATATTTGTCCTAAACCAGATGAGGCCCCTGGCTTTCCTGTAAGAAGTTTTGCTATCGTTCCGAATGAATAAAGAGTTTTTACGTTATCATCTCTATTAAAAAACTGTCTCTCAGCTTCAATTTCTGAGAGACAGTTTTTTTAATATTTTCTTAAAAATTGTGCATCTTCTTCATGATAAGTTGTCAAGACAAATTGGTGCACAGCATTAATCACTTCTTGTATCGTCCCTGTTGAATGCGCTAAGATACGAAATGTTAGGCCACTTGTAGGCAATAAAGTGACGCCAACACGACAATCTTCACGCATAAAAGGTTGCACGACTTCTTGAACCGCTTCAACCACTTTTTGATTTACATGCGGGCTCATATAAAAGCAGGCCGCCATGTGTGTAAATCCCTCCATATAACCCATATCCGTCACTTTATTTTTTTGTGTATCTAACTTTAAATGGTCATAAACGACTAACTGATCATCTACATAGATTTCATTTAATAATTGTAAATAATGATAATTAAATGGTTTTCCCTCTTGATCGTAGCCCGGTGTCAAAATATCAGTATAAAACATTGATGCAGTGGAACTCAGATGAAACCGATTATGTTGATAAAATTTTGCATGCGTATATCCAATAATCGGATCACTAATATATTCCATAAATGATTCATCTTCTAAGTGAAACGTTTGGTATTGTTCCACCTTATCTTCCAAAGTCTTGAACACAATCGTAGCACCTTGTGTTGTAAGCACGGCATGGGCACGAGGCTCAAAGTGTATCGCAGTACGATACCGATCTCCGTCTACAAAACCGCCACCTAAGTTGATTAAAAACATTGTCGGGTGTGGGCTTCCATTTAAATACGTCGGACGTAATACTTTCAAACCGCCCTGATAATATGTCTTCCCGTTAACGGTACGGGTCCCATCATGTTTAAAGGTAAGGTCGAGTTCACCCGTCCATTTTGAAATGGCCATTACGCTAGCCCTTCAAAGAAGATATCTTTTTTAATCCAATCCATCACTTGGTCTAAACCTTCATCCGTTTTTAAATTTGTAAATGCGAATGGACGATTTTTACGGAATTTTTTAGTATCTTCAGCCATACGTTCTAAAGAAGCTCCTACATAGGGTGCTAAATCTGTTTTATTAATGACAAAATAATCCGATTTAATCATGCCTTGCCCACCTTTACGTGGGATTTTTTCACCTTGTGCCACATCAATAATATAAATCGAAAAATCAACCAGTTCCGGACTAAAAGTCGCTGCTAAATTGTCGCCACCTGATTCAATAAATATAAGTTCAATATCAGAATGTCTTTCCATCAATTCATCGATTGCTGCGAAATTCATAGAAGCATCTTCCCGAATAGCTGTATGCGGACAACCCCCAGTTTCCACACCAATAATACGATCTTCAGGAAGTACGCCTGTATTGACTAGGATTTTTTGGTCCTCTTTTGTATAAATATCATTTGTAATAACGCCAATGCTTTTCTCTAATGCGAGACGTTTAACAATTTTTTCAATAAGTTGGGTTTTACCGGCCCCTACAGGACCCCCTACACCAATTTTTATCGGTTTCATTTCTATTCCTCCTATGAAATAAATATACGTACATCCACATGTTCATGCTCAAGCTGATTCATTTCAATACCCGGTGCTGTAATACCAAAATCTTTTTCATCTAATCGCATTACAGCTTCCCGTGTCCGTGCAATAAAAGGAATCATTTGCGCTACAATTTTCTGCCCTTCTGTTTGTCCAAGTGGGATGGCACGAACCGCATTTTGCGTTAAACTGGAAATATTTTGATAGTAATAATAATCAATAATTTCCTCAATTGGTATCTTTAAATGATGACCCAACAATGTAAAAACAACAGCTGGATGGGTATGAAGCGCATATGCATTCGCACGTTCATAGTACCAATCCAACCATTCATCATCGTAAAGCGTATGCGCAAGTTGAATCATGCGTTTCCCCATTTGTTTCGTTCCATTTCTCGTTTCTCGAGGAATATTTTGCACAAACAACAGTTGATCGAACCGTTCAATGACCTCTGGGGTATTCGATTCAATCGCTTCATAAACCAAACGCATCGCCAAGCCATCTGTATACGTGAGTTGTTCTGTTAAAAACACTTCCAACCATTTCCGAAAAGTCATGCCATCATAAATAGCCCCACGTTGGATATAAGTTTCTAGCCCAAAAGAATGGCTAAAAGCGCCTGTTGGAAATTGTGAATCACAAAATTGGAACAACTTCAATTTCGCTAAGTTAGTCATGTGAATGTCCTATATGTTTAAAGGCCTGATTGACTTTACGATCTTCTCGTTGATACGGAATACCTTGTTCTTTCAATAAATCTTCTACGAGGTAATCATACTGGACAAGCATCTCATTCTCATCCGTAAACTGAGCCGGTAAATGGCGATTTCCTAATTGATGCGCTATTTCTCCCATTTCTTTAATCGTACGTGGACGGATTGCTATAATATCTTCTGAATTGACATCGATAATAATCATATTTTGATCATCACGATATAAAATATCACCATACTGAAGATCAATTGGCTGACTTAAACGAATGCCAATTTCAGTGCCATGATCTGAAGTTACCCTTTGAATTCGTTTCACAAGGTCTGAGTTTTCTAAATAAACCTTCTCAATGTGTATATTTTTTTCATCTTGAGAAAGTTGTGCAATGTTACCTTGAATTTCTTCTACTATCATCAATTTCATCTCCTAACATTATCTTCACATTCATTGTTTTTGTACAAAAACAAAACTTTAATTAAGAATTAATAACAAAACACTAATAATTGCGCGCAAAAGCTATTAAAACGCATGATTATGCTCGCCAAAAATGAGTAAGATTGCACAAGATGTGAGACATCCCCCACCCAGTCTCGCTGTCTCATATTTATTCTTTTATCCGCGCTTTCATGAGGTAAAATATGAAAAATTTCACTCTCATAGGTCTACAACCTTTTAATCGTAGAAACTATTCATTTTTCTACTATCCTTACTTTACCATATTTCAAATGTCTGACGTTACTCATCCATCATGAAACCGTCACTTTAAATTAAAATTATTATAGGATAGCAATATAAACATGCATAGTTAAACAATTATTGCTTGATTTCATATTAAAAAATACGATTCAAACTTTCATCCTTGATATTAATTTTTATTAATGGTATATTTTTTATACTTAGAAAAAGAAAATAACTACAACAAAAATTAAGGGAGGTCATTTATAATGACACAATTTAATCTTGATACTGTACACAGTACTTTTGGTTTTTCAATTAAACATTTAATGGTTTCTAAAATTAGAGGTACTTTTAAAGACTACGATATTCAATTAACTGGTGATGTAGAAGATGCTTCTTCATTATCAGCAGTAGCAACAATTAAAGTAGACTCTGTTGACACAGGTAATGCGGATCGTGACCAACACTTAAAAACAAAAGATTTCTTTGATAGCGAAACATATCCAGAAATCAAATTTGAATCTACTCAAATCACTGAAAACCAAATTACAGGTCATCTTACAATTGCAGGTCAAACACATGAAGAAACGTTTGATTTTACACACAACGGTGTGAGCGCAAATCCAATGACTGGTGGCCAAGTCACTGGTTTTGTTGTAAGAGGTACGATCAACCGAGAAAAATACGGTATTAGCTTTAACCAAACACTAGAAACTGGTGGCGTTATGTTAGGTAAAGACATTCAATTTGAACTTGATAGTGAATTTGCTATCGAAGCTTAATGCATCTCAACAAATCATCGCGCGCTCACATACTGAAATGTCATATAGACGTTTTTAAAGGCAGTATGCTACGCCGATGATTTGTTTTTTATTTATTCGTTTCATCAATGGTTTCGATTAAAAAGTTTTATAATGTGAAAACCGGCAATATATATAGCGTACTCTCCTTTTAAAAGGAATCACTTTTTATAACTTGTAAAGATATAAACCGCATCAAATCAACATTGAGCCGTTGTATGTTAGATGTAGGTATAAAAATTAAACTTAATTCTTTACTTTGCCAAATTTACAAGTTATAATTATCTCGAATTCGAAATAAAAGGAGGGGTTGTCAATTGCAACGAACGGACATTGCGCTTAAAACACTTATTGGACTCAAACGTGCAAATGACATGATTGATAAAATCATACGCAATGATGTGAAATCTTATGGGTTAAATATTACCGAATTTGCCGTACTTGAGCTTTTGTACAATAAGGGCGAACACAGCATTCAACGAATCCAAGAACGCATTTTAATTGCAAGTAGTAGTACAACTTATGTTGTGCAAAAACTAGAGGAAAAAGGACTATTACAGCGAAGACAATGCGAAAAAGACAGACGTGTAAGCTATGCAGCCTTAACGGATAAAGGGCAAGCACTCATGACTCAAATTTTTCCACAACACGCTAAAGCAATTGAGGCAGCCTTTTCAGAACTAACAACGGAAGAGTTAAATACTTTACAGCAGACTTTAAAAACATTGAGTACACCAACCGACAACTAAGTTGTTTACGTGTACTTTTCTTTCACACAAATTTAGTTCGAATTAGAGATAATTATTAATGAATAAAGGAGTTTTTCTTATGACACAATATCCACTTAAAGGAATCCACCACGTAACTGCAATGACAAATGATGTAGAACGCAATTATCACTTTTTTACTGACGTACTTGGTATGAGACTTGTTAAAAAAACAGTTAATCAAGATGACATTTACACTTACCACACATTCTTTGCAGATGATGAAGGTCACGCAGGAACAGATATGACTTTCTTTGATTTTCCAAATAATCCAAAAGGTGCATCAGGCACAAATTCTATCAGTCGTACTGCTTTCCGTGTGCCAAATGATGCAGCGCTTGAATATTATCAACAACGCTTTGATGAGTTTGGAGTAAAACACGACGACATCGACACACTATTTGATAAAAAGATCTTGCGTTTTGAAGAAGAAGACGGTCAAAAATATCAATTGATTTCTGATGAAAACAATACAGGTGTTGAACCAGGTGTTCCTTGGAAAAATGGCCCTGTCCCACAAGATAAAGCAATCTATGGTTTAGGCCCAATTGAAATTACAGTAAGCTACTACGATGAATTCAAACAAACATTGATGGAACTCTATGATATGAAGCCTATTATTGAAGAAGAAAACGTCACACTATTAGAAGTAGGTAAAGGCGGTAATGGAGGTCAAGTTATCCTACGTAAAGATGAAGGCGTTCAAAGTCGACCAGGTTACGGTCAAGTTCACCACGTTTCTTTCCGTGTTGAAGACGATGATGCACTTAATTCTTGGTTTGAAAAATATAACCAATTAGGTGTAGGTAGCTCTGGTATCGTTGACCGTTTCTACTTTAAAGCACTTTACACACGTATCGGTCATGTTTTAATTGAACTTTCAACAGACGGACCAGGATTCGCTGGAGATGAACCTTATGAAACACTTGGTGAATCACTTTCACTTCCACCATTTTTAGAAAATCAAAGAGATTATATTGAATCAGAAATTCGTGAATTTGATACAACACGCTCATAAAATTAATTGTATGTAGACTGGAGGGTCAATAATGTACACGTTTCGCGCTTCTGAACTATCCAAAAAGCAAATGTATAAATTTTTAATAGGCTCTGTCGTACCACGCCCTATCGCATTGGTCACAAGTCAGTCTGAGGAAGGGCTTGTTAATGTTGCACCTTTCAGTTTCTTTAATATTGTATCTTCGGAACCTGCGATACTCTCAATTTCTGTATCACGCAAAGAAGGTGTCATGAAAGATACAGCGAGAAATATAATAAATTCACAAGAAGCAGTCATTCATGTTGTGACTGAGAATAATGTTTCAGATGCGAATCAAACCGCTGCACCATTGTCTGCTAATGAAAGCGAGTTAGATCTCACGCAATTTACGACGACTGATTCCGAATACGTTTCTGTTCCAAGTTTGAATGAAAGTGCTATACGTTTTGAAGTAAAACTTTATCAGCATATTGAAATTCAATCAGAAACTGAAACCGCAAATGATTTATTACTGTTAGAAATTCAAAAAGTATCAATAGATGAACAACTATTCGACGTTGATAAGGGCTATATTGACGTTGAAAATCTTAAACCTGTAAGTCGACTTGCAGGCGATGATTATGCACGATTAGGTGAAACTTTTACAATTAAAAGACCCCGATAATGATAAAGAGGTGAATGGATATGGAACATATTTTTAAACAAGGTGATTTATCAAAACCAACTTTTGTCCTACTGCATGGGACAGGCGGCGATGAACATGATTTACTCCCAATTGCCGAATTACTTGATCCAACGTACAATGCTTTAGGCGTACGTGGTAACATTTCAGAAAATGGGATGAACCGTTTCTTCAAACGTCACGGTGAAGGTCAATATGACGTAGAAGACTTAAAATTTAGAACGACAGAATTACACGAGTTCTTACAAGAAGCTGCTCAGCGTTATCAATTTGATCTCAATGAAGTGATTCTCGTTGGTTTTTCTAACGGTTCTAACATTGCGATTAGTTTAATGTTGAATGAAGCGATGCCATATAAAAAAGGCCTATTATTTGCACCACTCTATCCTTTAGAAGTACCAAAAGATATCGATTTAAGTGGTAAGTCAGTCTACCTTTCAATGGGTGAAAATGACCCTATCGTACCTATCTCAGAAAGTGAACACGTTCGCTCAATCTTTAAAGATCGTGGTGCAGAGGTAACTGAGTTTTGGGTGAACAGTCATGAATTAACACGCGAAACAGTTGAAGCCGCAAAAGCAACACTATAAAGAAAGTAAAGTAAACTATATATCTATAACGGGGATGGGACATAGGGTTTCAGCTTTCAAGTAAAACACCACAAAAAACCTTTTGAAATGATTTTTGTGGTGTTTTTCATTTGAATTCTAGTTAAAATTAACACTTACCGTGCTAATTTTCGGTTCTGTTGCAAAGTTAGAAAAAAATATCTAATTTCCTTTTTTATCATGTCAGCATTCGCTTAACTCGCTAACATATAACTAATTTCGTGGCATGGCGAAAATCCGTAGATCTGAAGAGACCTACAGTTCTTTTTATATAGTCCATAAATACATTCAATACCCTTGATTGTTTATATCTGAAATAGTTCATACAGAAGACCCCTTTTTCAATTAAATTATACTATAAACTTAACTTTGCAAAAGAACCTAAAAATTCAATTTGATTATCGTCACTTCTTATAGACCATTTTTAAAAGTGTAAAAGTCATTGTAATAAAGAACTAATATTTGATTTCAAATCACTTAAAGAAAAGCAACATAACCTTTTCATTAATGCTTAATAATTGTGCTCTGTAATAATCAAAAACTATGAGGTTACTATTCACTAACAGCCAAATAAATATATCCTTCTATATTGAAACTTTCAACAATACTTTACTTTGTTATTTTAGAATGCTCTTTCGCCGTAAAACTTTGAGAGAACAAGACATCAAGATCTTCTTCTCTCAAAGTTTAGTATTGATATATGATTCTTAATTATTATGTAAAAAACACCTTTCCCTTTTCCTTATTGACTTCTCTCTATTTTTTGTAATACGTTTTTTGGAATTTGCGTTTTATCTATAGCTTTTACATCCACAATGACACCTTTTTGATCAGTCAATGTAACCTTAACCCAATTGCCTTCTTGGAGTTTATCTCGTTCTTTATTCAGCTTCATTTGATATTGATCGTCATGTGAATAAAGGCTGGCAGGTTGATTGTTTTGAACAAACTTTCCATAATAAATTTCTCTTCGGTTAAGCATACCAAAACTCGTCATCAAATAAATTGAAGCCCCTACTAATAAAAAAGCAAATAAGCCTATGATGCGTCTCTTGTTTTTCATACCATTTCTCCTTTAATTACATTGAATATATATAAATATATAAAATATTAAAAGAAAAATCATAGCGCTATAGACCGAGTTTTTCATACATCCTTAAGCGTAAAAAACTGCATAAGTGACGATTTATCACTTACACAGTTTTTAAAATTTTGCTATTTAAAATAAAATGGTTTCATGCATTAAAAATGATTATTTTCGATAAAGACGAATTTGAATTTCAACGTAATCATCATGCTCTTTTTCACGTTGTTCATATTTGATACCATTCGCACTGACTTCCAACAAGCTATCCGCAATAATATCACGTGCGGCTGAAACATCTTGGATAAATTCAGGAGGGGTCGCAACGACTTTCTCTCCTTCATTATCTTTTTCAGCAGGCATTTTCAACCGATCTTCTGTTTGTTTGACATTTAATTGTTCAGTTAAAATGATATGCAACATTTCTTCTTGTCGTTCAGGTGTTTGTCCTACTAGCGCTCGCGCGTGACGCTCAGTAATTTGATGTTCCCGTACTGCTTCTAACACGACAGGCGTTAATTTCAATAGGCGCAATTTATTCGCAATGAAACTTTGGCTTTTTCCGACACTTTTAGCGAGTTCAGCTTGTGTAATACCTTCAAACGCCAACAGTTTTTTATAAGCCTCTGCTTCTTCAATCGCTGATAAATTCTCACGTTGAATATTTTCTATCAATGCTACGACAGCTGTTTCTTCATCATCTAAATGACGGATTAAAACCTCTGCCTCAGTCATATGATTCATTTGTAACGCACGAAAACGACGTTCACCTGCAATGATTTCGTACATATTTTCTTCAATCGGTCTTACTACAATAGGTTGTAACAAGCCATGAGCGTTGATAGATTCAGCTAATTCTTCAATCCGTGCAGTATCAAACTTTTGACGTGGTTGATAACGATTCGGAACAATTCGCTCAATTTTAATTGATTCGACACCTTGATTTTCCGCTTCATTGGCATCTAGTAAGTCGTCTTTATTTTTTAATCCAAACAACTTAGAAAAGGGTTTCTTCATTTTTATTCGCTCCCCTTAATATTCCAAAATACATTTTTGTTATTCTACAAGTGGTGTTTTATTGGGTGTTCCGGGTTTTCTTGGGTATTTCTTAGGTGTTTGACTCCGCTTTTCAATTGTAATAATTTGACGCTCACCTGCATCTTCTGGAAGCGTAAATGTATCGATTTGGCGAATTTTGCCACCTAAGACACCTACTGCAAAGCGCGCTTCATCAAGTTCTTCTTGTCCTTTTGATGATTTTAAAGCTAAAAAGAGACCTTGCTTTTTCACGAGTGGTATACACAATTCGCTTAATACAGACATTCTCGCAACAGCACGTGCTGTTACGATATCAAAAGACGCCCGGTAGTCTTCCTGCTTTCCAAATGTTTCAGCGCGATCATGCACAAATCGGACACCTTCAAGCTCTAACGCATCTGCCAATTGATTTAAAAATTGAATCCGCTTATTTAACGAGTCAACAATTGTAACGTGAATTTCTGGAAACATAATTTTTAAAGGAATACTTGGAAACCCTGCACCCGCACCTACATCACACAAACTTAAAGGTTGATTAAAATCATGGTAAAAACTAGGTGTTACAGAATCATAAAAATGCTTAAGATACACTTCATGTTCCTCTGTAATACTCGTTAAATTAATTTTCTCATTCCATTCTACAAGCATTTCATAATATTTTTCAAATTGTTGCTTCTGTTTATCAGATAATGTCAATCCGTGTGCACCTAATTGTGTTGCTAACCATTCTACACTCATTTATTTCACCCTTTGAATTTTACCTTGTTCTAAGTAGACTAACAATATTGAAATATCTGCTGGGTTCACACCTGAAATACGTGAGGCTTGTGCGATGTTAAGTGGTTTAACTTGAGCCAATTTTTCACGTGCTTCAGTCGCTAAGCTATCGATTTTACTGTAATCGAGATCTTCTGGAATTTTCTTTTGTTCCATTCTTTTCACTTTATCTACTTGTTGTAATGATTTATTGATATAACCTTCATATTTTGTTTGAATTTCGACTTGTTCTTCAACATCTGATGGTAATTGATGTGTCTCTTCTAAAATTTCAATTATTGTTGCATAAGTCATTTCAGGTCGACGTAACAATTCATTGGCTAGAATTCCATCTTTAAGGCGTGAGCCCCCTTCTCGCTCAATGATTTGTTGTACGCGTTCACTTGGCTTAATGCGGATTTGAGATAATCTTTTCATTTCATCACTAATTTGTTGACGTTTTTCATTGAAACGCGCATAACGCTCTTCTGAGATTAAACCAATTTGATGGCCAATATCTGTAAGACGTAAATCTGCATTATCATGACGTAGTAATAAACGATACTCTGCACGAGAAGTAAGTAATCGATACGGCTCATTTGTACCTTTTGTCACTAAGTCATCAATTAAAACACCGATATAAGCATCTGAACGTTGTAAAATCGTTTCTTCTTGACCTAATACGCGTGCGGCTGCATTGATACCTGCCATTAAGCCTTGACCAGCCGCTTCTTCATAACCTGATGTCCCATTAATCTGACCTGCTGTGTAGAGGTTTTTGATCATTTTAGTTTCCAAAGTTGGCCAAAGTTGTGTTGGTACTAATGCATCATATTCAATCGCATAACCTGCGCGCATCATATCTGCCTTTTCTAAACCAGGAATAGTCGCAAGCATTTGACGTTGGACTGCTTCAGGCATACTTGTTGATAAACCTTGAACATATACTTCATTTGTATGACGGCCTTCTGGTTCAAGGAACAATTGATGTCTCGGTTTATCATTAAAACGAACAAATTTATCTTCAATTGATGGACAATAACGTGGACCTGTACCTTTAATCATTCCGGAATACATCGCAGATAAATGAAGATTGTCATCGATGACTTTGTGCGTTTCACCATTTGTATAAGTCAGCCAACAAGGAAGTTGGTCTAAAATATATTCCGTTGTTTCATAACTGAAAGCACGACCGACGTCATCACCTGGTTGAATTTCAGTTTTACTATAATCTATTGTTTTCGCATTCACACGCGGTGGTGTACCCGTTTTAAAACGAACAACATCAAAGCCAAGTTCTCTTAAGTGATCTGCAAGCGTAATCGAAGGTAATTGATGGTTTGGACCACTAGAATATTTCAAATTGCCGAGAATAATCTCACCACGTAAGAAAGTACCTGTTGTTAAAATAACGGCTTTAGCACGGTATTCTGTACCAATATTAGTACGCACACCTTTAACAACGCCCTCTTCGATGATAAGTTCATCCACCATGCCTTGCATCACTTCTAGATTGTCTTCATCTTCAAGTACACGCTTCATTTCTTGTTGATACATGACTTTATCGGCTTGCGCACGTAATGCACGTACTGCAGGCCCTTTTCCTGTATTAAGCATACGCATTTGAATATGCGTTTTATCAATTGTTTTCGCCATTTGGCCACCTAAAGCGTCGATTTCACGTACAACAATTCCTTTTGCCGGTCCACCAACAGAAGGATTACATGGCATAAAGGCAATATTATCTAAATTGATTGTCAACATGAGTGTATGCGCACCACGTCTCGCAGATGCAAGACCGGCTTCAATACCAGAATGTCCAGCCCCTACGACAATAACATCAAATGATTTCACCATTTTATTAACCTCCATTTATTATTTTCCGAGACAGAATTGACTAAATAATTGATCAATCAATTCCTCACTTGCAGATTCACCAATAATTTCACCTAAAAGTTCCCATGTCCGTGTTAAATCGATTTGAATCATATCCATAGGAATCCCCATTTCAGCTGCATCTATCGCATCTTGAATCGTCTTTTTCGCTTGTTTCAGTAATGAAATATGGCGTGAGTTTGAAACATAAGTCATATCTTGACTTTGAACCTCTCCACCAAAAAACAAATCACGTATTTGAATTTCAAGCTCATCAATCCCTTGTTGTTCGAGCATTGACGTTTCAATAACAGGCATTGAGCCCACCATCGCTTTCACTTCGTCACGGTCTAATCGTGGCGTCAAGTCTGTCTTATTAATAATCACAATTGCATCGCTCGTTTTTACAACTTCATAGAGTTTTCGATCTTCTTCCGTTAAAGGCTCATTATTGTTTAATACAAATAAAATAAGATCTGCTTCACTCAATGCTTTACGAGAACGCTCTACCCCTATTCGTTCAACGATATCTTCTGTTTCGCGTATACCTGCTGTATCTACAAGTCTGAGCGGTACGCCTCGTACATTGACATATTCTTCTAGAACGTCACGCGTTGTTCCAGCAACTTCTGTCACAATCGCTTTATTATCTTGAATCAAGTTATTTAACATGGATGATTTACCTACATTAGGCTTACCTACAATGACAGTTGATAAACCTTCACGCATAATTTTACCTTGAACACCTGTATCTAATAATTTTTGAATCTCATTTTTGATTTCTTGCGCGCGTTCTAACAGCAACTCTGAAGTAGCTTCTTCTACGTCATCATATTCTGGATAATCAATGTTAACCTCTACTTGAGCTAGAACTTCCAAAATGGATTGACGTTGCTTTTTAATCAATTCACTTAATCGCCCTTCAATTTGGTTCATTGCGACTTTCGAAGCACGGTCAGTTTTAGAACGTATAAAATCCATTACTGCTTCAGCTTGTGATAAGTCAATTCTTCCATTTAAGAAGGCACGCTTTGTATATTCACCAGGCTCTGCCATTCTTGCACCGTAAGTCATTGTTAATTCTAACACACGATTAATTGTCAAAATGCCACCATGGCAGTTAATCTCTACGATGTCTTCACGTGTAAATGTGCGTGGTGCACGCAATACCGAAACCATCACTTCTTCAACAACTTCTTGCGTTTCAGGATCAATGATATGTCCATAGTTAATTGTATGCGTAGGTACATCTTTTAATTGTTTTCTTCCTTTATAAAGCTTATCTGCAATTTCAACCGCATCTAAACCAGATAAACGTACAATTCCTATCGCGCCCTCGCCCATTGGTGTTGATATACTTGTAATCGTGTCTAATTGTTCCACAATTGACGTACCTCCTTTTGTCAAAATATATCATTATAATATTGTAAAATGTTTCATTCAAAATTGCGAATGCCATGTTTTATTTTCTTTTATTATCTCCTACGTGTAATACCTATCACGCATTCTTTATATAAATAGAAGAGCATTAAGTCTTAAGTCTAAATGCTAAGACTTAACCTAATAGAAAAGCCTTTATACCAAGGGTTCTCATATTATAAGTTAGACTTCGGTTTGTCTGAAGTCATACAAACCGAAGTCTAAAAATTACTTTATTCGCTTGTTAAAGACCTTTGCAATTTTGAGTACATGCTCTAAACTTTTCTGAATTTCTTGTGTAGACATCGCTTTGGCAGGAAATCGTGCAATCACAATCATATCGACTGGTAACATATCTGTTTTATGCACTTTGAAGCATTCTCGAATACTTCTTTTAATACGGTTGCGTGTCACGGCATTACCCAATTTTTTAGATACGCTAATACCTAACCTAAAGTGCGCTGCTTGTTGCTGTTCATACGTATACACAACAAACTGGCGATTCGCTACAGATTTACCTTTACGATAGATGGACTGAAAATCAGCATTTTTTTTAATACGGTATGCTTTTTCCATTAAATATCACTCGTCTTTCTTCTGAATACCTAAGGCAAACAGGCTTGTTCGCAAAAAAAAGATCACTGAATGAGTCAGTGATCTTATGCTGATAAAACTTTACGACCTTTACGACGACGACGTGCCAATACTTTACGGCCGTTTTTAGTGCTCATGCGTTTTCTGAAACCATGAACTTTACTATGTTTACGTTTATTTGGTTGATAAGTACGTTTTACCATGCAAAACACCTCCATCTCAATCATTCAATTATCTAATATTCATCATTATAGATAAGTTAATTTCATTTTTATGTGTTCAAATTGATGTTCTTAAATAAAATGAAATGTCTACATTTCAAGCAACTACTAAAATATAACAAAATCACAACAGTAAATCAAGTGTGTTTTTTCATAATTAGATACAGCAGACCTAAAAAAAGTTGTCCACTTATACACAGGGCAAAATAAATAAACTGTGGATAACAATTTATTATTCACAAGTTACACAAAAAGATAACAACATATTCACAGCCGTTTGACAGTAATGGTTGTGAAAAAGTATAATTGTGTGGATAAGTGGTTTAAACCCTTATAGTACATAGGTTTTATATTATGTATATAGCTTAAAAGAGTTGTGAATAATGTAACGTTTTATGTTGTTCATCCACAGTTTGTGATTAACTTGTGGATAATTATTAACACCCTGTGATTATCTTAATTAAATTATGGGGATATTGTGTATAACAAAATTTTTACTTAGGAAGATGGAGTTAAAAAATGTCAGAACAAGAAATTTGGGATAATGTTCTCAACTTATGCAAAGAAAATGTTACTAATGTTTCATATGACACTTGGCTCAAAGACACAACATTACATGCTCTATCTAATAAAGAAGCTGTCGTTATTGCTGCACAGCCATTTATTGCAAATTGGCTAACGACCAATTATACAGATCTCGTCAAACAATTTTTAGAAGCTGTAACGGGACACGATATTGAGAACATCAACTTTATTACTGAAGAAGATTTAGCAGAGCTCAATATCGCGTCATCCTCTAAAAACTCAGAGCATCATTCGCATGTTGAACCTGTCGTGTCAGGCGAGCAATTTAACACAAACAATACATTTGAAACATTTGTCATCGGTCCCGGCAACCGCTTCCCGCATGCTGCGAGCCTTGCTGTTGCGGAATCACCGGCAAATGCCTATAACCCGCTTTTCATTTATGGTGGTGTAGGTTTAGGAAAAACGCATCTTATGCATGCGATTGGTCATTATGTCCTGGAAAATAATCCTGATGCGAAAGTACTTTACACATCAAGCGAAAAATTTACAAATGAGTTTATTCAATCCATTCGTAACAATGATACAGAGTCATTTCGTGAAAAGTACCGTAATATCGATGTTTTATTAATTGATGATATTCAATTTATTCAAAAGAAGGAACAGACACAAGAAGAATTTTTCCATACTTTTAATGACTTGCATCAAAACAAAAAGCAAATTGTCATCTCCAGTGATCGTCCACCGAAAG
Source organism: Staphylococcus sp. 191 (assembly GCF_011174885.1). Taxonomy (NCBI): domain Bacteria; kingdom Bacillati; phylum Bacillota; class Bacilli; order Caryophanales; family Staphylococcaceae; genus Staphylococcus; species Staphylococcus sp. 191. The sequence continues at coordinate 164,073 of NZ_PNRJ01000003.1, read as the reverse complement.
AAATTTCTACTTTAGAAGAACGTCTAAAATCCCGATTCCAATGGGGGTTAATCGTTGATATTACGCCACCAGATTTTGAGACACGGATGGCCATTTTACAAAAGAAAACAGAAGAAGAAAATCTAGATATTCCTATCGAATCTTTAACTTATATCGCAAATCAAATTCAAACGAATATTCGTGAACTTGAAGGTGCTTTAACGCGTGTACTCGCATATTCAAAATTACAAGGTAAACCGATTACGACCGAATTAACCTCTGATGCTTTAAAGGATATTATTCAAGTTACAAAATCTAAAAAAATTACGATTCAAGATATTCAAAAAGTTGTTGGTGAGTATTACGGCGTACGTATTGAAGACTTTGTAGCAAAGAAACGTACAAAATCAATTGCCTATCCAAGACAAATCGCGATGTACTTATCGCGAGAGCTAACTGATTTTTCTCTACCAAAAATTGGAGAGGAATTTGGAGGACGCGATCATACGACAGTCATTCATGCGCATGATAAAATAAAAAAAGATATCGAAAATGACCCTACATTACGACAAGAAATAGAAGGTATTGAAAAAGAGATCAGAAGTTGATTTGTGGATAGTGGGCAAAAGTTGTACACATCATACACAACTTATCCACATGTGAATAACCTTTGATATCAATCAATTTTATGAGTTATCCACTAATCCACAGCCCCTATGACTATGATTACGACTTTAAATAATAACTATAACTATTATAAACGACTGAAAGGAGTTTATAGAATGATGGAGTTTTCTATCCAAAGAGATTATTTTATCACTCAATTAAACGATACATTAAAAGCCATTTCACCAAGAACGACATTACCAATATTGACAGGTATTAAAATTGATGCCAAAAACGAAGGTATTGTCTTAACTGGATCAGATTCAGAGATATCAATTGAAATTACAATCCCGAATCAAGTTGATGGAGAAGAAATTGTTAATGTGACAGAGCCAGGTTCTGTTGTATTGCCAGGGCGTTTCTTCGTTGACATTATTAAGAAATTACCAGGTCGAGAAGTTAAGCTCTCTACAAACGAACAATTCCAAACATTGATTACATCAGGTCATTCAGAGTTCAATTTAAGTGGATTAGACCCTGATCAATACCCATTGTTACCACAAGTATCTAGTGAAGATGCATTGCAATTACCAGTCAAAGTATTGAAAAACGTGATTGCACAAACTAATTTTGCAGTGTCCACCTCAGAAACACGTCCAGTCCTTACAGGTGTAAACTGGCTTATACAAGAAAATGAATTAATATGCACGGCGACTGATTCACACCGCTTGGCTGTAAGAAAGTTGAAACTTGAAGACGAAGAAATTGGTGATAAAAATGTCATTATTCCAGGTAAAGCTTTAGCAGAATTAAATAAAATTATGACAGAGAGCGAAGAGCATATTGATATTTTCTTTGCATCAAATCAAGTATTGTTCCGTGTCGGTAACGTAAACTTTATTTCACGCTTACTAGAGGGACACTATCCTGATACATCACGCTTGTTCCCAGAAAACTACGAAATCAAATTAGCATTAGATAATTCTGATTTTTATCATGCCATTGACCGTGCTTCTCTATTAGCAAGAGAAGGTGGCAACAATGTCATTAAATTAAGTGCAGGCGATGAGCAAGTGGAACTTTCATCTACATCACCTGAAATTGGGACAGTGAAGGAAGAAGTTACTGCAAACGAGGTTGAAGGTGGTAACTTAAAAATCTCTTTTAACTCAAAATACATGATGGATGCTTTAAAAGCGATCGATAATGACGAAGTTGAAGTCGAATTTTTCGGTACGATGAAACCTTTTATTTTAAAACCAAAAGATGATGACACCGTTACACAATTAATTTTACCGATACGTACTTACTAAATAATTTAAAAAGCCTATGATACAAAACGCAGTTGGACTTAACCAACTGCGTTTTTTGTGTGACTTAACAGCTCAGTTTCCATACGTAAAGTTAGTAAAAAATAAAGTCATTTGAATCGTTCGCGCGTGTAATATTCAAAGCAGCCTGATTTTAGTATAATTAAAAGATAATGTGATGGAGGATTGGAATATGAAAAGTAAATGGCCTTTAATTTTAACAATTATAGTGGTACTCGCAATTGTAATAGCAATCATTATTAGAATGAGTACACATGATTCAACCCCTAATACAGCGCGTCAAAATGAAAAAGAAATGGTGACAGACACCCAATCACAACCACATCAAGGCGCAAAAGAGAATAAAATTGTAATTGTGGAATATGGTGATTTTAAATGCCCTTATTGTGGTGCATTTGAACGTAACATTAAGCCACAACTGCAAAAAGAATATATTGATACGCAAAAAGTACAATTTCGCTACGTTAACGTCTTAATACATGGAGAAGAGTCTGAATTAAGTGCAAAAGCTGCATTAGCAGTAAATCAGTATGCACCGAACCAATATTGGGCGTTTCACAAACTTTTATATCAAGGTCAACCGTCGAATAAAGATGACGTGACTACAAAACATTGGTTAACAGATAATTTTATTCAACAACAACTAAAAAAATTAGACTTGTCACCTAAACAATTAGAAAAGATTACTTCGGCATATCGAGACAAAAATGGAGAAATCGCTAAAAAAGCGCAAAACGATAATCACTTAGCTAAAAAGTATAAAGTGCCACAAGTGCCATCGTTGTATATCAACGGTGAACCAATAGAAGATACTAAGGATTTTGACACGATTAAATCTAAAGTTGATCAAGTGATTAAGGATCAAAAGTCCTAACGCATGATTGGTCATTCATCATTTGTTCCACATGAAACTTTTACTCGAAAATTGCCTTCTGTACATGAAATTTTTGCGATAAAACGGTATAATATATAGGTGAGCAAATATGAATGGAGTGATTAAATTGGCTGAGGAAGTAATTGTTGATGGTGAACTCACTTTAGGACAATTTTTAAACTATGAAGGCATCATTGAATCAGGAGGACAAGCGAAGTGGTTTTTAAGTGAATATGATGTTTTCTTGAATGGCGAGCATGAATCACGTCGTGGCAAAAAGTTACATGACGGGGACCGTATAGAAATTCCTGAAGTAGGTTCATATATCATCAAATTCGGTGAGCAATGAAACTTAAAACACTCCAATTAGAAAACTATCGAAATTACGAAGAGATATTGCTTCAATGTCATCCTGAAGTCAATATTTTAATTGGTGAGAATGCACAAGGAAAAACCAATCTGTTGGAATCTATTTACACCTTAGCCTTGGCGAAGAGTCATCGTACAACGAATGATAGGGAATTAATTCGTTTTAATACTGAGTATGCTAAAATAGAGGGTGAGCTCAGTTTTCGCCACGGTACGATGCCGCTCACAATGTTTATCACGAAAAAAGGTAAAAAGGTAAAAGTCAATCATTTAGAGCAAAGTCGTTTGACGCAGTATATAGGCCATTTGAATGTGGTCCTTTTTGCGCCTGAAGACTTAAATATTGTCAAAGGTGCACCACAAGTGAGAAGACGTTTTATCGATATGGAACTTGGGCAAATTTCAAACTTATATTTAAATGATTTATCGCAATATCAACGTATTTTGAAACAACGCAATCACTATTTAAAACAGTTGCAAATGAAACAGACGAAAGATACGACGATGTTAGAAGTACTGAATCAGCAATTTGCTGAATATGCAGTGAAAGTAACACAACGGCGAGCACAATTTATTGCAGAGCTAGAAACTTTAGCAGAGCCCATTCATTCAGGTATTACGAATGGTCGCGAAGCTTTGACATTAAAATATTTACCTAGTATCAAAATGGAAGACACCTCGCAAACAGAGGCAGTCTTAATTCAAAAAGTATTTGAAGACCTTCAAAGTCAACTGAATCGTGAAATCGAGCGCGGTGTGAGTTTACATGGACCACACCGTGATGATTTAGCTTTTCAAGTGAATGGCATGGACGCACAAATTTATGGCTCTCAAGGTCAACAACGGACAACGGCGCTTTCGATTAAGTTAGCAGAAATTGAATTAATGAATCAAGAAGTGGGGGAATACCCCATTTTATTACTTGATGACGTTTTAAGTGAACTAGATGATGCACGTCAAACGCATCTTTTAAGTACAATTCAGCATAAAGTTCAAACATTTGTGACAACCACTTCGGTAGATGGTATTGATCATGAAATTATGAAAAACGCGAAGATATATCAAATTGCACAAGGAAATATTAAGCAGTAGGAAGAAAGTGAAGGTGGGAAGCATTGGCTGATGTGAACAACTCGGAAAATTATGGTGCGAGTCAGATTCAAGTTTTAGAAGGACTTGAAGCGGTACGTAAGCGACCAGGTATGTATATTGGTTCTACTTCAGAACGTGGTCTACATCATCTTGTTTGGGAAATTGTCGATAACAGTATTGATGAAGCACTTGCAGGATATGCGGATGATATTGAAGTGATCATCGAAAAAGACAATTGGATTAAAGTTACAGATAATGGACGCGGTATTCCTGTCGATATTCAAGAAAAAATGGGACGTCCTGCTGTAGAAGTTATTTTAACTGTATTACACGCTGGTGGGAAATTTGGCGGCGGTGGCTATAAAGTTTCAGGTGGTTTACACGGTGTAGGTTCATCTGTTGTAAATGCATTGAGTGAGACGTTAGAAGTTTACGTTCATAGAAATGGACGTATTCACCATCAAGCCTACCACATGGGTGTACCTGCATTTGATTTGAAACAAATTGGTGATACAGATCAAACAGGAACGGTTATTCGTTTTAAGGCAGATGAAACGATATTCCAAGAAACGACAGTGTATAACTATGAAACTTTGCAAAAACGTATTCGTGAATTAGCCTTTTTAAATAAAGGTATCCGTATTACGCTCAGAGACGAGCGTGACGAAGAAGAAATTCGTGAGGATAGTTACCACTATGAAGGTGGAATAAAGTCGTATGTCGAGCTTATAAACGAGAATAAAGAGCCATTACATGAAGAACCTATTTATGTTCATGAGACACGCGATGACATTGAAGTCGAAATCGCTATTCAATATAACAGTGGTTTTGCGACAAATTTACTGACTTACGCAAATAATATCCACACATATGAAGGTGGGACGCATGAAGATGGCTTTAAACGTGCGTTAACGAGAGTGTTAAATAATTATGGATCTCAAAATAAGTTAATCAAAGATGAGAAAGAACGCTTGTCAGGTGAAGATACGCGAGAAGGTTTAACTGCTATCGTTTCCATCAAGCATGGAGACCCTCAGTTTGAAGGACAAACAAAAACAAAATTAGGCAACTCTGAGGTTCGTCAAATTGTTGATCGCGTATTCTCAGAGCTTTTTGAACGTTTCTTATACGAGCATCCACAAATTGGACGCATTATCATCGAAAAAGGGATTATGGCTTCTCGTGCACGTATCGCTGCGAAAAAAGCGCGTGAAGTCACACGTCGTAAGTCTGCGCTTGATATTTCAAGCTTGCCAGGTAAGTTAGCAGACTGCTCAAGTAAAGATCCATCTGAAAGTGAGATTTTCTTAGTAGAGGGTGACTCTGCCGGGGGGTCTACAAAATCAGGTCGAGACTCACGTACGCAAGCGATTTTACCTTTAAGAGGGAAAATTTTAAACGTTGAAAAAGCACGTTTAGATAAGATTTTGAATAACAACGAAATTCGTCAAATGGTCACTGCATTTGGAACAGGTATCGGCGGAGAATTCGATATTTCAAAAGCCCGTTACCATAAGATTGTCATTATGACTGATGCGGATGTCGACGGTGCACATATTCGGACGCTTTTATTGACGTTCTTTTATCGTTTTATGCGCCCACTTATTGAAGCTGGTTATGTTTATATCGCACAACCACCATTGTACAAGTTAACACAGGGGAAACAAAAATATTATGTCTTTAATGACCGTGAATTGGATAAATTAAAAGAAAGACTTAATCCAACGCCAAAATGGTCAATTGCACGTTATAAAGGTTTAGGGGAAATGAATGCAGACCAATTATGGGAAACAACAATGAATCCTGAAAACCGTGCAATGCTTCAAGTGACTTTAGATGATGCAATCGAAGCGGATCAGACATTTGAAATGTTGATGGGCGATGTCGTCGAAAATCGTCGTCAGTTCATTGAAGATAATGCCGTATATGCCAACCTAGATTTCTAGAATGAGAATTGGAAAATGAGAAGGAGGATATCTTGATGGCTGAAACACCTGAATCAAGAATTAATGAACGTAATATCAGCAAAGAGATGCGAGAATCGTTTTTGGATTATGCCATGAGTGTTATTGTGTCTCGTGCTTTGCCAGATGTCAGAGATGGTTTAAAACCTGTACATCGTCGTATTTTATACGGCCTCAATGAGCAAGGTATGACGCCAGACAAACCGTATAAAAAATCTGCCCGTATCGTAGGGGATGTAATGGGTAAATATCATCCACATGGGGACTCTTCTATTTATGAAGCAATGGTCCGTATGGCACAGGATTTCAGCTATCGTTATCCACTTGTAGACGGACAAGGTAACTTTGGTTCTATGGATGGTGACGGCGCAGCAGCAATGCGTTACACTGAAGCGCGTATGACAAAACTTGCCTTAGAACTGTTGCGTGATATTAATAAAGATACGATTGATTTTATTGATAACTATGACGGAAATGAACGCGAACCAAGTGTGTTACCGTCACGTTTCCCAAATTTACTGGTTAACGGGGCTTCAGGGATTGCGGTAGGTATGGCAACGAATATCCCACCACACAATATGCGCGAAGTCATTGATGGTGTCCTAAGTTTAAGTCATAATCCAGACATTACCATTAATGAATTAATGGAAAATATTCAAGGCCCAGACTTCCCAACGGCAGGCTTAATTCTAGGCAAAAGTGGTATTCGACGTGCGTATGAAACAGGCCGTGGCTCTATTATTATGAGAGCTAAAGCTGAAATTGAATCACGTGGTGGAGGCCGTGAACGTATCGTTGTGACGGAAATTCCATTCCAAGTCAATAAAGCACGTATGATTGAAAAAATTGCTGAATTAGTACGCGATAAAAAAATTGAAGGCATTACAGATTTACGTGATGAAACGAGTTTACGTACAGGGGTTCGTATCGTTATTGATATTCGTAAAGATGCGAATGCAAGTGTGATATTGAACAACTTGTATAAACAAACGCCCCTTCAAACTTCATTTGGTGTCAATATGATTGCGCTCGTTAACGGTAGACCGAAATTAATTAACTTGAAACAAGCGTTGTATCACTATTTAGAGCACCAAAAAGAAGTAGTTCGTCGTCGCACAGCTTATAACTTACGTAAAGCAAAAGACCGTGCGCATATACTAGAAGGTTTAAGAATTGCACTAGATCATATCGATGAGATTATTACAATTATTCGAGAATCTGAAACAGATAAGGTGGCAATGGAAAGCTTACAATCACGTTTTGAACTTTCTGAACGTCAAGCCCAAGCAATTCTTGATATGCGTTTAAGACGTCTGACAGGCTTAGAACGAGATAAAATTGAAAACGAATATAACGAACTTCTTGCCTATATTGAAGAATTAGAAGCAATCTTAGCAGATGAAGAAAAGTTATTAGCACTTGTTCGTGAAGAGCTTACCGAAATTAAAGAAAAATATGGTGATGACAGACGTACTGAAATTCAACTTGGCGGTATAGATCGACTTGAAGATGAAGATCTTATTCCAGAAGAACAAATTGTTATTACATTGAGTCACAATAACTATATCAAACGTTTACCGGCATCAACATATCGCTCACAAAATCGTGGTGGTCGTGGTGTACAAGGTATGAATACGTTAGAAGATGATTTTGTGAGTCAGTTGGTTACAACGAGTACGCACGACCATATCTTGTTCTTTACGAATAAAGGTCGGGTCTACAAACTCAAAGGTTATGAAGTGCCAGAACTCTCACGTCAGTCTAAAGGTATTCCTATTGTGAATGCGATAGAACTTGAAAGTGACGAAAATATCAGCACAATGATAGCTGTTAAAGATTTAGAGTCTGAAGAAGACTTCCTTGTATTTGTAACGAAAAAAGGTTTGATTAAACGTTCTGCATTGAGTAACTTTAACCGTATCAACCGTAATGGTAAGATTGCGATTAAATTTAGAGATGATGATGAGTTAGTAGCTGTACGTTTAACTGATGGCGAAAAACATATTTTGATTGGTACAGCTGATGCTTCTCTTATCCGCTTTAAAGAAACAGATGTACGTTCCATGAGTCGTATCGCAGCGGGCGTCAAAGGGATTAAGCTTCGCGATGGTGACGAGGTTATTGGCTTAGGCGTTACGAATGAGGAAAGTCATGATGAGATTTTAGTAGTCACTGAAAAAGGTTACGGTAAACGTACCTCTATTGAAGAGTACCGTTTGTCTAACCGTGGTGGTATGGGTGTTAAAACGGCCAAATTGACAGAGCGAAACGGTCAACTCGTATGTATTGCAACGGTTGAAGGTGATGAAGATTTAATGGTTGTTACAAACCAAGGTGTGATTATTCGTATGGAAGTGAGCGATATTTCAGTGAATGGACGTATGGCTCAAGGTGTACGTTTAATTCGCCTAGATGATGAACAGTTTGTATCTACAGTGGCTAAAGTGAAAAAAGAACCAGAAAATCTTGAAGCGGAAAATGATGAACTAGAATCAGAGACAGAGACTGTTATTGAAGACGATGTACCTGGTGCTACAATTCATACAGAAGCGCCTGAAGTGAGCGACAACGACACAGAAGAACGAGAAACGTTAAGACAAGATTTTATGGATCGTGTTAATGAAGATATTGAAAATGAAGATGAATAAAATGAGATAAATTAAGAAGCGACGATGATTCTATTGGGAATCACCGCCGCTTCTTTTTTAATTGAACAGAGTCATGAAAACAGCATCAAAGGATTTCGACCGCTTCATGCATTAACGAAGAATGATATTTTAATCTTCCAATTGTTTCATTGCATAAGGAATTTCGTCAATCATTCTTGAAGGGGGTACAACATACATTTCCTGAGAAAGTTTTTCTCCTATATAACTATGTGTGTATGTGGCACTGGTAATTGCATCAACAAGATTGTCAAATTGACCTACAAAGCTTGTTATCATTCCAGCAAGGGTATCCCCCATTCCGCCTGTCGCCATCGCAGGGTTGCCAATTTGTAATTGATATTCTTCGTCTTTAAAGAAAATTTCTGTTCCATGTTTCTTTAGGACAACTGTGCCCCCAAGACGATCGACGGCTTCTCGATTTCGTTCATAAGTTTGTTCTTCTATTGGAATGCCACTCAAACGCTCCCACTCTTTCTGATGTGGTGTGTAGATGACATTGCAAGCTGGAATTTCAGGTTTTAATTTACTTACAATTGATATCGCATCGCCATCCACAATGAGCGTATGGTGGGGTTGAATATTTTGTAAAAGGAATGTCATCGCATTATTGTCTTTAAAATCAAGACCCAAACCTGGACCAATTAAAATACAATCTGAAACTTCAATCATCTTTGTCAGTTTTTTCGTATCATTAATATCTATGACCATAGCCTCTGGACAGCGCGAATGAAGTGCAACATGATTTGTTGGATGAGTTGCGACTGTAATTAATCCACCACCACTGTAAACACACGCACGTGCTGCAATCATAATCGCACCACCAAGATTGGCATTGCCACCAATTAAGAGTATACGACCGTAGTCTCCTTTATGCGTGTCACGCTTACGTTTAGGTATGCTGACAGCTGACAATGTTTTCACGTTTGTGACCCTCCTATCTGGAATTTCCATTATTACAACAAGATATATTATACCTGGTTTGTCCTTTCGTCAATACCAATTCAAAGCTTCTAGAATGCGGTCATGCTTACCGGCAATAGGAAAGGCTGATGTCATGCGGTTAGCCTTTAGATATTTTTATCATTTTGAGATCAAAATGCTGAATAGAATTAATATATCGCTTTCACTCAAATGAATTTCGTCTTCGGTTCGACCTTGACCTTGTACTAAAAGAGAATGATTAAGTCTCTTCTTATTTGTTTAACACGTTAAAAGATTAATTTAATACCATGTTACGAATATTATGAAAACTATTGTTTAAGCGATTTAAGAATCCTATACTGATTATTAAGTGTGATGGGGATGGGACAGCATCAAAGGTGAGTAGACGAGCAAAAAGATGTCCGATGCGCATCAAAGGCTAATATATGATAGGGGTGGATAATGATGACTTTACGTCTAAATGGGAATCAACTCACAATTGAAGCGATTCGCCAATTTCTAGCTACTGGGGATCAAATTGAAATTAGTGAAGAGGCACGTGAGCGTGTCAAAAGAAGCCGTGCGATTGTGGAGCGCATTATTGAAAATAAGGAAACAGTGTACGGGATTACGACAGGCTTTGGGTTATTCAGTGACGTATTAATTGATCAACAAAAATATAATGAATTACAAGTCAATCTGATTCGTTCACATGCTTGTGGGGTCGGTCAACCTTTTGCGCAACGTGTCGCTTTAGTGATGATGGTCTTACGTCTTAATACTTTATTGAAAGGTCATTCTGGTGTCACAACTGACCTAGTTGATCAGCTTGTCTTTTTTATTAATAATCGAATCATTCCAGTGATTCCGCAACAAGGTTCTTTAGGCGCATCGGGTGATTTAGCGCCATTGTCTCATCTCGCTTTAGCTTTAATCGGAGAAGGCAAAGTCGAATACCAAGGTGAGGTTTTAGACAGCTCGGATGTCTTAAAACGTCTTGACCGCAATCCTTTGGCACTTCAAGCTAAAGAAGGCTTAGCATTGATAAATGGAACACAAGCTATGACTGCACAAGGTGTGATTACATTTATTGAGACAGAGAGTCTTGCTTATCAAGCAGAATGGGTAGCTGCTTTAACACATCAAGCTTTGAATGGTATTACAGATGCTTATCATGAAGCGGTACATAGAGTGCGTAATTTCGAAGAGCAAGTCGCGGTAGCAGGACGGATGTTAGACTGGTTGGAAGGCTCCCAATTGACTACACGCCAAGGGGAAATTCGTGTCCAAGATCCTTATACATTACGTTGTATTCCTCAAATTCATGGGGCCAGCTTTCAAGTCTTCAATTACGTACGTGAAAAATTAGAATTTGAAATGAATGCAGCGAATGATAATCCGCTCATCTTTGATGAAAATGATGAAACCCGCGTGATTTCTGGGGGTAACTTTCACGGTCAACCTGTCGCATTTGCACTCGACTTTTTAAAAATTGGAACAAGCGAACTCGGTAATGTATCTGAAAGACGTCTTGAACGATTAGTTAATCCACAATTGAACGGTGGGCTCCCCCCTTTCTTAAGTCCTGAGCCAGGTCTACAAAGTGGCGCAATGATTATGCAGTATGCTGCAGCCAGCCTAGTATCAGAGAATAAAACATTAGCCCATCCAGCGAGTGTCGATTCTATCCCATCTTCGGCTAACCAAGAAGACCATGTATCCATGGGAACGATCGCCTCACGCCATGGTTATCAAATATTAGAAAATGTACGTCGTGTTATCGCAATTGAAGCAATTATTGCGCTTCAAGCCGTAGAATTTAAAAATGTGTCTCAATTATCACCTAAAACATATGAAAAGTTTACGGCTTTACGAAAAATTGTCCCTTCAATCAAGGAAGATCGTCAATTCCATCGAGATATTGAAAATGTAGCAAATTATTTACAAAATGTGGCATATCAGAATTAAGCTTGCTATTCAAAATTTTCTTTGATATATTAAATGTAAATTAATAGAGTACATTGTTTGTGGAATAAGTAATATAGGAATGGAATAAGAGAGTTTGTGGTTGGTGAAAACAAATGTACAGCACTATATGAAATCTATCCACGTATGTAAACAATTCGGGTCAAACCGTTAACTTTTGTAAGAGTGCAGACCATATGATGGTGTCTGTTAAATAGGGTGGCAACGCGTCAAAACCACGTCCCTTGTGTTGGGGATGTGGTTTTTTTATTTTCGTGATGTTTCCTCATCTTAAATTTTAAAAAACTTGTGAAAGGAAGTTGGCATATGTTAGACATTAAATTATTTAGAAGTGAGAAGGAAAAAGTTAAAGAGAAAATTGCTTTAAGAGGTATGGATCCTGCTGTTGTGGAAGAGGTTTTGACATTAGATCAGCAACGTCGTGACTTGATTCAACAAACAGAAGATTTAAAAGCAGAGCGTAATAAAGCATCACAACAAATCGCAGAAAAAAAACGAAGCAAAGAAAATGCAGATGATGCGATTAAAGCACAACGTGAAGTAGGGGAGAAAATTAAAGCGATCGATGCACAACTTAAAGAAGTTGACGATACTTTAAAAGACAAACTTTCTCGCATTCCTAACCTAATTCATGATGATGTCCCTGAAGGTAAAGATGACAGTGAAAATGTTGAGTTGAAAAAATGGGGCACACCACGTGAATTTAACTTTGAAGCGAAACCCCATTGGGATCTTGTAGAAACTTTAAAAATGGCTGACTTTGACCGTGCAGCACGCGTATCAGGCGCACGCTTTGTCTATTTAACAAATGATGGCGCAAAATTAGAACGTGCTTTAATGAACTTTATGATTACGATGCATACGACACAACATGGTTATTCAGAAATGATGGTACCTCAACTTGTAAATGCTAAAGCGATGTATGGTACAGGACAATTACCAAAATTTGAAGAAGATTTATTTAAAGTAGAAAAAGAAGGTCTTTATACGATTCCAACAGCAGAAGTGCCATTGACAAATTATTATAGAGATGAAATTATCCAGCCGGGTGTCTTACCTGAAAAATTCACAGGCCAATCTGCATGTTTTAGAAGTGAAGCGGGTTCTGCCGGACGTGACACTCGTGGACTCATTCGTTTGCATCAGTTCAATAAAGTAGAGATGGTTAGAATTGAAAAGCCAGAAGACTCATGGAATGCTTTGGAAGAAATGACGACTAATGCTGAAGCGATTCTTGAAGCGCTTCAATTACCTTATCGTCGTGTCATTTTATGCACAGGAGATATTGGTTTTGGTGCTAGTAAAACATATGATTTAGAAGTTTGGTTACCAAGTTACAATGACTACAAAGAAATTAGCTCTTGTTCAAACTGTACAGACTTCCAAGCGCGTCGTGCTAATATCCGTTTTAAACGCGATAAAGATGCGAAACCTGAATATGTTCATACATTAAATGGTTCTGGTTTAGCGGTAGGTCGTACATTTGCGGCTATTGTTGAAAACTATCAAAATGAGGACGGTACGATTACTGTACCAGAAGCGTTAGTGCCGTTTATGGGCGGTCAAACTGTGATTGAGCCAAAGTAAATATAACATGATTGAATACGCATCTTTAGGGTAAATATTCTAGAGATGCGTATTTTTTAAGGAGGTATTTTAATGGCACATTTTAAAGTTGATCCAGCACATAGTCACGTGGGATTTGCAATTCAACATATGATGGTTAATACATTGAAAGGTCAATTTCATGACTATCAATTTGAGATTGAAGGCGATTTAGACGAGCCGACATCTTTACAAGCAAAAGGAACAATTCAAGTGAACTCTATCGATACGTATGTAAGAGATCGAGATGACCATTTGCAAAGCGAAGACTTTTTTGATGCAAAACAATACCCAGAAATTAAGTTTACAACAAAAACGATTGAGCCAGCGGGAGATCACTACAAAGCACAAGTTGAAGTGACTTTTAAAGGCCATACTCAAAATGAGGAATTTGAGCTTTATGTCAATGGCTCAGGTAAAAACCCTCTAAGTGGCGATACAAATGCAGGGTTTACGTTAAAAGGTGAACTTAACCGCGAAGACTACGGCCTTACTTATAATGCACCTTTAGAAACAGGCGGTGTCTTTATAGGTAAAAACGTTAAAATCGAACTTAACCTTGAAACAGTTGTAGAAGAATAATTAAGATTATCGTTTTATTAATGATATAAAATTAGAGTTAGCGTTTAAGAGATATACGTCTTTATATTTGCTAGAGCGGGACAACGAAATCAAAATGGTTTCTGTCTCGCTCTATTTTTGAGCATGTAAATAGATAAAATGATATTATACTACTTTTACAACAGTTAAAAAGTCTGAAAATTTTATTTTTTTAAACGCCTTTGTTAAGCCTTTTTAACACAATCGTTAGACTTCGGACGCTATGACGTTAGACTAACCTAATAGAGAATTTGATAATCTTGTATTATAATAAGATTAATTTTTTTAGAAGGGATGTGTCATGGTGTCGCATACAACTTTTAAGCAAGGCGTACAAGAATGTATTCCAACTTTGTTAGGCTATGCAGGGATAGGATTTTCCTTTGGTGTTGTCGGTGTTGCTTCTGGTTTTGGTTTACTCGAAATCGTAATGTTATCGATGCTTGTTTATGCCGGAGCTGCTCAGTTTATTATTGTCGCTTTAATGGTTGTTCATACACCAGTTTGGATTATTGTACTGACAACGTTAATCGTAAATAGTCGCATGTTCCTATTGAGTATGACATTAGCAAATAATTTTAAGCAGGAAAGCTTACTTCATAGAGTGGGGGTAGGCGCGCTACTCACTGATGAGACTTTTGCTGTGGCCATTACGCCTCATTCAAAAGATCTTCCCATAACGCGCAATTGGATGTATGGACTAAATTTAACAGCCTACTTATTTTGGATTTTTGTCTCTATTTTAGGGGCGTTACTTGGAAACTTTTTTAAAAATCCAGATGCATTTGGTTTAGATTATGCCATTATAGCGATGTTTGTATTTTTAACGATTGCACAATTTGAAGGTATCACCAAGTCAAAAATGCGTACTTATTTGTTATTGATGCTTATTGTCATTGTTATGATGCTATCGCTAAGTATGGTCATGTCTTCCTATTTAGCAATTTTATTCGCGTCTACGATCACTGCGGCAATAGGGATGGTGATTGACCGATGACGCTTTATATCTTATTGGCGATTATAGGTTCGGGAATTGTCACTTTACTTTTACGTATTACACCACTTTTGATGATTTCTCGTGTACAGCTTTCTGATAAAGTTTTAAAATGGCTCACTTTCATTCCAATCACACTTTTCACAGCTTTAGTCATGGATGGTTTAATCCAGCAACATAAAGGTGTGATGGGTTATACATTAAACTGGAACTTTGCCTTAGCCCTTATTCCCACTGTCATTAGTGCTTTTTGGCTCAGAAGTTTAACAATAACAGTTATTGTAGGCATGATAAGTGTCGCATTATTAAGAATAGCCGGATTATTCTAATAATCGTTTGCATGTCGATAATGAATGAGGTATGATAAAAAACAAAAATATACTTATTAAGAGAAGTTGAGGGATTTGGCCCTGTGACGCTTCAGCAACCACTTATTGATAAGTACGGTGCTACGACCAACCATTGCGGATGATAAGTTAACTAGATAGGCTTACAAAGGTTGTATTACCGTTATTGCGGTAATACAACCTTTTTTTGAATTTTAGAGGGAGGGCATACTAAAATGATGAATTATCGAGTTGACACATTAGAGTTAGGCGCTTTTACGACTGAATCTGGAGAGAAAATTGAAAATTTAAAGCTTCAATATGAATATGTAGGCTACCCAGGTCAACCTTTAGTACTTGTTTGTCATGCGTTGACAGGCAATCATTTAACATACGGAACAGAGGAAAATCCAGGGTGGTGGCGTGAGATTATTGACGGTGGTTACATGCCGCTTCATGATTATCAGTTTCTTACTTTTAATGTTATTGGTAGTCCATTCGGTTCTAGCTCACGTGTAACAGATCAAAATTTTCCTCAGCACCTTACAATGCGCGATATTGCCCGTGCGCTTGAAAAAGGAATTGAAGCTTTAGGTTTCCGTAAGATCAATGTACTCATAGGCGGTTCTTTAGGCGGTATGCAAGCACTAGAGCTCCTCTATCGTCATAAATTTGAAGTGGAAAAAGCAGTGATTCTTGCGGCGACTGCAAAGACATCTTCGTATAGCCGTGCATTTAATGAAATTGCGAGACAAGCCATCCATTTAGCAGGTAAAGAAGGGTTAAGTATTGCGCGTCAACTCGGTTTCTTGACGTATCGTTCATCTAAAAGTTATGAAGCCCGTTTTACTCCTGACGAAGTTGTCACATATCAAAAATATCAAGGTGATAAATTTAAAGAACAATTTGACTTACAGTGTTATTTAACATTGCTCGACGTCTTGGATAGCCATGATATTTATAGAGGAAGAGAAAATGTGGACAAGGAGTATCAATCATTGAATACAAAAGTGCTGACACTTGGTTTTACCGATGATTTGTTGTACCCCGATGATCAAGTTGCTGCACTTGGTGAGCACTTTAAATACCATCGTCATTTTTTTGTGCCTGATAATGTTGGTCATGATGGCTTTTTGCTTAATTTTAATGACTGGGCGCCCTATTTATATCATTTCTTAAAAGTTTCGCGCTTTCGACGCTAACTTTAGACGATAATGTTATCTATTTGTTATAATTGCGTAAACTAGAAATACTAGACAATAAGCTGTATTTTAGGGATAATAGCTAAAATATAGCTTTTCTTTGCGTTTGAGGGGGATGTAAAGCTTTGTCATCTCATCAACACAAATTGTATTCATATTACAAAGCTTGTAAAATAGAAGTTATAGAATAAATTAGTTTGGAAGTGGCGTCTTTGTTTTCTAAAATTAAGCCTAAAGAAACCCTAATCGGCACAATAGCCTTATTAGTGGTGGCTTTAGTATTGCATTTTATGCCATGGTCAGTCGTGATTATCGCATGTTTTGCAACCTTACCAGGAATCATATTATGGTACCGTTCCATCCATTCTTTTGGATTGGCTACTTTAATTACGATATTAGTCTCAACATTAACAGGTGACTTGTTTGTAATGACCTTTATGATCATTCTATTAGCATTGAGTGCAGTGATTGCACAATTGCTTAAACAACGTGCCTCAAAAGAACATATTTTGTATGTCGCAACACTTGTGACGAGCATCATTACAATCGGAGCTATCATGATTTTGCAAGGTTTAAAACAATTACCTTATGCACAAGTGTTATTAGAACCTTATCAAAAAATCGTTAATCAAATGATTGAGATGCAAAATTTAGATCAACAGGCAAGAGAGGTTTTAAATAACTCTGTACATCAGTTGGCAGTTCAATTGCCAGCTATGATTGTTGTTACGATTGCAATTTATTTGATCGTTACGTTGATGATTATCTTTCCAATCTTACGTAAATTTAAAATTGCAACGCCTGTTTTTCGTCCATTATATTTATGGCAAATGAAACGTTCTTTATTTATTATTTACGCCATTGCGTTGTTGGTCAGTGTGACAACAGAACCTGCCACAACAATCAATAGTATCGGTATTAATTTTCAAATTGTATTAGGTTTCTTATTAGTCATTCAAGGTTTAAGTTTTATACATTACTTTACGACAATAAAACGAATGCCAGTTGCTGTGTCTGTCATCTTTATTGTGTTAGGTATTATTTTTTATCCAATGACACGTTTGATTGGTTTATTAGATCTTGGTTTAAATTTAAAAAGTATGATTAAAAACGATAAGAGGTGACAAACAAGATGAACCGTCATTCAATGAAGAAAGCACTGATTGTTCCGTTCCTTGTAATTACGATGACAGCATTGATTATTGTAGGTGTGTCCTTTTTCTTTAATCGCTTTTTGGCTTTTATAGCTGCTATCATTGTTTTTGTGATGCTCATCGTCAGTTTGTTCATTTTTAGACGGCTGTATCGCCGCTTTGATCGTTATTTAGATGATTTGAGTGGAAAGGTGTCGCTCGCAAGTGATAGAGCTGCCAAAACGATGCCTATGGGGTTAATCGTATTGGATGAAAATGATCGGATAGAATGGGTCAACCCTTTTATGACCGAACGTTTTGATCGCAATGTGATTTCGGATCCCATTAATGAAATCTATCCTAATATTTTAAAACAGCTTGAAAAAGCAAAAGAGATAGAGATGCAAGATGGCGCATACCATTATCGCGTGAAGTATTCAGAAGATGAAGGGATTTTGTATTTCTTGGATTCAACTGAAGAAGCTGAAATACAACAAGCTTACGATGATCAACAGCCAATTATTGCAACGTTGTTTTTGGATAACTATGATGAGTTAACGCAAAATATGAATGATACACAACGTTCAGAAATCAACTCTATGGTCACTCGTGTGATTAGTCGATGGGCACAGGAACACGATGTCTTTTTCAAAAGATACAGTTCCGATCAATTTATTGCCTATATGAATCGTCGTATTTTACGAGACATTGAAGATACGAAATTTGATATTTTGAGCCAGCTTCGTGAAAAAAGTGTGGGTTATCGCGCACAATTGACACTCAGTATTGGTATTGGGGAAGGCTCTGAAAATTTAATTGACCTTGGAGAATTGTCACAATCTGGTCTAGATTTGGCTTTAGGTCGTGGTGGAGATCAAGTTGCGATTAAAAATATGAACGGGAATGTTCGTTTCTATGGCGGTAAGACTGACCCGATGGAAAAACGGACACGTGTAAGAGCGCGCGTCATTTCTCACGCATTAAAAGATATATTATTAGAAGGCGA
Source organism: Staphylococcus sp. 191 (assembly GCF_011174885.1). Lineage (NCBI taxonomy): Bacteria > Bacillati > Bacillota > Bacilli > Caryophanales > Staphylococcaceae > Staphylococcus > Staphylococcus sp. 191. The sequence continues at coordinate 145,416 of NZ_PNRJ01000003.1, read as the reverse complement.
CAAAGTGATTGTAATGGGTCATAAGCGCCCGGACTTAGATGCCATCGGTGCAGCAATCGGTGTGACACGCTTTGCAATGATGAATAATCTTGATGCCTATATTGTGTTAAATGATTCCGACATCGATCCAACACTTCGCCGTGTGATGGATGAAATTGATGAAAAACCAGAATTAAAAGAACGTTTTATCACATCTGATGATGCGTGGAATATGATGACGTCTAGAACGACTTTAGTCATCGTAGATACGCATAAACCAGAGATGGTGATTGATGAAAATATTTTAAATAAAGCTAATCGTAAAGTCGTAATTGACCACCATCGTCGTGGTGAAAGCTTTATTTCCAATCCTTTACTTATTTATATGGAACCTTACGCAAGTTCGACAGCAGAACTTGTTACAGAGTTACTCGAGTATCAACCGACAGAACAGCGTTTGACGCGACTCGAATCCACAGTGATGTATGCAGGTATTATTGTCGATACACGTAACTTTACATTGCGTACAGGGTCACGTACTTTCGATGCTGCGAGCTATTTACGGGCGCACGGTGCAGACACGATATTAACGCAACATTTCTTAAAAGATGACATAGAAACGTATATCAATCGTTCAGAATTGATTCGTACTGTGAAACTGCAAGAAAATGGCATTGCGATTGCACATGGCTCGGATCAAAAAATTTATCACCCAGTTACAGTTGCACAGGCAGCGGATGAACTGTTAAGTTTAGATGGAGTAGAAGCATCCTATGTTGTAGCAAGACGCGAGGAAAACTTAATTGGTATGTCAGCGCGCTCACTTGGTGAATTCAATGTTCAATTGACGATGGAAGCACTCGGTGGCGGTGGTCATTTAACCAATGCAGCAACACAACTTGAAGGTGTGACTGTAGAGGAAGCCATTGAAAAATTACAACATGTGATCAACGAACAAATGGATAGGAGTGACGAATCATGAAAGTAATTTTCACACAAGATGTTAAAGGTAAAGGTAAGCAAGGAGAAGTTAAAGAGGTGCCAGTTGGTTACGCGAACAACTTCTTAATTAAAAATGGCTATGCAGTAGAAGCAACACCTGGAAACCTTAAACAATTAGATCAAAAGAATAAACGTATCGAAAAAGACAAGCAACAAGAACTTGAAGATGCGAAAGCTTTAAAAGAAAAATTAAGTGAACTTGAAGTCGAAGTTAAAGCGAAATCAGGTGAAGGTGGCAAATTATTCGGTTCTATCAGTACGAAACAAATTGCTGAAGCACTTAAAGCGCAACATGATATTAAATTAGATAAACGAAAAATGGATCTACCTCAAGGTATTCACGCGTTAGGATATACAAATGTGCCAGTTAAACTTCATAAAGAAGTGGAAGGTACAATTCGTGTACACACTGTAGAGCAATAAGCATAGAAAAAGCTGGGACGACAAAGTCACCAGCTTTTTTATATCATACTTTATCACGGCATCTAACGGACAACCATTGCCGGAATGTATGGTTTATAATAGAATATGTTAAGATATGTAACAAATATGAGGAGGTCCTCGGCATGGATGAAATGTTTGAACACAATCGAATGCCACACAGTCATGAGGCAGAGCAGTCTGTCTTAGGTGCAATCTTTTTAGATCCAGAATTGATGTCACCGACACAAGAAGTGTTGTTGCCAGAATCTTTTTACCGTGGCGCACATCAACACATTTTCCGTGCCATGATGGATTTAAACGAAGATGGACAAGATATAGATATTGTGACTGTCCTTGATCGACTAACACAAGAAGGTGTCGTGAATGAAGCGGGTGGACCACAATATCTCGCTGAAATTACAACCAATGTACCGACAACGCGTAATATTCAATATTATACGGATGTCGTTTTTAAAAATGCGATTAAACGTAAGTTGATTCATACAGCAGATAGTATTGCGAATGATGGCTATAACGATGAATTAGATTTAGATACCGTCTTAAACGATGCTGAACGTCGTATTCTAGAGCTCTCTTCTACACGTGAAAGTGATGGCTTCAAAGATATTCGTGACGTGTTGGGACAAGTTTATGACAATGCGGAACAGCTCGATCAGAATAGTGGTCAAACACCTGGGATTCCTACAGGATATCGCGATTTAGACCAAATGACGGCAGGATTCAACCGAAATGATTTAATTATTCTCGCAGCCCGGCCTTCTGTAGGTAAGACTGCCTTCGCTTTAAATATTGCGCAAAAAGTCGCGACACATGAAGATCAATATACAGTGGGCATTTTCTCGCTTGAAATGGGTGCAGACCAACTTGCGACACGTATGATTTGTAGTTCTGGTAATGTCGATTCCAATCGTTTGCGTACAGGGACAATGACTGAAGAAGACTGGAATCGATTTACTGTGGCAGTAGGTAAATTGTCACGAACTAAAATTTTTATCGATGATACGCCAGGGATTCGTATTACAGATATTCGTTCGAAATGCCGCCGTCTTAAACAAGAGCACGGTTTGGATATGATTGTAATCGATTATTTACAATTAATACAAGGCAGCGGTTCTCGTTCGTCAGATAACCGTCAACAAGAAGTTTCTGAGATTTCTCGAATGCTTAAAGCGATTGCACGTGAGTTAGAGTGTCCTGTGATTGCGTTGAGTCAGCTTTCACGTGGTGTAGAACAACGTCAAGATAAGCGACCAATGATGAGTGATATACGTGAATCAGGGTCAATTGAGCAAGATGCGGACATTGTCGCATTCTTATACCGTGATGATTATTATAATCGTGGCGACGGAGATGATGATGACGATGATGGTGGTTTTGAACCGCAAACGAATGATGAGAATGGAGAAATCGAAATCATCATTGCAAAACAACGTAACGGCCCAACTGGAACAGTCAAATTGCATTTCATGAAACAATACAATAAATTTACGGATATTGATTACGCCCACGCAGAGATGGGATAAAAAATATTTAGCTTAAAAACCGTACGAAAAACGATTTTTTGTTTTTAAAGTACGGCTTTTAGTTTGGTTTCTTTACTTATATTTATCGTAAGTTAGGATTTTAGAAATTGTATGAAATGGCATTCAATGCTTCTATTACGCGTGGTTCTAGGATTCACATTACTTTATATCATATGCTAGATGTCATTATCTGAATGACACGATAATGTTCGTTTTTTGATTTGCAATCATACAGTGATACTGGTAGAATACTCTTTGGTTAATTGAGAAAACTTGGAGGTGCTCTTATGTCATCAATCGTAGTTGTTGGGACACAGTGGGGAGACGAAGGAAAAGGTAAAATTACAGACTTTTTAGCGGAACAAGCAGATGTGATTACACGTTTTTCAGGCGGTAACAATGCAGGACATACCATTAAATTTGATGGTGAAACATACAAATTACATTTAGTACCATCTGGTATCTTTTATAAAGATAAACTTGCAGTGATTGGTAACGGTGTAGTAGTTGATCCTGTTGCTTTATTAAAAGAATTAGACGGTTTAAATGAAAGAGGTATTTCAACAGATAATTTACGCATCTCAAACCGCGCACACGTCATCCTACCTTATCACATTAAGCAAGATGAGCTTGAAGAAGCGCGTCGTGGTGATAATAAAATCGGTACGACTAAGAAAGGTATTGGCCCAGCATACGTAGATAAAGCACAAAGAATTGGAATTCGCGTTGCTGATTTATTAGATAGAGAAGTTTTCGAACAACGTTTAAAAGAAAATTTAGAATATAAAAATGATTATTTCCAAGGCATGTTTCGTCAATCTGCACCATCATTTGATGAAATCTTTGAGACATACTATCAAGCAGGTCAACGTCTTGCACCTTATGTGACAGACACTGCGAAAGTATTAGACGATGCATTTGTAGCTGATGAGCGCGTTCTTTTTGAAGGCGCGCAAGGGGTGATGCTAGACATCGATCACGGGACATATCCTTTTGTAACATCAAGTAACCCTGTAGCGGGTAACGTGACAGTTGGTGCTGGTGTAGGACCAACAAATGTATCAAAAGTAGTCGGCGTTTGTAAAGCATACACTTCACGTGTAGGTGATGGTCCATTCCCAACAGAATTATTTGATGAACAAGGACACCATATTCGTGAAATCGGACGTGAATATGGGACAACAACAGGTCGTCCACGCCGTGTAGGTTGGTTTGACTCCGTTGTATTACGTCACTCTCGTCGTGTAAGTGGGATTACAAATTTATCAATTAACTCTATCGACGTCTTAACTGGCTTAGAAGAGGTTAAAATCTGTACAGCTTATGAATTAGATGGAAAAGAGATTACAGAATACCCAGCAAACTTAAACGACTTAAAACGTTGTAAACCTATCTTTGAAACATTACCAGGTTGGACTGAAGATATTACAGGTGTACGTAGTTTAGACGAATTACCACAAAATGCACGTCGTTACTTAGAGCGTATTTCAGAATTATGTAACGTCCATATTTCTATCTTCTCTGTAGGTCCTGACCGTAATCAAACGAATATCGTTGAAAAATTATGGTAAGTATTTAGACTTCGGTAAGTCTATCGGAAACACTTCGGTAAGACTGCCTCCTTATAAAATAGTCTATAAAAATCAATTATAAAAGCGACAAGCGATGGTCTTTAGAGGGGCCACTGCTTGTCGCTTTTTGTTTATTCATCTTTATAATGATCTTTAATATAAACTTTCGTCATCGCAATCCCGATCCAACTGATGAGAAGGACAGGTAAGATAACGATATTTAATAATGTGATATTCAGAGAATGTGTGTTGATCTTTAAGGTACTAATAAAAGCCATCGTCCCTTTGGATGTAACAATAAATTGATAAAGTGTAAAGAGTATGGTGGTCCATTGAATAAAATACTCTAAAATTTCAATTAACGTTTCGTTATAGGCATTCAATCGCATCATATAACGAACAAAGAAAAACTGTAAAAAACCACCAGCCAAAATAGAAATAACTAATATATTAAATATACTCCCTTTTTCATGTAATAGAAAAGCGAATAAGATATAAACAAGACCGCCCGCTATCGCAAGTGATAATAAAGCTGTGATCATAAGGACAAGACTGACACCACATGCCTTCACAAAGAGCCAGTCGTCTTTGTATGTCCCAGATATATAACCAATTAATAGAAATAAAACTAAAATAATGATGACATTGATGATAATCATTGCGATTCGACTAATCTCCTTCTCGTTTCTCGATGATTGCCATATGTAAATCGTGAACCATCGCAATCAAAGGACGAATAATCATTTGAATACTCCCAATTACAAATAAAACGGTACCGTCAAAGACAGTTGAATCAGAAAAGAAGAGAAAACTTCCTATTAAAAAGATAACGCCTAGTACGACATCATTGAGTTGGTACAATGCTTTATAAATGAGTGAACGGCTATTTTGACGTGTTTGTAATCCAAAAGAGATTTGTGATTTCTTTTTCTTCATCGTTAACCTCCTTTACCATTAACATTAATGAATATCACGTTTACGATGATTACCGCCACGAACTTCAGAAACATTACCTATAGATAAGAATGCGGTTTCATCAATGGCCATGACAATATCTTTTAATTTTGCTTCTTCTAATCGTGTAATGACACAGAAGATGACACGCTTATCTTCTCCCGTATAAGCGCCCTCTCCTTTTAAATATGTGACGCCACGACCGAGACGGGAGTTAATAGCTTCTCCTATTTCCTTATAAGCATCGCTAATAATCCATATTGATTTCGATTCGTCAAAACCAAGTAAGACAGTATCAATCATTTTAGAAGCGATAAAATAAGCTACAACACTGAATAAAGCACTCTCCCACGTAAAAACAAAGCCTGCAATACCAAATATGAAGAAATTAATAAACATTACGATTTCTCCAACTGAAAATGGTATTTTCGAATGAACTAAAATCGATAAAATTTCTGTACCGTCGAGGGATCCCCCATACCTTAAGACAATACCGACACCGATACCTAATACAGCTCCTCCAAAAATTGTTACTAAAAATTTATCATGTATGACAGGATCGATTGGATGCAAAACGATAGTGACAATAGATAAAACAGAAATCGCATATAAAGTTGAAATCGCAAAAGTTTTCCCTATTTGTTTATAACCTAAAAAGAAGAAAGGTAAATTCAGTATAAAAATGAATATCCCTAACTTGAGTCCTAATAAATGAGAAAGGATAATTGAAATCCCTACAATTCCCCCATCAAGCAAATGGTTTGGAACGAGAAAAAGTTCAAGTGCGACGCCCATTAATACTGCACCCAATGTCATAAAGAAAAACTTTTTAAAAAATTGAAGTTGCTTTTTTGGTTTTTCTTTCGTGTATGGAACGGCTGATTTTACTTGTTTTTCCATATGTTGCCCCCTTTTAAACATTATATGAAAAATTATACAAAAAAATTCAAAAAAATCTTGTCAACTTGATTTCCTGATGCTATAATCAATCTTGTGTTTAAGAAAGGCTCCTTGGTCAAGCGGTTAAGACACCGCCCTTTCACGGCGGTAACACGGGTTCGAGTCCCGTAGGAGTCACCATGAAATATGGTCCCGTAGTGGAGCGGTTTAACACGCCTGCCTGTCACGCAGGAGATCGCGGGTTCGATTCCCGTCGGGACCGCTAAATCAGCCTAAAACAATAGTTTTAGCTCAAACGAAAGTCATTGAAGTTCATGAAAGTGAACGACAATGGCTTTTTTTCATAAGTATATATCAAAAATGAGAACTTTTATAATGTGAGTGACGTGTTTTTTACTATAAAAGTGTATAGAAATGAGGAGGACGATTGCTGTGTTTAAAAAGGAAGTTCAACCTACTGAGAAAATTTTATTTATCAGTGGCTTAGCCATCGTGATTATCATGGGTATATTAGCATTATTGGATGTGGCACAATACAAAAATCATGTGGTATTCTTATTGAATATCGTTGGCTTATTATTGATGACACTCTCTGTCATGCGTATACAGAAAAAAGTTGGTATCTTTTGTGGCATCGTCATTGTTTTATTAATCTTAATTCATTTTATTTAATATAGAAGTTCATTATGCTCAGGCAGTGAAGCAGTCTCAAAAGAGGCTGAGACACTGCTTTTTTGTACATTTAAATGCAGGTCGTTGTCATCCGCATTCGTTTTATAGAAGCGAATAGTTAAATAGATAGAATTCACAAGACTTTAATGATACATTATAAGGTATAGGATTATGCCAGTTTGTAACGAATAATCATTGCAATTTTAAGAAATGGGGTCATGTTTTATGGCAAGAAAAGTGGTCGTAGTCGATGATGAGAAGCCAATTGCAGATATATTAGAATTCAACCTCAAAGAAGAGGGATATGACGTTTTTGTTGCTTATGATGGTAACGATGCGGTGGATTTGATTTATGAAAAAGAGCCGGACATTGTTTTATTGGATATTATGTTACCAGGACAAGACGGTATGGAAGTGTGTCGTGAAGTCCGCAAAAAATTTGATATGCCAATCATCATGTTGACTGCGAAAGATTCAGAAATCGATAAAGTGCTTGGTCTTGAATTGGGTGCAGACGATTATGTGACTAAACCATTTAGTACACGCGAATTGATTGCACGTGTAAAAGCCAATTTACGTCGCCATTATGCCCAACCGAGCCAAGAAAATCATATGCAAACCAATGAAATTACAATTAAAGATATTGTGATTTATCCAGATGCATATTCTATTAAAAAACGCGGTGAGGACATTGATTTAACACACCGTGAATTTGAGCTTTTCCATTATTTATCTAAACATATGGGACAAGTCATGACGCGTGAACATTTACTTCAAACGGTTTGGGGTTATGACTATTTTGGTGATGTGCGCACGGTTGACGTTACAATTCGTCGATTACGCGAAAAAATTGAAGATGATCCTTCACATCCAGACTATATCGTGACACGTCGTGGAGTAGGATATTTCTTGCAACAACATGATTAGAGGACGCACAATATGAAGTGGTTAAAACAATTTCAATCCCTTCACACGAAACTTGTTATTGTCTATGTCCTATTGATTATTATTGGTATGCAAATTATTGGGCTATATTTTACAAACAGTCTCGAAAAAGAAATGACAGAGTCGTTTAAAACGAATATATCTCAAAATGCAAAACAAATTGAGCTCGGTATTGAAAAAATATATGCGGATGACAACGAGTCCGGAAATATTCAAAAAGATATTCAAAATTTATTAAACGAATATGCAAATCGCAATGAAATGATAGAAATTCGTTTCATTGATAAAGATCAAATTATTATTGCGACATCGAAACAGTCAAACCGTACAATTATTAATCAAAAAGCAAATGAGAGTTCAATTCAAAAGGCCTTGTCATTAGGTCAAGAGAACTCTGACACCGTTTTAAAAGATTATGGTGAAGGTAAGCAACGGGTATGGATTAAAAACATGCCTGTAAGTACGAACGATGGTTTAATTGGTGATATTTATATTGAATCTAACATTAACCAAGTTTATGACCAATTAAATGATATCAATCAAATTTTCATTGTAGGTACAGGTATTTCCTTAATTATTACAGTCATTTTAGGTTTCTTTATTGCACGTACGATTACTAAACCCATTACAGATATGCGTAATCAAACTGTTGAAATGTCAAAAGGGAACTATACGCAGCGTGTGAAAATATATGGTAATGACGAAATTGGTGAACTTGCACTTGCTTTTAACAACTTATCGAAACGTGTGCAAGAGGCACAAGCGAATACAGAGAGTGAGAAACGACGCTTAGATTCTGTTATCACACATATGAGTGATGGTGTCATCGCTACAGATAGACGTGGGCGCGTACGTATTATTAATGATATGGCACTTAAAATGTTGGGTAAGTCTAAAGAGGAAGTCTCAGGACATTTTATTTTTGATGTCATTGATTTAAGTGAAGAATTTACACTTGAAGAATTAAACGAAAACAATGATAGTTTCTTATTAGATATTAATGAAGAAGAAGGTATTATCGTTCGCGTTAATTTTAGTACTATTGTTCAAGCAACTGGCTTTGTGACAGGTTATATCGCTGTGTTACATGACGTTACAGAACAACAACAAATTGAGCGTGAACGACGTGAATTTGTGGCCAATGTATCGCACGAATTACGTACACCATTGACTTCAATGAATAGTTACATCGAGGCCCTAGAAGAAGGCGCATGGCGAGATGAATCGATTGCACCTCAATTTTTATCAGTCACACGTGAAGAAACAGAGCGGATGATTCGATTAGTGAACGATTTACTGCATCTTTCTAAAATGGATAATGAAACTGAGCCTATTACGAAAGAGATTGTCGATTTTAATATGTTTATCAATAAAATTATTAATCGACATGAAATGGCTGCGAAAGATACCACTTTTGTCCGTGATATTCCAAGAGAAACCATTTTTACGGAAATTGATCCAGATAAGATGACACAAGTGTTTGATAACGTGATTACGAATGCGATGAAATATTCTCGTGGTGAAAAACGTGTAGAGTTCCACGTGAAACAAAACACGGTGCATAACCGTTTAACAATTCGGATCAAAGATAATGGTATCGGGATTCCGATCAATAAAGTCGATAAAATCTTTGATCGTTTCTTCCGCGTAGATAAAGCAAGAACACGAAAAATGGGTGGTACAGGTCTCGGATTAGCGATTTCTAAAGAGATTGTCGAAGCCCACCACGGTCGTATATGGGCCAATAGTGTTGAAGGACAAGGCACATCGATTTTTATCACACTTCCATGTGAAACAATAGAAGATGGTGATTGGGATGCGAACTAGAGAACTGATTAAATCTATCATATTAGTGTTACTCGTTCTTTCCAGTGTAGTACTTACAGTCATGATTTGGAACTTTTCGCCAGATTTAACGAACGTTGACAACCCACAAACAAAAGATACACCGAAAGCGATTGGTACGCGATATGACAAGCAATTTAATCAGGTCATCACGCCTTTACAGCTCGTACATGTGGACCATGATCATTTCAAAGGGATGCCTGCAAATAAAGATGTTAATGAGATGATGTCTCTATTCCAAAAACATCGTATTATTGAAGTTGAAGATATTCAAAATGATCAAGTCGTGTTATTGAAAGATTTGAGCCATCATTTTGTCGTGTTAGACTTCCCGACAGACATACCGCTATCCATGTATCTAAACGAAGTCGTTGAGATGCCAGCAAAAGTACCGGCGAATTTTAAATTTAATCGTTTAATATTAGATATTGATGATCATCAGCATGTCGTTTTGTATGCGATGCAACCGAACCATCAGCGTGCCATTAAATTAGAAACGAATCTTGATACAAAAGTAATCCAGCAGCGAATTGATCATATGCGTGATGAATTAGAACCGTATTCGGATATCGTGACAAATCGAAGTACGGTCAATAAAGCAACGTATTTATATGCTTTAAAAGCACCGAAAGATTTGAAATCATATCGTACGATTTTTAATCATATTAATGTAGAAGATTTAAACTCGATTCTCTTTGATGATACGCCGATTGTACGTACAACAAATAGTGGTAACACAACGTACAATAACAATACAGGGGTTGTGAATTACAATGCGGATAAAGAAACGTATGACTATACGAATCTGTCCGAAGATGAGCATAGTACACGCGATATGAATATTAGCTTGCCACGTGCATTTGACTTTATTAATAAGCATGGGGGCTTTACAGATGATTTCCGCTTGTTTAGTGCAAATAGCAAGCAAGGGGAAATTATGTATCAAATGTTTCTCAATGGACGACCGATATTTTATCCAAACCAATTGAATGAAATTCGTGTACTCTGGGGTGAGCGTGGATTATACGAATATAGTCGAGGTCTCTTAAAAACAAATGTGACCATTGATAATGGTGAAGAACCGAAATCGATGCCAGATGCGGAAGATGTACGTTCTACATTAGCAAGTAAGGGCAATATTGATTTGACGAAAGTGGAACAAATGGTAGTCGGCTATAAAATGAGTGCCATTCGCGGACCTCAAAATCGAATTGAAATTCAAGAAGGCAGCGAGTTTACGCCAACGTGGTATATTAAATATAATCATAAATGGTATGAATACAAAGATGGGGAGTTGGTGGAAACATGAACTGGAAACGCACTAAAACGTTGTTCATACTTGTCTTTCTCCTCGTCAATGTGTGTTTAATTTTTGTTTATCAAGATAAAGTGAATAAATCTAAAATTAGCGATGCCGAACACGATAATGCGGTCAACTTTGAACGAGAAAATATTAAACTGCCAAAAAGTATACCTGATGTGAGTCATGTCAAAATGCAATTGGTTACAGCACGTTCAAAAGACTTTAAAGAAGAAGCAGAAGATAACAATAAGGCTAAGGTCAGTAATCATGGTCATACTTTATCTAAAGAAATGGATGAACGTGTAGATGTCAAAGTGGATCCGATTTCTCATTTAAAACCTTATATAGATGATAAAATCTATAAAGGTAATGAGTACCAGTACCATGAAACAAATGACGGTCAAATTAAATACGAACAAACGTATAGAGGCTTTCCGATTATGAATAATAATCGTGCAGAGTTGACTTTTGAGGTGAAAGGTGACAGTACAAAATCATATGAACAGTCCACGATGGAAGACATCCTTCCGTCTAAGGGGACCAATAATGAGCCTAAAAAAGTCATACGTGCAAGAGAAGCATTGGAAGCACTTTATTATAATCAATATTTAAAACATGGTGAAGAAGTCGAAAGTATCCGCCTCGGCTATTACACTGTTGTAAAAGAGACAAATATTCAAGTTTTACAAGCTAACTGGGAAATTAAAGTTAAAGATAAAAACGGGGTGCATACATATTATGTAGAAGCTGTATCCTCGAATCCACAAATTATAGAACAATAGAAAGGGTGGTCACTTGATACGAATGAGTGTACTCGCAAGCGGTAGTACGGGCAATGCGACATATGTAGAAAGTGAACAAGGCAGCTTGTTGGTCGATGTCGGACTAACAGGGAAAAAGATGGAAGCACTTTTCGATCAAATCGACCGGAAAATTTCAGATTTAAGTGGCATTCTCGTGACACACGAGCATAGCGACCATATTAAAGGTCTTGGCGTCATTGCACGTAAGTTCGGTGTTCCAATTTATGCCAATGAAAAAACATGGACATGTATTGATAAAAAGGATTCTAAAATCCCGCTAGACCAGAAATTTGTATTTAATCCGTATGAAACGAAGTCTATTGCAGGTTTTGATATAGAATCATTCAACGTTTCACACGATGCGATTGATCCACAGTTTTATATTTTTCATAATAACTATAAGAAGTTAACGATGATTACGGATACAGGTTATGTCTCTGATCGCATGAAAGGTATGATTCGTGGTAGTGATGCCTTTATATTTGAAAGTAATCACGACGTCGATATGTTAAGAATGTGTCGTTATCCATGGAAAACAAAGCAACGTATCCTCAGTGATATGGGGCATGTGTCAAATGAAGACGCAGCCCACGCGATGAAAGACGTCATCACAGGTCAAACGAAGCGGATTTATTTATCGCATTTATCACAGGATAACAATATGAAAGATTTGGCACGCATGAGTGTCGGACAAATCTTGCAAGAACATGACATTGATACCCACAATGAAGTGAAGTTATGTGATACGGATAAAGCGATACCTACGCCAATATATACATTATAATGAAATTAATGATAGACAGTAGCACATGAATTTCAAGTGAAAGACTTGAGGTTCATGTGTTTTTTTATGTCGTTTACAGATTGAAAAAATTTACCTTCCTAAAATGGTAGGGAAGCATCTATTTGACACCAGAAAAATTCGGTGAAAATTTAAAATGTTATCTTTATACAAAGCGTTTTAAAGGGTAAATATCATGTAAAGCGATGAGATAAGGGATGAAATAATAGGAATAGGAAACAGCATCTGCGGAAGTGAATAAAAGTGCAAAATGTGGCGCACTTATCCCCAAATGTGTGCACAAAGTATATGACTTACACACAATTCACATGTTAATAACGTAGTTGCTAACAAAGTTATCCACATATCAACAGGTTTATACACAATGAAAGGATGCAATTTCTAAAATACTGTGTACAAACTTTATGCAAAAAACGTTATAATGGGTATAAACATGTGAATAACTGAATAACTTGTGGATAACTTTACGTTTATTCACAATGGAGGTCAAAATGAAAATTACTGTTGTCGCAGTTGGAAAACTGAAAGAGAAATACTGGAAGCAAGCTATTGCAGAATACAGCAAAAGACTAGGGGCATACACAAAATTAGAAATGATTGAAGTTCCAGATGAAAAAGCACCTGAAACGATGAGCGATAAAGAAGTCGAACAAGTGAAACAAAAAGAGGGCCAACGTATTTTAAGTAAAATCAAACCACAATCTACTGTCATCACATTAGAAATCGAAGGTAAGATGGTTAGCTCTGAAGCCTTATCCACAACATTAAATCAACGTATGACGCAAGGTGCGAGTGACTTTACCTTTGTAATAGGGGGATCTAACGGCTTACATCAAGACGTCTTAAACCGAAGTAACTTCGCATTGTCATTCAGTAAAATGACATTTCCTCATCAAATGATGCGCGTCATCTTGTTAGAGCAAGTATATCGGGCGTTTAAGATCATGAGGGGTGAAGCATATCATAAGTGAAAACCCAAAATGGGAGTAACTATTAATATAGTGTAAATTCAATATGGTGATAAAAAACTACTAAAAAATAAAAACTAGCATCTTAATAGCGGGTAAATATATTTTATAAAAGGGTAATATAATGTTGGAATTAATTACTGGTTTTTCAAAAAAGTCTTTTAAAAATTACAGTATGAAAGAAGAATTAAAATTTAATGCTATAAATGTAATATATGGAGTTAATGGGAGGGGGAAAACTTCATTAGCTAGGGGAATTAAAGAATTAATAGAAGAAAATAACCCAGATACTTTGAGATATTTTTACACTGATTATATTCATGAACTTCTTTTACTAGAAGATTCCAATAAATTTAAAGGGGTAAGAGCAACATTTGGTAAAAAAAATGTAGAAATTGAAAATGAAATAACTGAGTTGAAAAATGAAATTGTTGATGTGACTGATACTAAAAATTTATTAGTTGAAAAAAGAAAGAAGTTAAGAGAAAAAATAAACGATATACATAGGTCCAGAAAAGGGAATCTTAAAATAGCATTAAAAGCATCAAATAAAAGTATTGAAGAAGTAATAACCATTTATAAAAATAATTTAGAAGAAGCTGAAAAAATAGAACCTAATGAAGAAAGTATAAAAAATTTTGTAGGAGATAATGAAGCACTTCAACATAAATATAATCGCATTTATGAACTTGTGGTTCCAAGACTAAAAATTGAAACTTATGAAGTAGATAGATTAAAAGAGATCTTACAAAATAATTACACAGATATAAAAATCCCTAGTTTTGAAGTCATAAATTGGCTACGTAATGGTTTAGAATTGCATAATGCTGAAGAGAATAAATGTAAATTTTGTGGAAACAATTTTAATTATAATTTGATTAAAGAGAAAATAGAAATCTATATATCAAATGAAAAGAAAAAAGATTTTGATTATCTCATAGATGTTAAAAAGTCAATGGAAGAAATATTGGATAGATATGACCAATATTTATCTAAAATTGAACAAATTGAATTTTTTGTTAGTGAATTAGGAGTCCAAAAGACAGAAAAAGAAAATTTGAGAGATTCAATTGAAGAAATTATGAGAATTTTAAAACAAAAATTAGAAAATATGGAGAATGACAATCTTAAATTTCCGTCTGATAATTACATTACATTAATACGCAGATTGTCTGAAATTGAAGAGGAGTGTAAGGACAAGAAAAAAACAAAATTAAAAGAATTACATAAAAAAATGGAAAATATAAATGTAATAGTTACTGGTTCTATAGGTTTAGAAATATTAGAAAACCAAAGTATAAAAAAAGAACTTTTAACCATACAAAATAAAGAAGAAGAATGTAAAGAACAAGAGCAATTAAACATGGATATAAATTTAAAAATATCACAATTACAAGAAGAACAATCGGATTATAGTGATTTTAAAAATTATTTAAATGATATATTTGAAAGTATTAATTTACATATAAGATTAGAGTCAGATGAAACAACGCAAAATTATTATCTTTATCATTCATTAGAAAAAGTATCATTAAAGATAAAGGATATAAGTGAAGGAGAAAAAAATTTATTAGCATTTTTATTTTTTTATTTTGAACTTTTTGAAGATGATAAGCAGAAAAACGTTAAAAGTAATATTAGTACGCTAATCATTGATGATCCAATTAATAGTTTTGATGAAGCAAATAGGTTTTTCGTTTTAGAAATGATAAAAAAATAATAAAAAATAAATTTGACCAGGTATTTATTTTCACTCATTCTTGGAATGACTTTTGTGATATAACTTATGGTTTGAAGGGAGGAAAATATAATTTTTATGAGGTGAACAAAGATCATCAGGGATTTAGTTTTATAGAAAAGATTAAAAAAGTAGAGAAACCATATAAAAAGTTATTCCAAGAGATTTACAAGTTATCAAATAAAGACAAAAAGGATATACTCGATGATGATTGCTATTATTATCATTCAATTAATGGTATTAGAAGGGTATTTGAAGAATTTTTAAGTTTTAAGTTAAAAAATAACCATCTACCTCAGAAATCAAACCAATCAGAAATTGAAGAAGTTTATAGAAAAATGACAGGTAATGAAATGAGTAATAACCAAAAAATAAAGTTAGGCTCATTTTTAACAATTATAAATGTATTGTCACATAAACCTTATAGAGCAATAGATGTAATTGAATCAGCAAAATTTTTGATGAAATATATAGAAGAAGTAGATAAAGCTCATTTTGATGCTATGAAGGATTGAAATAATGGTCGTATAATTTTTTATTAAAGAAGAGCTTAAAATTCACGGATAATATGTATTGAACTATTATAAGTAGACTGAAAATTAATTTCAGAAGAAATATAAGCTTATCGTTGCATGAAACAGATTGCAGTAACTTACCACCTATATATACTACAGTGAGAAAATTAAATCCATTTTATTTGCACATTTCAATTGTAATCATTCGCATTCAATTATTTCACTCTCAGATAATCGTACCATTTGAAGTTTGAATTAAATGTTTTTGTTATAATAAGACTAATTACTTCCTTAGTTTCACAATACATTCTCTTAGGGAATTATCCCACTTATCATAGATGATTTAGATTTAGTATATTTCATTTAAAGAAATGCTAAGTCTCCTACTTTAGTTTGATATAATTAAGCTAAGTGCAATTGTAATTTTAAGGCTTAAATAAGGAATAAACATTCGAATGGGGGAAAACAAATTGAAGTATAATGATTACGTAAATTTGGATGCGCTTGAAAGGTTAAATGTGTTTATGAATTCATTAAGCTCAACTAATAAAACGCCAGACTACTTTGTGAATTGGGAAAAGGTTGAAAGAGGGGTTAAGCGTTTTGAATTAGAATTAAACACGCTGAATTATCTTTTAGGTAAAAGTAATATTGAAGAAGAAGCTGAAAATTTATTTCGAGCTCAACCAAATTTGTTGAAAACAATTCCTATACTATTAGCGACTAGAGAGGAAAAACTAGATATTTTAATGCTTGAAGATGATGAAATGGATTTTTATAGTCTGGATTTCCAAAATATTGATATTCAAAATTTTGAAGCGTACTTCGATTTTATTAAAAATTCTGGGCTATTAGCATTCTTACAAACATCAGCTCAAAAAAATTTAGTTGACTTTGTTTATGGTGTAGAAGTTGGATTAGATTCTAATGCTAGGAAAAATAGATCCGGTACAACAATGGAAAGTATTCTAGAGAAAAAAGTAGCTGAAATTTGTAAAAAATTAGGATTCAAATTTAAGACACAGGCTACTTCACTATGGATGAAACAAAATTGGGACGTGGAAGTACCTACAGATAAGTCTGCTAGAAGATTTGATGTAGCAATTTTAAATCCAAAAAACAGAGCTGTTCATGTTATTGAAACTAACTTTTATAATGGCGGCGGTTCAAAGTTAAAGTCTGTATCGGGTGAATTTAAAAGTTTGAACCAATTTATTAATAGAAGTGAAAATAATGTTACCTTTGCTTGGGTTACAGATGGACAAGGTTGGCATACGGCAACTAAGCCTCTTTCAGAAGCGTTTGCTGAAATCGATAATATATTTAATTTAGAAATGCTGAAAAATGATTTTATTTACTCTATGTTAATTTCATAGTTGCTATGAAATTATAATTTGAAAAATAAAAGATCTGCCATTGCAAGAAAAGTATTTCTTGATGACAGGTCTTTTATATTGGAAATGATTCAAAAATAGTTGATATTGTTAGAATTTTAATACTACAGAAATAAGAGCTTTACTATAACTTGTTTTTAATGCCACTTTAAGAGATAAATATTTATATCTTAAGTTTACTAACTACTTTACGTTTGCTCTTCCCCTTTGCCTTCTATTAATTGAATAAATTCATCATTGAAAATACATGTGATAGAATCATTGTCTAAGTAATCTAAATAAATAACATCTAATTTCTCATTGTCTGTGATTTTGCTAATGTGTGATACGATACCCTTAATAACTTCCTCATGTGTATGACTATCCAAAAATGTTTTGATTAAGTACCAAGAATTTTCTTTCATTAGACGTTTCTCCTTAATTGTCTTCTAGAGGTTATAAATACTAGCTGTTGGGAATTATATTATAATTACAAATGAATAATAGAGAATATAGAGTGTGTTTATGAATAAAAGAAAAGTATGAGTGTATAAAAAGTAGGGAGGAGTATTGAAGACATTTTAGAATGTTCTTTATATTATTGGGAGCAAAGTTAGTTTATGGATAAATGAGATGATAAGCCTTTATAATAGTTATGTCAAGCAAGTGTGAGAAATTATATAATTGACAATAGACACATTAAATTTTCCAATGAAATATTTAGAAGTTGAATATAAATTGTTTATCAATATTTAATGATTTATGCAAATAAAAGAAATGAGGAGTTTTTATGAATCCTTTTGTAAAATGGGCTGGAGGTAAAAGACAGTTTTTGAATAAAATCTTAGAAAAAGCTCCAGAAAAGTTTAATCATTATTATGAGCCTTTTGTAGGTGGTGGAGCTGTTTTATTTGGTTTAAACCATAAGCCATCAACTATTAATGATATAAACAGTCATTTAATTCACACATATAAAGTTATCAAGAGTGACCCTGATAAACTTCTAGATATGATAGATGAATTTGATGCAATACCGTTAGATGATGAAAAGTACAAAGCATTTCGAGAACGTTATAATTACCATATAATAAATGATATTTATAATATCGAGACGGCTGCTTTATTTATATACATTAACAAGCATGCATTTAACGGTTTATTTAGAGTTAATTCAAAGGGACTTTACAATGTACCTTGGAACAAAAAAGAACTAGTTAAGTCATATAATCGAGAAAATATTATTAAAATTTCCAAATTTTTACAGGATGTAACTATTTTAAACGTTGACTTTAGTGAGTCACTCAAAGGAGTTAAAGAGGGCGACTTTGTGTTTTTTGATAGTCCTTATGCGCCTTTAAAGCCTACTAGTTTTACTTCTTATGACAAATCGGGATTTAAATTAGAGGAACACATTAGATTGGCTAACTTGTATAAAGAGTTGTCTTCAAAAGGTGTTGCTTGTATGTTAACAAACCATAATACGGAATTAATAAGAGAGCTTTATGAAGACTTCGAAAAAGAGGAAATAAATGTTAGAAGAAGTATTAATTCCGATGCCAGTAAGCGAGTAGGAAAAGAGCTAATTATCACAAACTATTAAGGTGGAAGAAGATTGAATAATATTATGTACGAACAAAGCGGTATTTCAATTTTGCAAGGTGACATGTCTCAAGTGTTAGATGATTTAGAGGAAGAAAAAGTAGATATGATTTTTGCAGATCCTCCGTACTTTTTATCTTCTGGAGGTATTACTTGTTCAGGTGGTAAAATGGTTACAGTAGATAAAGGGGCATGGGACAAAACTTTAACTTACGCAGAAAAGCACGAATATAATAAAGCTTGGTTGCTAAAATGTAAGAGAATAATGAAGCAGAACGCAACAATTTGGATTTCGGGGACGCTTCATAATATTTATTCTATAGGCATGGCGCTGGAAGAAACTGGTTTTAAAATCTTAAATAATATTACGTGGCAAAAAACTAATCCACCACCTAATCTGGGTTGCCGAAATTTTACACATTCAACCGAAACGATTATATGGGCTAAAAAGGACTCAAAAAAAAGTAAACATTATTTTGATTATCAGTTGATGAAAATGTATAACAATAATAAGCAAATGAAAGATGTTTGGACAGGTCCGTTAACTCCAAAATCTGAGAAAAAATTTGGTAAGCACCCTACCCAGAAACCACTGTATCTTTTAGAAAGAATTATAGAAGCTTCGACTCAAAAAGGTGATCTTATACTCGATCCGTTCTTAGGGAGTGGTACAACTGCAGTAGCAGCCAAAAAATTACAGCGAAAATTTATTGGTATAGAATTAGAGGAAGATTTTATAAATATTGCTAAAAAAAGAGTAGAAAACACAAATGAAGAGCCGAGACTTTTTTAGAAAAGCGGATCAGGGTGGTACATTGTAACTTACTAATAATTGCTCTCTGTTAAAATAGGACTGATGAGCAAAATATAGAGGTTAAGCAGCATCGCGTTGCTTGACCTCTTTTTGGAATGAGCCATAAAAAGATTCGTATATAAAATGATATGACTGTGTAATTGTTCAAAGTTTCTATGACCAAAAGAAACTCTTTTTATCAGCTAAAATTATTGTATTGAGGCCTTTGAGTTGTCCTGAAACGATTTATTACTGTTACACGTATCAAATGTAGGGACCGATTTAAAGCCTTAAAAATTTGGAAACGATCGATGATGATTTTGACTTTTTCAAGGCAAATAATCGCCGATCTGGAACAATATTGACAAGCTGATATGTGATTGCATCTGCATAAAAAAACTTATCTTACCATCAATATTCTTCACACTCTTGAATTCATCCATCACTAAGCGTTCCGATAAAGATTTAAATGGGGTCTTAGTGACATGAGAAGCCCATAGCAATAAATATAATTATTTAAATAATATGGGATTAATTAATAATAATTTAATTGACTTTCATTTTAATTTAGTAAGTAAAGAGATAGAGTGTAATTCCCACCCAGTTAAAATAAGGAACAAGCGAACTAATAAAATAACGCTCTTTTTGGGTAAAAATAGGACTCGTGATTAAATCACTGGTCCTATTTAGTACAGAAGATTTATAAGTTGAAAAAAGAATTCAATTCATTCAATACCCAATCTTTTTTCATCTCATTAGGTTTTAGATTAATTGATAGTTGATGTTTAATATTTCCTATATCTTCATTTAATGAATACGTATCAATAAATTGTTTAGTCTTGTCAATCATTGACTCATTAGTTGACACTTTATCTAATACTTCTTTGAAACTATTTTCTCTTAGTCTAATTTCTTGCGAAATAGACAAAATCTTGTTAATATAATTATTCTTTTCAAATACCATGTCTTCAATTTGCTTGTTTTCTGGTAATACCTTTATTTTTAGGTTTAAATTTTTATAATCTTTAGAATGTATTTTCTTCGAAGCGTCATTTCCAGCGCGGTCACCATCTAAGAGAATGAAAATTTTTCTGTTAACGTCACTAATTCTATCCAAATATAATAAGATTGGAATAATAGAATTTGTACCACGTGAAAAGAAGTTTTTATGTGAGTCTACTTCTTCTATATTTTCGTCGTCTTTAATATAATCAGCGTATGGTCCATAACGAATTTGAGGTCTATATTTATTTTCTTCTAGAATATTAACTAAATAATTTCTATCAGTTTTACCCTCGCATATAATAATTTTGTCATGATCATCTATGTTATCCAGAAGCCCATAATTTTTTAGAACTGTATATTTAGTCTCACTATCAAATTGTTTAATCACTGAGTACTTATTAATATCTTGGGGGTTAGCACTTCTTTTATATTTGTTAATCTCTTGTTCTTGTTCTATATTATAAAAAGAATATTTTTTGTTGTTTATTTCAGATAAAAATTCTTTAGAATGAGAAGTCATAAAAATTTGATTATTATCCTCGGCTAAGGTAGCATTTTCAATGACATCTTTTAGTTCTGTTATAAGCAAAGGATATAAGAATGCTTCGGGTTCATCTAAAAGAATAATCTTATTAGCATTTGAATATAATTCTTTTAAAAGGAAAAATGTTAGTAAGATAAGGGAGGTTCTTTGGATACCAGCACCTTTAACTTGTAAAACCTGAGAATAAGCATCATCCAACTCAAGTCTAATGTTCTCTAATAAAAAATCTGATATTCCTTTTTCATTTCCTATAATTAATTTAGGAGAAATATTGATTTCATTTTTTTTAAAAATATCAAATTGTTTTTTTAAGTCACCTTCCAAACTTTCGATATTTTGTCTAAATGTATCTAATAAGCTTTGGTAATTTTTTTCAAAGTTGTTTATGGATTTTTTAATATTTCTGTTCTTTTTTTGATAATATTGAAGAATCATATCATTTACCAAGGAGTAAGCTTGCTCTGTAATACTTTCATCTGTAGTACTTAAATATACGCATTTAAAACTCTTATTTAAATATTGTTGTATTTTTTTACTACTATCAAGTTTATTATGTGTATAATTCCCACCTATTTTATACACATTTTCATCTTTGTTTAAATTCATCTCAATTGTAAAAGTATTTTTGCCATTAATATCTATATTTTCATCCTGTATATCTACTTTTATTTTAGGATGGGCTGTGCCTCCTCCTGTTATTTTTTTAATCATGTTTTTATCCAGTTTTGGGTCATAATCATCAGGGTTAAAAAATAAATTTATAGCTCGTAAAATATTAGTTTTACCAGCGTTATTTTTTCCTGTAAACATATTTAAATTTTTAATATCTTTTAAAGTATTATTAGCAGACTTAAAAGATCTAAAGTTAGAGATAGTAATTTTATTTATTTGTGCCATATTATTCTCCTTAATAAACTTTTTACATATTTATATTTTAGCATTATATACAATGAAATCGCTAGTCCATACATCAAAAGTTGTCTTTATATATCTTGCTATTATTTACTTTCTTCAAAACTAGTAGTTTGATCTTTGTATAGTAGTATTAACGATTTATATTTTCGAAATATTTTAAATTGAGGTTAATGTGATTACTTTATTAAAGGTAGTCTAGTTTACTTGTTAATTATATTTTAATACTCTATTCCTCAAAGTTTTTTCTTAAATTTCCTAGGAAATAAGAGATATAAATACATACATAGCTCTTTTTTACTATATTATAAAGACATTAGATGGTGTGAAATGCTTTAACAGGTTATGTTGATTATAAAGGAGCTGTTATATGTGGATGTAGGCAATCAGATTAGATATTACAGAAAAGAAAATAAACTATCTCAAGTAGAATTAGCAGAAAAGATTTATGTATCAAGCCAAACCATTTCTAATTGGGAGAATGAGAGAAGTTATCCTGACCTCCATAATTTGATTGCGCTTACTTCCTTGTTTAACGTTTCTTTAGATGAACTTGTTAAAGGAGATGTTTTAAAAATGAAGAATGCAATAAATCTTAGTAATATGGATAAGTATGCAAAATCAATGATATTGTTTACAGTATTAAGTGCTATTGCACTAGGGGCAGCTTTAAAATTTAGTGATGGATGGTTTGGCTTGCTAGTTCCAGCTATTTTATGGATAATTTCGTTTTATTTCTCTTTAAAGATTGAGCGACTGAAGAAAAAATATGATGTTCAAACGTATAAAGAAATCTTAGATTATATGGAAAATGGAGAGAAAAGAACTAAAGTTCACAGAAACAACACAAAATACTTTATTGAACAGACAGTAACAGTTATAGGTTTTGTAGCGATCTTTTTAATTCTAGTATTAATCAGCATATTTTTATTTGAATTATTATAAAGGAACACCTGATAAACATTCATTCAACACCTTTTTAAAATCTTCATTTAATATTTCACCAATCATAAAAAACACTTCCACTCAATTTTTCACTTTATGTGTCCGGTGTAATGGTGGATATCAAAATATGTCTGATAAGTAAAATCTAGAGGTTAATAAATGAAGTATTTTAATCAAAAACATTATACTTCTATAACAAAAGCAACAGATGACATCATCTGCTGCTTTTACTTTCTTTCCATATGTTCTTCTATCTCTTCCAGTGTTACGACCGTTACTATAAGAATGATATTAACTACCGTTGTACCATAAGGGATATTGGGAATACTAAACCATGACAAGTCATAATCAAAGAAAAAATGTCCTATACAATAGATAAATCTGGCTATTAGGAGAAAGTATAGGACTGCGATAAAGAATTTTACAATCTTTAACAAAGTAGTTTTACGCACTGCTATCATCTTCAGAGTTCAAGTTTATTGGCTTAGCAGGTAATTTCTGTTGTTTATTTATTATATCGGTACTCGGAACAGATAGATTTACTTCTTCAATCTTAAATTGATCAATCCAAACCTTGCCTTTACCGATGACCAACACGCCAAAGTGAAGTGATTCTGCCATTTCATTGACATCCAGTACAACAGAGTAATAGTTCTAGTCATTCGTACCGATAATCGCGCGTTCCATCATATTATCGAACTTTAGAACATCGCTGGTTGCATCGTCAACTCTTGCCCAAACACCACATCTATCTGCAGCTTCTGTCTTAACGAATGCTGAGAATTTCACGTGCTTACTTTTATAGTCCTGAGAAGAGATGCTTTGCATCAATGTCCCGAATATATTCTCATTATACGAAGATGCTTCACGAATTGAAGCGATTGATACAGATTGCTTGCCACTATGGTATTCTCTTGAATTAAGTTTTATTTCATACATTTGAGGTGCTGTTCCTGAAATAATCCATCCTTTAATATCTTCTGTTGTCATATCTAATTCCTCCTCACTAATTTGTGAAATCCCACTCATTAACTTGCGATATTTTCCTGGTGGTAAACCGTAAACAGCTTTAAAGCTTCTAGAGAACGCCTCTTGAGACTAAAAATTAAGCATAAAGTCGTTATCGATGATACTCATATCTGTATAGAGTAGATAATGTGATGGATTAGCAATGCGTCTACTTAAAATATGATTGTAGAATGTGTAGCCTTTCGCTTTCTTAAAAATTCGCATCAAATGAAATTTAGAATAACCTGTCATCTGTATATAATCATCTAGACTATAGTTCTCAAGCAGGTTCTCTTCAACAAGCTGAATAATTTTATGAATGCTTTCCTCATCTATGACTTATCACCTCATCCATATTGTAATGGAAATGAAAATATTGTTTTTGATAAATGTTGTTATTTATCATAATAATCATGTTTTCAATATTTTTAATATTAATATCCAGTTCATAGTCTGAGGAATAATAATAGTATTATTATATGAATACTTGTTTTTTAACGTTTTTTCGCATAATTCTATCAGTATTTGATTAAAATGATTTTTAATAGATTTTATAAAATTTAATTGTAGACAATTTTTGATGCTTGTATTATATTTTATTGAGATACAAGAAGGGATGTTGTTTATAGTGTATGAAAACAAGAGAGAAAAACATGCAATTAGAAAGTTTTCTGTTGGTACAGCTTCCATAGTTATTGGAGGTTTAATATATGGTTTCATGGGAGATAATGAAGCGCAAGCGAGCGAAGTATCATTCAATAATTTAGGAGAGAATCAAATTGAGGTCAATGACCAAAATCCACAAGCGCCTCAACAAACATATAAAGAAGTAACTAATGAAGAACAAGCAAGAGGCTCCAAAGCACTTGAAAATCATAGTCCCCAGTCTGAAGAAGTAATCAAGACTGAGGGAGTAGAAAATGAGCAGCCAAAGATAAAATCATCATCAGTAGAAGAAAATACAGTTACTGATGCACAACGACAAGCGGCGGCTAAAAATGAAGAAAGGTCCTCAGAAGCGATACAGAAACAAAAAAATGAAACGGTAGATATAGCACCTCAAAAGAAATTATCTAGAGAGATGAAACCTACCACTAATGTTAATCAACATGTACAAGGAAAAAATGAAAATGATACCACAAGTAAAGATATTTCTAGTCAAGTTGAAGTAGAAAGTTCTGATATCAAGGGATTTAATAATAGTAATATTATCAGACCTCATCAAGGACAAGGAGGAAGATTAAATTATAAATTAAAATTCCCTCAAGGTGTAAAATCAGGTGATACCTTTAAAATACAACTATCTGACAATGTTAATACGCACGGTATTTCTGTTGAAAGAACGGCGCCAAATATTGTAACCAAAAATGAGAATGGTACAGAAGACGTTATTGCTGAAGGTAATGTATTACAAGATGGTCGTACAATAACATATACTTTTAAAGACTACGTAAATGAAAAGCAGAATTTAACGGCTGATTTATCTATTAGTTACTTTACAAGCCACGAAAATGTTAAAGATAGTGGACCTCAATTAATTAAGTCTACGATAGGTACTAATGTTATAAGTTCAGATGTTTATATTGATTATGATAATAGTCGTTATGTTGATGGACGTATTTCAGAATTGAATAAAGCAAAAGGAGAATTTACGCAAATTGCTTATATAAACCCATACGGATATCTCAACTGGAGAGGCACTATCTCTGTTAGAGGTGAGGTTGTAAGTGGACTCACAAAGGTATCTGAAAACCCCAAAGTGATAATTTATAAGTACAAGGGTCACGGTAATCCGCCAGCAAGTATTTATTTAGATCCTAGCATGTGGGAAGAACTGACTATAAATGATAATTCAATTTATTATCATAATGGTAGCTATTCTTTAAATCTTGATATAAGCGGGAATCAAAAGTACGCAATAAGGTATGAGGGAAAATACGATTCTAGTGCTGAAAAATTATTATATAGAACGTATATACAAGGATACTATTATAATTATTATCCATTCAACTTCGAAAAAATAAACGGAGTAAAGTTTTACGAAAATAATGCGAGTGGAAGCGGAGAACTTAAACCAGTACCACCACCAAAGCCTAATCCTGAAGTTCACAATAATTTAGTTGAGACGACTGAGGATAGTAATGTAATCGATATAAGTTGGGATACAGCGCCTGATGAAGAAAATGGTGAGAACAGAGGGCCACAAGAAGAAGTTACTGAGAACAAAGATGTTGAGGTCATGGAAGAACATAACTTGATTGAAAATAATGAGAATACAATGACAGAAGAGGAAAGTGGTCAAAACGAGGGTAGTCAAGAAGAAGTGGAAGAGAACCAAGTGATCGACATCATAGCGGACACAACGCCAGAAGGGGAAAGTGGCCAAAACGAAGGCAGCCAAGAAGAGGTAGAAGAGAATCAAATTATCGACATCATTGAAGACACAACGCCAGAAGGAGAAAGTGGCGAAAATGAAGGTCATCAAGAAGAGATAGAAGAGCACCAAATTGTCGACATCATTGAGGACACAACACCAGAAGGAGAAAGCGGTCAAAATGGTGATAGCCAAGAAGAAGTGGAAGAGCACCACATCATTGACATCATTGAAGACACAACGCCAGAAGGAGATAGAGGTCAAAACGAAGGCAGCCAAGAAGAGGTAGAAGAGAATCAAATTATTGATATTATTGAAGACACAACACCAGAGGGAGAAGGTGGTCAAAATGGAGGTAATCAAGAAGAAGTAGAAGAGAACCAAGTAATTGACATCATAGCGGACACAACGCCAGAAGGGGAAAGTGGCGAAAATGAAGGTCATCAAGAAGAAGTAGAAGAGCACCACATCATCGATATCATTGAGGACACAACACCAGAAGGAGAAAGTGGTCAAAACGAGGGTAGCCAAGAAGAAGTGGAAGAGCACCACATCATTGACATCATTGAAGACACAACGCCAGAAGGAGAAAGTGGTCGAAATGAGGGCAATCAAGAAGAGGTAGAAGAGCACCAAATTATCGACATCATTGAAGACACAACACCAGAAGGAGAAAGTGGTCAAAATGAAGGCAACCAAGAAGAAGTAGAAGAGCATCAAGTCATTGATATCATAGCGGACACAACGCCAGAAGGAGAAAGTGGCGAAAATGAGGGCAACCAAGAAGAAGTAGAAGAGCATCAAGTCATTGATATCATTGAAGACACAACACCAGAAGGAGAAAGTGGTCGAAATGAAGGTAACCAAGAAGAGATAGAAGAGCATCAAGTCATTGATAGGGTGGGTGGCAAGGCACCAGAAAGAAAAGGTGGACAGATTGAACGCAATCAAGAGAAAATTGAAGAGCACCCAATCAATGCACCAGTGATTAATGTGTCGACATCTCTGCATAAAAATGCGGTTTCTAAATCTGTAAAAGTGTTACCAAGCACTGGAGAAGCACATAAAAATACGCCGACATTGGCAATTTTATTGACAGTCATAGGCTCTGTATTACTATTCCGCAGAAAATCAAAGTTTAATAAAGCCAAATAAATCTGTAAAAGCATTGTTATTGTATTCATACATTTATGCTTTTACTCAACTTAACAGAATGTCTATCGTTTCATAGCTGATACTCTGAAATTAATCATTTAGCCATACGTCCTAATACTAGCTTAGGCGTATGGCTATTTTCTGTTTGTTTTACGTCTTTAGTTAAATATGATGAACTTTCGACTCCGCTTTTTGTTCTACTTTCCTAAATCTCATTCGATTTGTGATGATTTTAAAATTTTTGGTACACATAAGTGTTGTAAAATAATATAATTAAGAAAACTAAATAAAAATATAAGTCTATTATAATTCGGGTGCTCAGTTTGTTGGTATGCCAGTGAATGCAACTAATGCAGGTAAGGTAGAAATGGAACAATTTATTATATTTGGGGGCGGCTATGGAAAAGTATCGGGTTGTATCGAGTGAGAGAACGCATTTGTTTAAAGATATGCATTTTTTGTTCGCGGGAGAAGAATATTGTAAGGCGGGCTATCGTTTTGGTCCAGCGGTTCGCCCAAACTATATTATTCATTATATCATTTCTGGAACAGGATATTATGAATTCAATGGCCAAGTTTATAAACTTTCTGCCAATCAGAGTTTTGTAATATTTCCAGATAAGTCTTCTGTCTATTGGGCAGATGAAGCAGATCCATGGCATTACATTTGGATAGGTTTTACTGGTGTTAGTAGTGATGAGGCGATTCAACAAATGGGGATTTCTGTGACGTTTCCAATTATTAATTTTAAAAAGCACAATCGCTGTCAAGAAATTGTTTTGAAAGTACTCGATAATCAAACGACAAGTATTTCAGCCCACTTTTTATTTCAAAGCGTATTATTCGACTTTTTAAATGAAATCCTTTTAAGTCGTTTGTCTATTTCAAAGCCTCAAACTGCTCCAGAATATAGTAGATATATCCATGAATCATTGCAGTATATTGAAAATAACTATAATCATCCTTTTACAATCTCAGAAATGGCGGAAGCTTTATTCGTCAACAGAAGTTATTTAAGTCGAATATTTCATCAAGAACTGGGTATTACGCTAAAAGAATATATTAATAACTTCCGTATCACAAGAGCACGCGAATTGCTGGTCATTACAGATTATTCTTATAGCGAAATCGCGCATCAAATTGGATACGAAAGTTACAATAGTTTTTATAAAACATTTAGGCAAATCACAGGGGACACACCTTCCACTTATCGTTTAAAGCAAAAGTAATTTAAACACGTTCAAGCGTATATAGCCACGAATCAAAGTCATGGGTTTTTGCTTCGCCGTTTCGCAATTCGCCATTACTTGTGTCGGGAATGTCGATGCCAATGGCCATTAACGCATTGCCTGCCATTGTGAGATCAAGCTCTGGGATGTGATAATGTGCGGAAGGATCCAAACCTTTTAAGACGACACGATGACGCCCATTGTTAACCTTATTTAAATGCTTGTAAATACCTACAATAGCATGGTTACGGTTGTGGTCTATAACCATCCACGCGGTAAATTCATTATGACTTGGGTTTAATAATCTAAAGAATTTACCGAATTGTAGTAAGTTTCGATGTGTTTTCATAAATGCGACTTGTTGCTTCATGCTTTCAAGAGTCGTTTGGTCTAATGTTGTTAAATCTAACTCGTAGCCGAATGTACCGAAATAAGAAACATTGGCACGTGTTGTAAGTGGCATTAAACGATGTTCTTGTTCATTCGGTGATTTTGAGACATGTGTTCCCATTGTACTTGTTGGATATAAGTATGATGTGCCATATTGAATCCACTGACGTTGGTAAGCATCTGTATTATCACTCGTCCAAATTTGTGGCGTGTAATACAGCATACCAAGATCAAATCGGCCACCACCACTAGCACACGATTCAATTAATATATTAGGAAAACGTGTCGTTATACGATGTAATAAGTCATAAAGACCTAAAATATAGCGATGATAGATTTCTCCTTGCTGTTCAGTCGGCCATCGTGATGAGAAAACTTCTGTCATTGAACGGTTCATATCCCATTTAATATACTTAATATTAGTATGGTCAAGAATATTTGAAATTTCATGATAAATATAATCAATGACATCTGGATTTGTATAGTCTAATACAAATTGATAACGACCATGTGACATTGTGCGATTTGGCGTTTGTATAACCCATTCAGGATGGGTAGCATAGAGTTTGCTTTGCTTATTAACCATCTCAGGTTCCATCCACAAACCAAAATCCAGACCTAAATCGTTAATCCGTTGATTCAAATGTTGGAGTCCTTTCGGCAATTTCGTCTTATTTATGAAGAAGTCACCTAAACCTTCTTGGTCATTATTACGCGAACCAAACCAGCCATCATCTAAGACAAACATTTCAATACCGAGTTCTTTCGCTTTTTCAGCAATCGCTACCAGCTTGTCTTCAGTAAAGTCGTAGTAGGTGGCTTCCCAATTATTAATCAATATAGGGCGTGGTTGGTTTCGCCATTGAGGTGCAATGAGATAAGTGTGTACTAGTCGATGGAATTGTTGGCTCATATCGTTAAAGCCTGCTAAGCCAATAGCGAGATAAGCCTGTGGTGTTGTGAACTGGGTCCCAGGTGTTAATTGCCATGAGAAATATTCAGGATGAATACCGATGGATGCACGTGTTTTATTAAAATTATCCACTTCCACATGGCCTAAGAAGTTACCGCTATAAGCAAAAGACATTCCGTATACTAATCCGCTATCTTCCGTTGTATTTGGTTGCGCTAAAGCGAAAAAAGGATGATGTAGATGACTCGAATGTCCACGTAATGATTGAATTTCAAATGTCCCAGGCGACAGCGACTGTTGAGTGACGTGACGCTCACGACCCCATGCACCACTTAAATGTACGAGTGAAAAACTATCTGACATCAAATCCAAATTCATGCTTAGAGCACGTGTGAGGGGCAGCGTGTTTACACCTGTATTTTCAAATTCAGTATGTCTCGCAATAATATTCATATCGTCAAAGAGACTGTAATATAGTTTGACTCGTAATTGACTCACAGGATCGATTAAATAAATGATTAATGTCTCGACGTTTTGTTGGCTTTGACGTACGTGTGGTAAGTCTTTGAGTACTGGTGCTTGATGACGTACTTCGTAGTGTTCATATTCTAAGTTTGTAATATGACTACCATCTGGATGACGGACTTCAAAAGCAGGACTTCGGAAGTCTGTTGAACCAAAAGATGGATATTCCATAAGTGTATGTTCATGAGAAAATGTCGTATCGTTTTCAATCATGTAGTTTGAGACAGGCCGTGATTGTTGATGTTCTAAAAAAGTGTAATCGGCATCTTCAATATGGGGGCCCGTATATAATTGTACAGGTTGATGTGTAGGACCAATATAGAAAATATAGCTAATTTGTCCGTTAGTTAAATGAAATTGCAAAAGATCTTGATTAATGTAAATGCTCATTGATTACACGCTCTTTTCTCTATTTTTACGGTTTTCAAGTGTCTGAACAATATCTTTCAAGAATGCCCCTTTAAGTTTATAGCCCCATTTGTAGATAAAGTAGCTGATCAAGATGAAAATCACAGGCATCCCCATCATTAAGAAACGTATACCATTTTTAGTAAATTCTGTTTGTTCAATATTAGGAGCATAATGAAACAGAGATAAACTCCATCCAATGACTAATCCTGATAGTGCCATTGCGGTTTTAACTAAAAAAGTTTGTGTGGAAGTAATAATACTTTCATTACGTTGTCCGAATTTCACTTCACTATAGTCAATGACATCAGCGATAGAAACGGTAATTACCCCGGTAATCAAGCCGAAACCTAATTTAATAGCTGCTGTGCCGACAATCACAGGGTAAATTGAAGTCGGTGCTATGAATCCGAAGACGAAGAGAATCGCTAACCCAACAACAGCTAACCCTGTCGCTAAGGGATACACTTTTTCGCGAGTAATCCATTTTGCAACTCTAGGGAAAATAATCAAGCCAACCATTTCCATAAAACCTAAAGCATTAAATAAAGCAAAGAGACTTTTAGAACCAACAACATAGTTAAAGTAATAAAGTAGCGTTGTTGCCAGAAACTGTGCGCCTAAGTAGAAACATAGGATTGTTCCGATATAGGCAAGCAGTTCTTTGTTAGTAAATAAGATACGCCAAATGTCTTTAAATCTTACTTTAATGCCTTCCCCTGTATTTGTCGGTGCTTCTTTAACATTTTTAACTGTAAATGAAATCGTGAGGATAAAAATCAATGTAATGATTAAGACATATGTGAAGAATCCAACTGATTGATCACCTTCTTGTTTACCAAACCAAGTGCCTAAGAAATAAATGAAAGTTAATCCCAATGTTCCGTTAATTAAGTTTGCTGTACTTGCGAACACACGTGGGACAATTGAAACTTCTTCACGTTCTACTGGGTCATTCGTTAAGTTAGGTAACCATGACCAGTAAGGAACGTCCATCATTGTGTAAGACATCCCCCAAAGAATATAAATTAAAGAGACATAAATATATAGGCTTGTTTGACTTAAATCAAAGTCTGTGAATAACAAAATGAAAAAAATGGAGTTTACAAGCGTTCCTGCTAAAATCCAGGGACGGAATTTTCCCCATCTTGAACGTGTATTATCAATAATCATACCCATAATCGGGTCATTAATTGCATCCCAAAAACGTGCAATGAAAAATAAAGTTCCTACGAACGCAGCACTGACACCTAATACATCAGTGAAGTAAAACATTAAATACATACCTACAAAACCAACGACCATATCTTTCCCAAATGCGCCAAAACCAAAGGAATACTTTTCTTTAGTGCTTACTTGTTTTGCCATATAATCACCTCGTTATTATTAAGGAAATTATACGTTGTAAGCGTTTTCTATAGAATGAGCAGTTGTGTAGGCATTATTGATTTTTGTGACATTTTGAAAAGTAAAGCAACTACTTAGAAATATGTAATAGAAAAGAATATAATTACCTCCAGCTTTCTTCAAATAATACATATTTGTTATGCTTCATTGAGATTTGATTTAGATGTTTTTTATTATTGGTTTATAGTATTCTGATGAGGAAAGTACTTAATGATATAAATTTTTATCTCTAGAAATCTTTTATTTCAATTATGGAAACATACAATACCTGTTAAATAAGATCTACAAATTTTGCATAGCTTTTTTTAATATATATTGCAAAATCATTAGATACTGAAGTACTCTTAAATGTTTTTTTGATTATAAAGAAGCTGTTATAAGAGGATGTATGCTATTAGATTAGGTATTCTAGAAAAGATTTATGTACCAAGCCAACTCATTTCTCGTTGGGATAATGAGAGAAGTTATCCTAACCTCTATAATTTGATTGCTATTACCTCTCTGTTTACCACTTTTTTAGTTGTTATTAATCTATTAAAGCATCTGGGGAGCATTGTGTTGTCATGAGCGTGTGTGGAGCTATTATTTTCTTAATAACACAAAAAATCGACGAAGTAAATGTGGTTTTACTTTGTCGATTCTTTATTTAAGCTTAATGTTATGTTTAAACTTCAGTTTTAATAATTACAATGATTAAGTTAGCGTACGATTTTCCATTTGTGCTTCGAATGCATCGAGTAATTCGCGTGCTTCAGCGATAGATTCAGTATTCATCAATTGATGGCGAAGTTGACTCGCCCCTTTAATATCACGCACGTATATTTTAAAGAATCTACGTAAACTTTTAAATTGGCGGTCTTCATCTTTATTATATTTTTGAAATAATGATAAATGTAATCTCAATAAATCTAATAGCTCTTTACTAGTGTGTTCACGGGACTCTTTTTCAAAAGCAAAGGGATTATGGAATACGCCTCTACCAATCATAATGCCATCGACACCATATTTTTCGACAAGTTCAAGCCCGGTTTGTCGATCTGGAATATCGCCGTTAATCGTTAATAATGTATCTGGCGCAATCTCATCACGTAAGTTCTTAATGGCTTCAATTAATTCCCAATGGGCATCAACCTTACTCATCTCTTTACGTGTACGAAGGTGGATGGATAAATTTGCGATGTCTTGTTTCAAAACATGCTTTAACCAATCTTTCCACTCATCTATTTCGTAATAGCCTAGGCGTGTTTTAACACTTACCGGTAGCCCACCTGCTTTAGTGGCTTGAATAATTTCAGCAGCAACTTCAGGTCTTAGAATAAGTCCAGAGCCCTTCCCTTTTTGAGCAACGTTTGCTACAGGACAGCCCATATTTAAATCAATACCTTTAAAACCCATTTCAGCTAAGCCGATACTCATTTCGCGGAATTGTTCAGGTTGATCACCCCAAATATGTGCGACCATTGGCTGTTCATCTTCGCTAAAAGTTAAGCGACCACGAACGCTGTGGATGCCCTCTGGGTGACAAAAACTTGCGGTATTCGTAAATTCAGTAAAAAATACATCAGGTCTTGCTGCTTCACTCACAACGTGACGAAAGACGATATCTGTCACATCCTCCATAGGTGCCAAAATAAAAAATGGCCGTGGCAATTCACGCCAAAAATTTTCCTTCATAATATATTTAAACCTTCTTCTTTATTAGTATCTCGCATTTTTACGCATAATGATATTACCACAGAGCGTAAATATATACAAAATGAATGTGTCAAATAACTAGGTACAATTCTAATTATTTAGATTTACTACTTATTTTTCAATCTATATTAAATTTGTAGATTTTTAAACACCTATGTTCAAAGTGTTTTATGTTATAATAAGGTTAATAAAATAGTTCTCTTATTAAGAGTGAGTGGAGGGATTTGGCCCTTAGAAACTCCAGCAACAGCTAAAATGCGATGTGCTAATTCCAACAGTATCTAATACTGAAAGATGAGAAGATGTGTAAAGCTCTTCTTAATTTGAAGAGCTATTTTATTGTATATTAATTTAAAGGTGGTTATATGATGAAAACATGTCGTGAACTATATGCAGAATTAGAATATTGGGACCAGTATCAACCTAATAACGCTTCGAGCAGTATCTTAAAGCAAGCCATGCGCAATCAAATTAAGTCTCAAATTCGTGACCAGATTGATGTCTCAAAAAATAAAGATATTATTCTGAAAATCACAAATTAGTCTCCATAGTCATTGTTAAAGATGGAAAAATAATAGCTCTAAGATGATTTTTAACAATCGTCTTAGGGCTTTCTTTATAGTCAAAACAGAATCTATTTGAAAGACTAGGAATCCCTAATGCAGTGTTTTCTTTTAATGAAAAAGGTACATATAGATATTTTTCAATGTTGAAGGGTATAATTTGATACAAATGATTTTAAGCCATTTCCTTCATGTACTTAAAATACATAGGCTGGTACGAATCGAAAGGGGGGGCACTTATGTTTCTGGCATGGAATGAAATTAAACGAAATAAGCTGAAATTCAGCTTGATTATTGGTGTGCTAATGATGATTAGTTATTTGCTTTTTTTACTGTCAGGTTTAGCGAGTGGCTTAATGAATATGAATAGAGAAGGTATCGATAAGTGGCATGCAGATGCGATTATTTTAAATAAAGATGCAAACCAAACTGTGGAACAATCTGTGTATAATAAAAAGGATATTCCAGAAACGTACAAACAACAAGCAACCTTAAAACAGTCAGGTGTCATTATTTCAAATGGTAGTCATAAAGAAAATGCGTTGTTGTTTGGTGTGGCTGAAAATTCTTTTTTAATACCCAAAATCATTGAGGGTAAAAAGTTTAAATCTAATGATGAAGTCGTTGCTGATCAAACTTTAAAAGAAAAAGGATTTAAAGTAGGCAATCAGTTATCACTTTCAAAATCTGATGAGAAGTTAAAAATAGTGGGATTTAGTGAAAGTGCGAAATATAATGCTTCTCCAGTGCTATTTTCTAACCAAAAAACGATACAGAAGATTAATCCGACTTTAGATGAATCTAAAGTTAATGCAGTTGTAGTGCGTGATCAAAACTGGCATCAAAAAGATTTAAATGCGCATTTAGAAGCGATTGGGATTGATAACTTTATTAAAAACTTACCCGGCTATACAGCTCAGAATTTGACTTTAAACTTTATGATTTCATTTTTATTTATGATTTCAGCAACTGTGATAGGTATATTTTTATATGTCATCACTTTACAAAAAACAAACTTGTTCGGTGTTTTAAAGGCACAAGGATTTACAAATGGTTACTTAGCCAAAGTGGTATTATCACAAACCTTGATTATTGCAGTGATTGGAACAGTGATAGGGCTTATTTTAACTTTAATCACAAGTGCATTCCTACCAAGTGTTGTGCCTATAAAATTTAATATGGTCACACTACTGATATACGGTGTTGTGCTTATCATTGTATCGTTATTAGGAAGTTTATTTTCAATCTTTACGATTAGAAAAGTGGATCCACTAAAAGCTATTGGCTAAAGGAGTGTGTAGGAAATGTTAGAATTCAAAAATGTGACGAAATACTTTCAAGATGGTAATAAAAAAATAGAAGCTGTCAAACCGACATCTCTTAAGTTCGAACAAAATGAACTTATTGCGATTGTTGGACCCTCAGGCTCTGGGAAAAGCACATTTTTAACGATGGCAGGCGCACTCCAAACGCCCTCTTCTGGAGAGATTCTTATTAATGGTAAGGAAGTCTCAGGGATGTCTCAAAAAGCCTTGGCGCATACACGGATGCAGGAGATTGGTTTCATTTTGCAAGCGACAAATCTTGTGCCATTTTTAACAGTGAAGCAACAATTTCAATTATTAAAGAAACAGAAAAAAGACGTGTTAAGCACACAAGCATATCAACAATTGATGACGCAATTAAACCTTGAAGACATTGAAAATCAATTGCCTAGTGAAATATCTGGAGGTCAAAAACAGCGTGTTGCAATAGCCAAAGCATTGTACACTAAGCCTTCAATTATATTAGCTGATGAACCGACAGCCTCTTTAGATACACAAAACGCTATGGAAGTGATGAAAATATTAAAAGAACAGACACAAGAAAAAAATAAAACATGCATTGTCGTGACGCATGACGAACGGCTTACGACATATTGCGATAAAGTTTTCCATATGGAAGATGGGGTCTTATCAGCAACTTAAACCTATGAAGGGTCAGAATAGGTTATGATAATAAAGATTGATTAAAAATCAACAAACAATTTTGAAGAATCTTGCGTTTGAAGATTTGAATCTAACGATAAGAAAATTAGCGAAATACAAAGAGAAACATATATGATAGCGATGAGGCAATCGCTAACCAATGAAGTACTATTATCTAAAGTTTTAGATGGTTAAACTTCGAATGTGCTAAGTTGTGAATGGTACGCTGAGATGTCTCTATTTATGCTATGATGGATTTTGAGGTGAACGTGATGAATATTAGTGATATCGCAAGACTTGCGCAGGTGTCGAAGAGTACGGTGTCTCGATATTTAAATGGTGGTTCAATTAGTGAAAAGACGCGTCAGAAGATTGAGCGTGTTGTGAAGGAGACGGGGTATAGTCCGAATCAATTTGCACAAAGTTTAAAGGCAAAGCGTACACAGATGATGGGCGTAATTGTACCTCGTTTGAGTTCTTATGCTTCGAACCAAACATTGTACGGGATTGAGACGTATTTGAGAACTAAAAAATATCAAACCATGATTGTCAATACCGATTTGGATCAACAACTTGAGATTAATGCGATATACACACTTGCGAAAAACAAGGTGGATGGCATTATTTTATTTGCTACGACACTTACAGATGCACATGTGAAGGCGATTCATACGGTTAATGTGCCAGTAATATTAGTGGGGCAGTCTTATGAGGGGATTCCTTCGATTGTCCAAAATGATTATGAAGCAGGCCGGTTGATAGGGCGTTACTTTGGGACGGGTCATTTTAAACGTATTGCCTACTTTGGTGTGGATGCATCGGATAAAGCGGTTGGGATTCATAGACGTCGGGGTGTCTTAGATGGGCTAGCAGAGTCGGATCAACAGGCAGATATTCATACAACGTCGTTTAAATTGAGCGATGCACAGACGTTGGCAAAATCAGTGATTCATGAATATGAAGCGGTGATTTGTGCGACAGACAATATCGCATTAGGTGTGTTAAAAGCTGCACTAGATCTAAAACTGGATGTGCCTAAGTCATTGTCAATTTCTGGATTCGGTGGTTATGAAACAACATCGATTGTTACACCTATGATTACAACGATTGTTTTTCCTTACGAAGAGACAGGTCGTATTGCAGCATTGTCTATGATGAAATTGTTAGAAGGTGAAGAAGTACCATTAGTTCAGCGCATGGATTTCTATATTGATGAAAAAGAAAGCGTTGACATTTCTCGTTATAAAAAGTAAAATTCGCAGTGTAAAGCATTTTACTTTTTTTTGAGATATTTTGGTACCGGTTCCAAAAAAGGAGGGAAGAGATGGAGTGGACGAGAGCATTAAAGTATAGAACATTGGAAGATGTGCCAACTGAAGAGATGGAACGACTGACAGAGAAGGTCAAACATGCGAAGTGGCGCCAATCTTTTCATATTCAACCTATTTCAGGTTTATTAAATGATCCGAATGGGCTTGTCTATCATGAAGGGCTATACCACATTTTTTACCAGTGGCATCCTTTTGGTGCGGTTCATGGAATGAAGTACTGGTATCATGTGACATCCCCTGATTTAGTGAATTTTACACAAATTGGTCCTGCTGTGGAACCTGATACCGTGTATGATTCACATGGCGCATACAGCGGATCAGCCGTAATTGTGGATAATGAAGTGAGGTTGGTTTATACAGGCAATCATAGAACGCAATCATGGACAAGAGTTCCATATCAAGTGGTCTCCACGTTAAAGGGACAAGAAGCCGTTGATAAGCAAGCTATGATAGAAGGACCACCAACAGGGTATACAGAACACTTTAGAGACCCAAAAGTTTGGTATGACGATAAGCGTAAAAGTTATTACATCGTTATCGGTGCACAACGTGAAAATATGACAGGTGCGATTGTCGTTTATGCGTCTCAGGACTTCAACAATTGGCATCAAAAAGGTGAGTTAAAGACAAAATATCCATCGTTCGGTTATATGTGGGAGTGTCCAGATTATTTCAATATAGACGGGCATGACATCGTTCTATTTTGTCCACAAGGTGTAGCACAACACGGCGATCGCTTTCGAAATATTTATCAATCCGGTTATGTAATGGGAACTTTAAATTTTGACACACTTGAATTGACGCATGATGACTTTAATGAATTAGACCATGGATTTGATTTTTATGCACCTCAAACGATGATAGGTGCGGATGATGAAAGAATTTTAATCGGTTGGATGGGATTACCCGATACGACATACCCGACAGATCAAGATGACTGGGCGCATTGCTTAACAATCCCAAGAGTCTTGTCTGTGCAAAATCATCGTCTCATTCAGCAGCCGATTAAAGCGCTTCAACAATTAAGACAGTCGAAATTACAAGCTACTTTTGATATATCAGATCAATCTTTAATGTTACAACAATTTACTGGAACACACTATGAGTTAAATATTGATGTTTTAGAAAATGCATCAAAAGGGTTCTATATGGATATTAGGCAATCAGAAGAAGAATATACGCGGTTATCGTATGAATCCGATATGCAACGTTTTACGCTTGATCGAACATTGAGTGGACAATTACCAGGTCAGGTTGACGGTACAACCCGTTCAGTTACATTGTCGGATGCACTTTATCGTTTACAAATTTATGTCGATACATCGAGTGTAGAAATTTTTCTTAATGATGGCCAGGCGGTAATGACGTCTAGAATTTTCCCGAAAGTCTCATCAGATGGGATACGTATCCATTCTGAAGGTGGCCATGTGACGCTTGATATTACAAAATATGATTTGAAAGAAGGGCAATAATGGCAAAATTATATGCAATTGGAGAAGCACTTATTGATTTTATTCCACAAACACGAGACGTTGAACTGAAAGATGTGAAAGGATTTGAGCCTCAAGTGGGCGGGGCACCTGCAAATGTAGCCAGTTGTGTTGCGCGACTTGGAGGGGAATCGGCGCTGATTACGCAATTAGGTCAAGATGCATTCGGAGACTTAATTGAAGAAACACTACAAAAGCAAGGTGTAGATACAACTTCAATCAGTCGAACAGATGAAGCGAATACAGGGCTCGCATTTGTAAGTTTAACAGCGTCAGGAGAGCGTGATTTTGCATTTTATCGTAAACCATCAGCTGATATGTTGCTTGAGTCGTCATCACTTAAGTTGAATTTTCAATCAGATGATATTCTTCATTTTTGTTCTGTTGATCTTATCCCTTCGCCAATGAAAAAAGCGCATATCGAAGCGATTGAACAAATGGAAAAAGCCAATGGCACGATTATTTTTGACCCGAATTTAAGATTTCCTCTATGGCCTTCTGTCGATGAATTGAAAAAGACAGTCTTAGCCTTTATGCCAAAAGCTCATATCGTTAAAATCGCAGACGAAGAACTGGTTTATTTAACAGGAAGTAAGGATGAAGCATCGATTCAACAATTATTTAAAGGGAATACGCAAGTCATCATTTATACAGAAGGAGCAAAGGGCGCATCCATTTATACGCAACAAGGCAAGATTGCCCAACATGAAGGGTATAAATCGAAAGTACAAGATACGACGGGTGCAGGAGATGCATTTATCGGCGCAATCATTTATCAGTTATTGACAGGGCAAGCCCATAATCAGTCATTTGACTATATTCAACAAAACGCACAGTCCATGTTGACATTTAGTAATGCTGTCGCTTCATTATCAACGACAAAGGAAGGCGCTATCGGAAGTCTACCTACGCTCGCAGAAGTTAACGAATTCATGGAATTATAAATAAAAATCTAGGAGGCGTTGTATCATGGCCATGTCAGATAAACAAATTGCAAGACAAGTCATAGAGGCTGTTGGAGGGCAAGAAAATATCAAGTCGATTGCACATTGTGCGACACGACTACGCATCGTACTTCATGACAAAGAAAAAATCAATCAAGACAAAATTGAGCAAACAGATAAAGTGAAAGGGGCTTTCTATAACTCAGGACAATACCAAGTGATCTTTGGTACAGGGACGGTAAATAAAATTTATCATGCGGTTGAAAGCTTGGGGATAGAAGGCCATTCAGCTAGTGAAGTGAAGCAAGAGGGCGGTCAACAAGGCAATATGTTCCAACGGGCGATTAGAACTTTCGGAGATGTATTTGTTCCAATCATCCCTGTGCTTGTGGCGACAGGCTTATTTATGGGATTGCGTGGTGTGCTCGTCAATGAGCAAATCTTATCTTGGATGGGGATGACACCTAAAGATATCTCGCCGAATTTTATTCTGTTTACACAAGTATTAACGGATACAGCTTTTGCATTTTTACCGGCACTGGTCGCATGGAGTGCTTTTAAAGTGTTTGGCGGCAGTCCCGTACTCGGTATCGTATTAGGGCTCATGCTTGTAAACCCAGCGTTACCGAATGCTTATGCAGTTGGTGAAGGTTCCGCGGCACCGCTTAAATTTTTTGGTCTCATTCCTGTTGTAGGGTATCAAGGCTCTGTACTACCGGCATTTTTTGTTGGTCTAATTGGCGCAAAATTTGAGAAGTTTTTACGTAAACGCATACCAGATGCTATCGACTTAATCGTTACGCCTTTCTTAACATTGCTCGTTATGATTACATTAGGTCTTTTTGCTATCGGGCCTGTGTTCCATGGATTAGAAACAGTTATTTTAGCAGGTACGAAATGGGTTCTCGACTTACCGTTTGGAATTGCTGGATTGCTTATAGGTTTCTTCCAACAAATTATTGTTGTAACGGGTGTGCATCATATCTTTAACTTTATGGAAATTCAATTGTTAGAAGAATTCAAATATAATGAATTTAATCCGATTATTTCAGCAGCGATGACTGCACAAGGTGCTGCAACAGTTGCAGTGGGACTTAAAACACGTCAAAAGAAATTGAAAGCTTTAGCTTTACCTTCAGCGTTTTCAGCTTTCTTAGGTATTACAGAACCTGCGATATTCGGTGTGAATTTAAGATATTTTAAACCGTTTGTTTGTGGATTAGTTGGAGGTGCTGCTGGCGGATTCTTGGCATCATTATTCCATCTCAAAGCTTCTGGAATGGCAATTACAGTACTCCCGGGCATGTTGTTGTTCATTAAAGACATCGGACAATTGCCTTTATATATTTTAGTACTTATTGTCTCATTTGCGGTTGGGTTCATACTGACTTGGTTCTTCGGATACAGTGATAAAATGGCAGAAGAAATTAAAGAAGCCAAAACGCTATCATAAATTTAGACTTTCTACAGATGAAGAGATATATTTGCTTAACAATATGAGTTATAAGTAGATCGATACAGTAAGAAACATATTTTAAGATAATTTAATAAAAACAGAAGAGGGAGAAGTATCGATAAGATATCGCTTCCTCTTTTTTGCCTTTAATTATTATATTTGTGGCTATTTTTAGAGCTGATTTCTTAAAAATTATATGGACGTAGGAAAATTAGGGCTTTAACAGGTGAAGGTTTCTATAAATATCCTAATCCGACATATAGAGAATTTTTTAAAAATGTAAATGACTAATAAGACAAAGCGTTATAACAAAACAGTGGGAAACTTGCATAATTGAGTTACGACATAAAGCGTGTCATTAAACGATTAGGGAGTAGAACAACTGAAATCGATGTGATTTCGTTGTTCTACTCTTTTTTGATGGTGAAAATTTTTAATAGCATGATGGTAACGGCAATAAGAAATTGTGCTGAGATGACCGAACAGGATGGGTTGCCTTACAGGGATTGTCTGTCTGAGAATAGAGAGGATTTATGATACGATATACAAGATTAATCTTTGACAAAGATGGTTAATCTGAAAGCGATGCCTGAGTTGGACCTTTTCCCAGGAAATGTTTTTAAAGATGAATCAGCAGGAAAGTATATGTCGTATTCACAACAATAAAGGGGGCTTTATATGCGTCTAGGTGTGATACTTAACAGAGTTTTTAGAATGCAACACAATCCATTATTTGAATATGTGATTAAGCATCAAAATGAGATAGATCAGCTTTATTTAATTTTAACGATAGAAGATTTATCTGATGCAGCAAATGTGAAGCGTGATGATTATAAAACAGTGGTTAAAGGTTTTGTACATACTTTAAATCAATGTGAGATATACCCCTACATTCTCAATTATGACCAATTAGATGTATTTGTGGATAATCTAGCGTTATCTCATGTATTAATGCCACAAGATATCATGAGCTATCATCAATCGATTTATGACTATCCTCATATGAAACGTGCTTTTGAGAATCATCAAGTTAAAGTTATCGGGCAACGTGTTAATCACTATTTTCAACCCTCACAAACGTTGAATCAGCAACAGCAACCGTATAAAGTGTTTACGAGTTTTTATAAAGCGAATCGTAAAAATTTAGTACATAGGCATTATAAAGCGGATGCATACAAGCAGGTCGCCAAAATTGCAGAAAAAGGCACAAATCAGGCGCATTTGCAGATAAATGATAGTGAAGATATGGAAAAAAGCGCACGTCAAGATTGGGCAACATTTTTAAATACAGATATATCTGATTATAAAAGGCGCACAGATGACATTTCACAAGATTATGTAAGTGGTTTAAGTCGATTTTTAGC
This sequence comes from Staphylococcus sp. 191, assembly GCF_011174885.1. Classification (NCBI taxonomy): domain Bacteria; kingdom Bacillati; phylum Bacillota; class Bacilli; order Caryophanales; family Staphylococcaceae; genus Staphylococcus; species Staphylococcus sp. 191. The sequence continues at coordinate 102,062 of NZ_PNRJ01000003.1, read as the reverse complement.
GTATGGCTTACTCGATATTCGTGAGGTTATGAATGATTTATTAGCGGGTTACGACAGTGATGAGGTTAATTACGAAGCGTTTATAAGAGAAGTGATGTTTCGTGAATTTTATTATGTATTAATGACAAAATATCCACAAACGGCGACTCAATCTTTTTCTGAAAAATATCGAGGGATGCAGTGGTCGAACAATCCATCTCATTTTGAATCGTGGAAAAGTGGACAAACGGGCTATCCGATTGTGGACGCTGCAATGAAGAAGCTCAACCGTACAGGCCTGATGCACAATCGTTTGAGAATGGTTGTTTCTCAGTTTTTAACGAAACATTTATTTATTGATTGGACTTGGGGTGAAGCATACTTTAGACAATATCTCTTAGACTATGATAATGCTTCGAATGTACACGGTTGGCAATGGTCAGCGTCAACGGGTACAGACGCCGTGCCTTATTTCAGAATGTTTAATCCCATACGTCAAAGTGAACGTTTTGACCCGAATGGTTATTTTATAAAGTCCGAATTAGAGGTTTTCGATGATGTACGTCCTCAATATCTTCACCATCCAACGCGATACAAAGCGCAATTAAAAGAAAATCATCACATTGAAATTGGTAAAGACTATCCCGAAGTAATTGTAGATCATAAAAAAAGTAGGGATTATGTCATGCAACAATTTAAAAATATAGGACCAAGTAACGGAATATAATGTATGATATTTAGCAACATAAAAAGAGGGACAGCAATCTATACGATCGCTGCCCCTCTTTTTATCTATTCTTATGTTTTGATTTCTAGTTTCCTTTAATCTTATTACAAATTACGTTCAATTAAAGCCGAGACACAAGTGAAATATGCTGAAGAGTATGGGAGAAAGTCAGATTGAGTGAAAGATCGAGATGTTTGATTATCCAGTGAGACGCCATTAATCGTCTCAATTTGTCCTTTCGAAAATTTGCTAAATTCATCTTTATTAATTCGGTATAATGATTGTACTTCATCATCTTGAAACGCAATCGCGTCGATTTCATCATCCGTGATTTCTACCGTGTAAATATGGATGAATTCTTTATCGGTGAAGAGCCCTTCAAGACTTTCGGGAAGTGTACATAAAAACCGAAGTCTTTCAAAAGAAATATCTAATCCCATCTCTTCTTTTATTTCTCGAATACCATCTGACATCTTCTCATCACATTTGATATGGCCACCGACAGTGACGTCGATCAGCCCAGGATAGTCATGTAAGGCGACATTCCTTTGTTGAAATAATATAGAATCTTTTGACGTAAAAATGCATTGAAACGTTTCGTGCCATTCCGAATTTTTGTGAACTAATGCTCTCTCCATTTTTCCTTTGTATTGATAATTGTGATAAAAAGTATTCAAAATTTCTGCCAAAATGAAGCCTCCATATTAAGGATAAACACCTCTCTTTGGGTTGGGAGTAATGAGATGAGTACCTGATTTTATTATTGTCCCTTTATTATTATATTTGTTATTTCAAAGGAAATGAAGCGGTGCATTAATTGGAAATAAAGGCGAAGGACACGAATAAAAAATTTAGAATGTAAAACATTATACTGTAACATAGAGCTTTATTATTATCACATCAATTATGGGGAACGGACATTGGTTTATAACTTATTAAAATAAGGAGACAGGACATTGAAGTCTACCACCTTAATCCATTGTGATATAGTTTGAAATCGCCTTAAAATCGGTAAAAAAACAGTGACTATGACTTTTAATCATTTATAAAAATGGCACTGATATCGTATTCAATGACTATCAACTACTCAAGCGACATAGGCTTAGTCTCATAATTGTCAATTTAAGCGAGAAGGCAGTGAAATCAGCCGAAGTCAAAAATACCCCAACACTTCAAATGTGTAACCGTACAATCAAGCGTTGGTGAGTTGAGACGAGGCGTCTAGGCAAGCGTGTCTAAGCATTGCATGAATATGATGATGTACCGCTCCCATGATTTTTTACAGTTAAGGTAAGGCTTCTGTTCTGAAAAAATACTAAGCACTTTGAAGTTCACGCATAAGGTCATCTTTAATAACTGGGCCGAGCGTTCTTGAAAATGTATTCGTCATGTGACTGGAGTCAAAGAAAACAAATATATTTCCTCTTACAGGCTTGAAAGTGTGATTAGGCGCAATATAATTGTTATAATCATAGACTTTTGCACCTGTATCTTCCATTGGTTGAAAGTTTTTGTCCGGAAGTTGTTTAGAAACATCAATGGTCACATTTTTATTTTTTTCATAAGCTTCGATTGCATTGATATCTAATCTTGGTGTATCACGTACTGCAAAGACAGGTAAATCAAGTGATTCTAAATAACGAAATGCATCAATGAAGCCTTGTGGGACATCGGTTTCTTCGTCATTTCCGACATCAGCTGTAGTAAATACTAAATCATAGTCATCTTTATGTTTTTTTATGTAGTCTTTCGTGTTTTCCATCCATTTTTGGGACAATGCATCTTGTTCACCCATTGTAAAACGAGCATTCGCTTTGCAAAGGTGCGTGATTTTGATTTTATCTTTTTCAGCAATTTGTTGAAGTGCTCCCAGCCAATGACTCGAATGGGAACCGCCGACAAGCAATATATGATATTGATAACCGTCTTTTTGACCATATGTTAATGGTTTGACCTTTGCACCTTGGTAAATCATGCCTCCATCATCATAAGCATCAGATTTATCATTAGTAATATATTTAATACGAGGCAAGATGTTCTTTTTATTTTGGTAATCTGCTTTGGCTGTTGCACCTGGAAAAGCATGATTTGGTGGAACGTCTTTTACATACGTAGGATTATTCAATTTGTAGCTAAATCCAAGGGTTCCAATCAAGCATAATACAACAGTAAAAAAAGCACCTAACCTCATAAACACAGGCTTACCGAAACTATGTCGTATAGGCTTTTCAACTAAATTTGTTGTGATAATACTCAGTGCTATACTTAATAAAATGATACCTATACCGATAAGGGTAGAAATATGTGTATCAACGGTATATTTATAAAACGATAATAGCACCCAATGCCATAAATAAATTCCGAAAGAAATGCCACCTAGCTTCATGAGGATTGGGCGACTTAATAAAGCTTCAACCCCAAAATGTGATGGATCATTGCCAGATAATAAGATGAGTATTGCACATGTCATTGGCCACAATGCAACATAACCAGGAAACATCGTTGAGACATCAAAAATGATACCGGTGAGTATTAAGCCCACTAAACCTATCCAACCCAGTATATTCGAGAACATGACAGGAATTTTTATTTTGAAAAGGTTAAGGTAGACTAAACCCCCTAATGCAAATTGCCAAACACGTGCGACTGGATTAAAATAAGCAAACTGTTGATTTGTACTCGTTTGAAATATAGAAAATGTGAGTGAACCTAAAAAAAGGATAATAAGTATGATGTTGATTGTTGTGTGAATATGTATCGTTTTAAGCTTCTTCCACAATAAAACGATAAATGAAAATAATATAAACCATATAACATAAAATTGACCTTGAATAGACATTGCCCAAAAATGTTCTAAAGGTGTTTTCGCTTGTTCTGAATTTAAGTAGTCCGTATGTGAAAAGGCAAGCTGTAGATTTTGATAATAAAACAATGATGCGATTAATTCTTTTATCGTTTTACCATAGATTGAACTTGGAATAATCCAAAAGGTAGCGATAGCAACAACAGTTAAGATAATAAGTACGTTAGGAAGTAATCTCTTCAGTAATCCACCGAAATACTTGGAAAAAGAAAGGTAACCTTGTTTGTTGATTTTAGAAATGATCGATGCAGTGATTAAGTAACCTGAAATAATAAAAAATACATCAACACCGCCTGACACTCTGCCTAACCAGATATGATAAATTGCCACTAATAATGCAGCAATAAAACGTAATCCTTCAATTTCTGTTCGAAATCTCTTCTCAATTTGTAAAAATTGTCCGTCCATTTTTGCACTTCCCTTACAATTTCCTATGTGTAAACATCTTATCAAATATTAGATTTTGTTTTTATGATAATATAAATTCTTAATTAATTTTACTTTAGATTAACATCGGATTAACACAATTAAAACAACAAGTATTTTGTTCGATTTGTAATACCGAGTCCAACGTGTCTCTATTTATGAAAAAGACACATAGTTCTAGTGACGGACGTTACACGACAAGAGGCAATTATATTTGTCATAATAGCGAAAAATGTAATTTTCAGTTAACGGATTTAAAACATTTCAGTGAGTTTTTAGAAAAACTTGATTAATAAATATTTTTCAAATTAGACAATCAAGCAGTTTTATATGAAGTGGAACAGAATCAATTTTTGTTTGCCACGTATTAATATAAGAGTTTGTTTCCGACAATATAGCGGAACCAAGCCCTTTCCCCATATTATAAAATATATATTTATCTTAATCATGTTATATTTTTTAAAAAGTTTTGAAATTTGTCAATAAATGGTAGTGAAATTTATTATTAAAGTGAGATAATATACTTGTTATTCGATTTAAAACGCTTTCATATAATAGATAATGTTATTTTGAAGGCAAATTAATGATGAGAATTATTTTTTCGTCTGTATTATTTGCCCTTAAAAGCTAAAGTTAGTGCGCGTTTATTCAAAAAGAAAAATCTTTATTTTGAACTGTTTATGTAAAGTACATTTTAAATAACAAACATCAATATCTTGTGATTCGTTAACAAAATGTTAACAATTAAATTAAAAAATTAATGTATTCTTACAAAAAAACGGGTAAACACATTAGGGCGAAAAAAAGGGGTATGATTCCATTCACACTTATTCTATCTGTTGTTAGTGATAATTTGGTTTCAAATCAGATTATTAATTATAACTATTTTGGAGGAATTCGTATGTCAAAATTAATTTTTCAATCACCAGGAAGATATGTACAAGGGAAAGGCGTTATTAATTCAATTGCTGAAGAGACACAACGTTTAGGTACACACGCATTGATTATTTCAGATAGTCTTGTTTGGGATATTACGAAAAATCAAATTGAGCAAAGTTTTTCCAACAACAAAAATGTGAAATATGATTATGAAGTATTCAAAGGTGAATCTTCAGAAGATGAAATTAATCGTATTGTCGAATCTTATAAAAAATCAGGTGTTGACGTTGTCATCGGTTTAGGTGGCGGTAAAGCATTAGATACAGGTAAAGCTGTAGGTTACGCATTAAAAGCAAGTGTCATTGACTTTGCTTCAACAGCTTCAATGGATGCACCTACTGCTGCTGTTTCAGTTATCTACAGAGAAGACGGTGTGTTCAGCGGTTACCAATTTTATCCAAAAAACCCTGACACAGTGATGGTCGACTCTGAAATTGTTGCACAAGCCCCAGTAAGACTATTTGCTTCAGGGATGAGTGATGGTTTAGCGACATTGTTAGAAGTTGAATCTACATTACGTCGTCAAGGTAAGAATATGTTTCATGGTCGCCCTTCATTGGCAAGCTTAGCAATTGCTCAAAAATGTGAAGAAACTATTTTTGAATATGGCCTCAGTGCATATACAGCGGTTGAAAAACATGTTGTATCACCTCAAGTTGATGCAGTGATTGAAGCGAACACTTTACTTTCAGGTTTAGGTTTTGAAAATGGGGGTCTTGCTGCGGCACACGCGATTCATAACGGTTTTACGGCGCTTCAAGGTAACATCCATCACTTAACACATGGTGAAAAAGTCGCATATGGTATTTTAGTCCAATTAGTATTAGAAAATGCACCAACAGAAAAATTCTTAAAATATCAAAGATTCCTAAGTAGCATTAACATGCCAACAACTTTAGAAGGCCTTCACATCGACGATAAAAGCTATGAAGATTTAGTAAGTGTAGGTGAACGTGCATTGTCACCAGATGATACATTTGCTAACCTTAGCGATAAAATTACAGCAGATGAAATTGCAGATGCCATTTTAACAGTCGATGAACTGTCTAGAAGTCATTTCTCTTCAAAGGAGTAATTTGAGTATGAAAAAATTAATCAAAGACAAAAACCAAATCTTAGCTGATATGCTAGATGGACTTATCACAACGAATCCGGATGTGGAATTAATATCAGATACGGTTGTTGTGAGAAAAGATAAAAAGCAATCAGGTGTGGCCCTCGTATCTGGCGGTGGTAGTGGTCACGAACCTGCACATGCAGGCTTTGTTGCACGAGGAATGTTAGACGCTGCAGTTTGCGGTGAAATCTTTACTTCTCCAACACCAGATAAAATTCTTGATGTCATTAAAGCCGTAGACACAGGAGATGGTGTTTTACTCATCATCAAAAACTATGCTGGCGACGTAATGAACTTTGAAATGGCTCAAGAAATGGCACAAATGGAAGACATTCAAGTTGAAAGTGTCATTATTCGTGATGATGTTGCGGTCTCTGACACAGAAAAACGTCGTGGTGTCGCTGGTACAGTTTTGGTTCATAAATATGCAGGTTATTTAGCTGAAAATGGTTTTTCATTAGCTGACATTAAAGCAAAAGTTGAAACAGTCATTCCGAAAATTAAAAGTATTGGTATGGCTTTAACTTCACCTATGGTACCAACAACTGGTAAATACAGCTTTGATATCGACGATCAAGAAATGGAAATCGGTATTGGTATTCATGGTGAAAAAGGATCACATCGAGAAGCAGTTCAACCGATAGATGTTATTATTGAACGATTATTAGATGCATTACTAAAAGAAGTCAAAGAGAAAGATATCATTGTAATGGTCAATGGTATGGGTGGTACACCGTTATCAGAATTGAATATTGTGGCTAAATATTTAGATGCACAATTGAAAGACCACAACTTTGTCGTTAAACAATGGTTCGTGGGCGATTACATGACTTCTATAGATATGCAAGGCTTCTCAATTACAATTGTTCCATATAGTGAAGATCTAGGTGAAGCTTTAGCTGCACCTACAGCAAGTCGATACTTTTAAGCGAATAATCATTGTTTTAAATTTTTGAGGTGACTTAAATGAATGTGCAAGAAATGAAAGTAAGATTACTGGATTTAGCAGATCAGTTTAAAGAAAAAGAAGAAGAATTAACTGATTTAGATAGAGCGATCGGTGATGGTGATCACGGCGTGAACATGCTAAGAGGTTTTGAACATTTAAAAGATAAAATCGATGATAAAGACATGAAATCATTATTTAAATCTACAGGAATGACATTAATGTCTAATATCGGTGGTGCGTCTGGACCTTTATACGGATTTGGTTTTATTAAAATGGCGAATGAAGTGCAAGATGAAATGGACAGTGAAAATTTAAAACAGGTCATTACTGCATTCGCTGAGGGCATCCAACAACGTGGTAAAGTTAAATTAAATGAAAAAACAATGTATGATGTCATTGAACGCACAAGACAAGCATTAGAAAATAACGAAAACGTTGATTTTGAAAAGTTACAATCTTATGCAAATGAAACAAAAGACATGATAGCAACCAAAGGACGCGCTTCTTATTTCAATGAAGCATCAAAAGGCTACATTGATCCTGGCGCTCAAAGTAGCGTTTATATCTTAAACGCAATTATAGGGGGCGAATCATTATGACATCTATCGTCATTGTCAGTCATAGTTACAAAATTGCAGAAGGTGTAAAAGAATTAAATGGCCAAATGACAGACAACAGCGTCAACATCGTCGCAGTAGGTGGCTTAGAAAATCAAGAAATAGGAACAGACTTTAATCGTATTTTTTCAGCAATTAACAATTTAAAAGATGATGCGTTATGCTTCTATGATATCGGTTCAGCAGGTATGAACCTTGATACAGTTTTAGAAATGTATGAAGGTCCACATCGAATTGAAAAAATTGAAGCACCTATTGTAGAAGGTAGTTTTATCGCAAGTGTCGCAATTAAATCAAACATGAGTATGGATGATGCGATTGCAGAAGTTAAGACACAGTATAAATAATGCGAATATTTAACGGTTTTATATAAAATATTAAGACATATTTACACACTATATACAGAGCAGTGAGACGGAAATGAGAGAAATTGAATTTCTGCCTCACGCTTTTTTATATAAAAATTGAGCCACAGAGGTCACCGTATCGATTGAAACAAGCGTGAAAGTGTATCAATCAGTACGAAATCGCTACAATAGGATAAACGAGATAAGAACAAATGAGGAGGGGTTGTCATTTCACGTCGACATGAAATTGAAGTGCTGTGGAAAACGTATAAGTATGAGGTCATGTGGCATCATCAAAATAGTTACAACCGTATTAGAACCACGTTAAAAGGCGACTGCAATTATGACGAAGTAAAAGCGTTGATTGATCAAGCCTTGGCGATTGAGCCGACGAAAGGGTCTGTTATCAATGCATTGAGCCATATGTGGGGCTATTTCAAAAAAGTGTGTAGACCTTCAGAAAAACATCTATACGAATCGTTAAAAACACATTATTTATCAGGTCAAGTTGACGAAAGAACGCTCATTCTTTTTCTTTATTGTATGGCAATGATTTATGACGTACAGTATATCAAAGAATCGAGTATCATTAAAAATTTCCCAAAGATTGATAGTGATGATTACAATTTAATCGACTAGAATCGCCTACTCACATTATTGGTTAAATGTGAGTAGTTTTTTTATGTGAGAAAGATTAAGGGGCTTAAGCTTTAAGGTAAACTAAATCAGTTTCTGTCGCACGCTTTTGATGCGTTTAAGTGAAACAATTGCTACGGATGTCAACTTGTTTTTTAGTTGATGCCATCATTTTTACTCACTTTTATTTTATGTTGCACATATGAATTTTATGATTTCAATGTAAAAGTTTTTGAAATATCTTTGCTTTGAACTTCAATGATATTGCTGTAGTTTTGATACGTTTAAAGAGAAAAACTTTTGAAAAATAATAAACAAAAATTTGGACTTTAATCTTTTTTTATTGAAACAATATATTAACTTAACATATCAGAACTAAAATTGAATTGTAAAACCTATTGAAGGGAGTGAAGGTATGATTACACTCAAAAATTTGAACAAAATTTATGATGACCATAATTATGCGGTTAAAGATTTTAACTTAGAAATTGAAGATCAAGAATTTGTTGTTCTTGTCGGACCTTCTGGTTGTGGGAAATCTACGACATTACGCATGATTGCAGGGTTGGAAGAGGTGAGTCAGGGTGAGATTTATGTGGATGGCGTACGTTTAAACCAAGTCCCGCCTAAAGACCGTGGTATCGCCATGGTGTTTCAAAACTATGCACTATATCCACATATGACGGTATATAATAATTTAGCTTTTGGTTTGAAAATGCGTGGTGTAAAGAAAAAGCATTACGATCAACGTATTCGAGAGGCTGCAAATATTTTAGAAATCACCCACCTGTTAGATAGAAAACCGAAAGCACTTTCTGGTGGACAGAGACAACGTGTAGCCCTTGGACGAGCTATTGTACGCGATGCCAAAATTTTTCTGATGGATGAGCCGCTTTCTAATTTAGATGCTAAATTACGAACGCATATGCGCACGGAAATTGTCAAATTACATAAAGAAATGGGAGCAACTACCCTTTATGTCACTCATGATCAGATTGAAGCGATGACGATGGCAACTAAAATTGTTTTGCTAAAAGAAGGTGTGATTCAACAAGTGGGAACACCCGAAGCAATCTATCATTACCCTAAAAATCAATTTGTAGCCACTTTTATAGGTCATCCAGCTATGAATATCATACCGGTTGTTCAAAATGAACAGGGCTGGTATTTTCATCAGCACCTTATTGCGTCTGTACATATTTTCAATGGAATGACACAGCAACATTTCAATCTTGGGGTGCGTTCAGAGTATATTCATTTTGCTTCAGATATAAAAGACTTAAAGGAAAATGAGATTCAAATGCCAGATTGGCGAGTAGTATTAGTAGAATTAATCGGTGCAACAAAACGTATCCACTGTAAGCAAGGAGAAACAGAAATTGTTATATCCGCAGATAACCAAACCGATGTAGAGATAGGACAATGCATTCACCTAGGGATGCAAAGAAAAGATTGTCACTGTTTTCATAGTGAAACGGGTGAAGTATTGTTACAGAAACAAAACACCGCTTCTGAAGAAATTGTTATTTAATAAGATCAATGGATTGGAGTAAGTACTATGAAAAAGATTTTACGCCCCGGAAAGAGAAAGGATGCTATTACACAAACGTCTTTATTACGTCGATTTTGGCAACATAAAGGGCTATATTTTATGTTATTACCATGTTTACTTTTTTTTATTATCTTCAACTATGTTCCGATGGCGGGTTTAATTTTAGCATTCAAATCATTTCGTTTTGATACGATAATTTTCGGTGGACAATGGGAAGGACTTAAATATTTCAATCGTTTCTTTTCTGATGGACAAAGTTATCAAATTATTATTAATACATTAGTGATTAGCGGAATGAAACTCGTATTAGCGCTACCGTTTCCGATCATTATGGCAATTATGTTTAATGAAATTGCGCAGACCCAATTAGGACGTTTTCGAGGAGTTTTTCAAGGAATCATGTACATTCCTCATTTCTTATCTTGGGTGGTTGTCGTTGGTATTTTTCAAAAAATACTAGCTCCAGATAGTGGTTTGATTAATCAATTAATGCAGCAATTTGGAGGAGACGGGTCAACTTATTTTATGATGAATCCTGAATATTTTCATACGATTATGTTTTCAAGTTACTTATGGAAAAATGTCGGTTGGGACTCCATTATTTACTTTGCTGCAATAATGGGGATTAATCCAGAAATATATGCAGCTGCCAAAATCGATGGTGCAAATCAATGGCAACAAATCATTCATATTACACTTCCAATGTTATCCCCTACAATTGTCATTTTGTTCATTTTATCTTTGGGAGATATTTTGAAAGCAGGGTTTGATCAAATTTACTTATTAAAAACACCCGGTAATGCAAAATACTCAGAGATCCTTGATACTTTCGTGATTCGTACAGGGATTCAACAAGGAGATTTCAGTTATTCGATTGCAATTGGTTTGTTACAAGGTTTGATAGGATTATTGCTCGTAGTAGTTGTAAATCGTTTTGCCAATAAGAAATTAAATACATCATTATATTAAGGAGAAAATGATGAAACATATTAAAAAAATAAGTATTGTATTGTTGACCTTTCTCATTGTATTTGTAACAGCTTGTGGCAAGGACCAAGATGAAGAAAAACGAAAAGCAGATGCAAAGGACAAACCTGATACTTGGATTGCAGATCGTAAACTTACAGGGCTTGTTTTTCAAAGCAAAAATGATGCATCTCCTGAAATGAATAAAGCCATTGCAAAAGAATTAAAAGAAAAGACAGGTATTACTTTAGAACTTCAAACGGCATCAGGTGACGATGCGACAGAAGCTTTAACTTCTGGACTGGCTTCTGGAGACTTACCAGATTTCATCGTTTACTATTTGGATAATAGTGGGCGTCCAGAGATGAAAGTGTTGAATAAAGCCGCGAAACAAGGTCAATTAACAGATCTAAAACCACTTTTAAAAGATACAAAAGTTTATAAAAAATATTTACAGAAAGATTACTTGCCTAAAGATACGCGTGAAAATATTATGTTTCCAAAAGATTTAAACGGGACTTATTTCGTTCACATGAATATTAATCGAAAACCGGGAGATCCGGGCAGAAAGCTGGTAGGAGGTCCTTACATACGTAAAGATATTGCAGAACAACTTCATATAGATCCAAGTTCGATTAAAACATCGGAAGAGATGAAAGCATTAGCAGAAAAAATCAAAGCACATCATTTTAAAGATGAGAACGGTAAAGCTATTACCCCTATTGGTCCAACGGCTTGGGGTGGTAGTGATCGAACAGCTTTTTATAGTGATTTGGTATGGACAGGGGGAGCGGATGAAAAGTTCCAACTTGATCATGGGCAGGTAAAACATGAAGCTGATACGCATTATGGTATGCAACGTGTCAAATATGTTAAATCGCTAATGCACCAAGGGTTGATGACAAAAGAATTTTATACGATGCCTGAAAACAAAGCGAAAGAAGGGCTTGTTAACGGATCTTGGGGTATTGTCTCTGACTTACACAATTATGTCGCTGAAAATCAAAATATGAAATACGTGCCACTTGGTCCTTTGAATACAGTGAGAGGACCTTATCAAATGAATTTACCGTATAAGTCGGGTTACGGAGGGTGGTCCATTCCTAAAAGTACGCAACACCCAGAAGACGTCGTCAAATTAGCTGACTTTTTAGCCAGTCGTGAAGGGAAATTGTTAGGCCAATATGGAATTGAAGGGCGCGATTACACTTTGGATAAAAAAGGTAATCCACTTGTAAAAAAAGAAGTATTAAAAGAAATCGAAACTCATCCTGATAAAGCTAAAAAAAGAGGTTTTCGTGGGGCAGGTGCATATTGGGCAGACCATCTCGGACTTACAGATATAGATAACGAGGCAGATTTTGGCGAAAGAGAGTACGGGGACCATGTTCGTAAAGCACAAGGTAAAACAAATCCGGAAAAGATGGCAGATGCATGGCATTATGATGAACATTTAAAACATGCCAAAGTGATTGATGGCTTAACAGTGAAATCATTCTTACCTAAATTTGATAAAGGTGAGGAGTTAGAGATTGCATTGGATGAATATGATGAATCTATAAAACGTGCATATTATGCAGCAACAGATAAAGAATCTGAACGTATTTTGAAAGATGCTAAAAATAAACTCGACCAAGCGGGCTTGCCAGAGTTTGAAAAAATGATTGAAAAGAAAATGAAAGATGGGGAACAAATAAGATTTTAAAGGATGAGTATCAATGAAAATCAACCATGATTGGAGTAGTATCATCATTCGTAGTATTTCCTGGGTAATCATTATCATTATGGCATTATCAATTGTGTTACCCATGCTTCATATTGTTGCACTTGCTTTTAACAGTGGGACGGACGCGCAAAGAGGAGGCATCACGTTTTGGCCACGAACGTTTTCATTAGATAATTTTAAAGAAATTTTTAAACAAGGAACAATTTTGAATGCGTTGTTGATTAGTTTGGCTAAAACATTAATTGGAACGGTCCTCAGTGTCATACTCACAGCAATGGCAGCTTATGTATTAACAATCAAAACTTTACCCTTTCGACGGACGATAACATTTTTCTTAGTTTTTACAATGTTATTTAATGCAGGTGTTGTTCCTTTGTATATTTTGCTGAACCAGTTAAGTTTAACTGATACATTTTGGGTCTATATTATTCCTTCATTGTATAGTGTTTATAATATTTTGATTATGCGTACGTTTTTTTCTCAAATACCGAATAGTGTTATCGAAGCAGCGCGTATAGATGGCTGTAATCACTGGCAAATATTTTGGAAAATCATTTTACCAATGAGTAAACCTGTGATTGCAACAGTGACGCTCTTTAACGCTGTAAGTCAGTGGAATGATTGGTTTACAGGTGCATTCTTTGTCAGAAACCCCAAATTAAAGCCTTTAGCTACAGTTTTACAAGATATGTTGACAAGTCAAGAATCTATTGCCAATGCGCTTAAACAAAAATCAGGGGCATATCAGATGATAGAGCGTATCACGATTACAGGAGATTCACTGCAAATGGCAATGATTGTTTTGCTTATTATCCCTATCCTTTTGTTATTTCCATTCGTACAAAAACATTTTGTTAAGGGAGTCAATATCGGTTCTACTAAAGAATAAAGGAGTGTAAAAATGTCGTTCTTCAGAATATTGCAGTTCACAGATTTGCATTTAAGTTCAAATCATGATGAGAAAGATCAAAAGACTTTTAAATTGTTAGAACAAATGATTTCGACGTATCATCCTGATTTGTGTGTGTTTACAGGTGATCAAATATGGACGCAAGGTGTGATGGATGCTGCTAACACATACAAATCTTTGTTAATATTCTTAAATCAATTTGATACCCAAATAGCGACCACATTTGGCAATCACGATATTGAAAATCAATTGCGCCGAAGTGATTTGAGGAATATGGAAGCGGCAATCTCTAAGCGTTATGTTGATAAACACCACTCAAAATTGATTGATGATAAAGAAGCGTATGTGGTAGAAATATTTCATGAAAACGAACTGTCACATCTTTTATATATCATTGATGGTGGGGATTACAGTGAGTCTGCTGTTGGTGAATATGCCTATATTCATCCAGGGCATATTGCTTGGATGAGTGAGGTTGAAAAGTACTATCAAGATAAAAGTAAGTTGATGTTGCATCATAATTTGGTATTTACACATATTCCTATACCAGAATATCAAGCGATTGCATCAACCCAAAATTATAGGGGGATATTTAATGAAGAGATTGGTTGTCCGACAGTGAATTCAGGCTTGTTTGCACAAATGTTAAGTTTAGGTCATATTGAGGGGATGTTTTGTGGACATGACCATGACAATGATTTTAGTTTCAATCATTATGGTATTGGTTTGAACTATGGTCGTATCAGTGGATTCAACTGCTATGGAGATGTAAATAGAGGTGCAAGACTCATTGATTTATCACCATATCAACCTTATCGAACGAAGATAGTAGAATATGATCAACGTTTCTAAGTTACGGTTTAGACAACTCTATGTCCCTATTCTTATTGAACAGCTGTTTATGATGCTTATGACCCAAATCGATGTGTTAATGTTAAGTGCTTATGATACGAAAGCCATTGCAGTTTCTGGTATTAATACACAACTTATGATGTTATTAACATTTATAATTACGGTGATACATGTAGGTGTTTCGATTCGATTAGTTCATCAAAAAGCGTATGAAGTGAGTGAACTTAAATCAGAAATCTATCACAGTTTAACGCTGAATTTCGTATTTTCCATATTGATCAGCCTCATCGCGCACTTCACTTATCATAAAATGCTCATTTTTATGCATGTGCCACAGGAGATCTTTGAGATAACTTATCAATTTGGCGTTGTATTCTTATGGGGATTTGGGATAACAACAACACAAATGTTAGTGAGTAGTTTATTAAGAATTTTAAATTTAGCACATATTGCTGCACAAACAACAATTGGAATGAATATCATCAATATTGTATTGAATTATCTCGTTTTATTCGTTTTTGTAGATTACTTTGGACAGCCTATATTAGCTGTGGCCATTGCAACGTTGATTACTCGGATGCTAGGGATGTTTTATGCAGGTTATCATTTAATCAAAATGTATAGACCTCAATTAAAAAATTTTAAGCTGAATCGTTTCAAGAGTAAAAAAGTGCTCTCATTAGGACTTCCTGGGGCAGGTGAACAAATTTCATATCACTTTGCCCAAACGATAATGGTCGCTTTTTTAGCTATTATAGGGACAGAAGTTGTTGCATCTAAAACGTTAGCAGTGGCGATGAGCAATGTTTCATTTTGTGTGGTGATGGCATACAGTATGGCAAGCCAAATCTATTTGGGTAAATTAATGGCACGTAAAAAGTTCACTGTGTTGACTAAAAGCGTACATCGGGGATTAGTCATTAATGCCACACGTTCTGTAGTGATTATGACGACTTTAGTTGGAGTATTCTATATGTTAGGGCGGTATTTCATTGATGAAACGGTTTTTCATTTTACTGTATTGTACTTATGTTGTTTTATTTTATTAGAGCCTATAAGAGCAGTGAATAATTATATTGTAGATTTGCTCAATATAACGGGAGATGTGCGTTATCCAGTTTGCATCAATATCATAACGACGTGGTGTCTATTAATCCCTATTTCATACTTTGTCTCTATGAGATTGGGTTGGGGTTATACTGGAATGATTTTTACTAATATTTTTGAAGAAAGTATACGCTTCTTTCTCATGTTGAGAAGATGGCACAAAGGGCGATGGAAATTGAAGTTATCAAAGATAGGAGTCGGCGCACATGTATAAAAAGAAATCTAGGCTAGAGATGATTTGTAATCGTATTGCCACTAATGGGAAAGTATTTGTGAGTGATCTGGCTTTATATTTTGAAGTCACACCGGAAACGATTCGAAAAGACTTAGAGCAACTTGAAGAAGATAAAAAAGTAACTCGAATTCATGGTGGTGCAGTAAAATATAATTATTTGAATAAAGAACAGTCATTTGTTAATAAATGGCAAAAGCAAGCACCCGTGAAAGAACGATTAGCCATGCAGGCTGCCCAGTTCATTCGAAATGGTGAAATAATTGTCTTAGATGGTGGCACAACCACAGGACGTATCCCAAAATATTTAAATCATCTTTCTAATTGTACATTTGTCACGCCATCGTTGATTACTGTGACGGAGTTGAACAAAGCGGTTGAGGAACAGCGGATAGATGCGGAGATTATAATGTTGCCAGGAAAAACCAATACAGCACAGGATGTCGTACGTGGCTCATTAACCAATCAGTTATTACAACAATTTAAATTCGATAAAGCTTTCTTATCGTGTGGTGCCTTTGATACAACAAGTATCTATGAATATGATTTAGAAGAGGCATTGGTGAGCAATACTATGATTCAACAAAGTGTAGAAACGTTTTTAGTCACAGATAGTACAAAAAGAGATAATCAAGCAGCATTTGTAATCAATGCATTTAAGGCTATTGATTATATGATTACAGATTATGCAAAGCCAGATAAAATTGTGTTTGATGAACATCATTGGTTACAAGTTTAAAAGGCGTATATTTGAGTATGAGAGAAATAAAAAATACTGTTAGACTGAAAATGTTCAAATTAAATATACGATGATTCCAATTAAAACGAAATACGCTATTGAAAATGATAATGCACCTATCATTACAAGGGCATGTGACATCACCAAAAAGTTATGAACAACACATAGAGACGATAAAGAATGCATGTAAATATACAGGGGTGTAATTTTAGCAGTAATATATTAAAGGTAAACATTTGTGACGGAGATGTTTTAATCATATAATATAAAGTATAAATAATGTTATTATTTAAAATTGCAAACATACTTAGTTGCAGTTGTTATGCTAAAGTTGAGCTATTCTCCATAAGCCAATCGAGCACATCATAAAAAGAGAGAGAAGTGTGTATAATGAAAAAGATTGATTTACATGCGCATTATTTTTCACCGGGTTTTATAAAGTTTTTAGATGATTATTTTGATGGCAAAGGTGCCGGTGTTGCGACACCTTACTTTTCTATTGAAAACTATTTGGCATTGATGAAGAAGATGACTATCGATTATGGCATTTTATCTATTGCAGGGCCGCATCAAAGTGTGGCACCAGATTATGAAATGTTGGACTTAACAGAAGAAATGAATGCATACGGGGCGCAACTCGCGTCTCAATATCCTGACAAGATAGGCTTTTTTGCTTCGCTCCCTTTACCTTTAGAAGAAAGTATTCAAATGATTGATCGTGCGTTAGATGCGCAACATGCGAAAGGCTTCCTCTTACCGACAAATGCACGTGGCATTTATCTTGGTGACCAACGTTTAGATCGGATATTTGAAAAGTTAAATGAACGTCATGCGATCGTCGCCATTCATCCGAATGAACCTCAGCCGATGAATGATGCCATTAAAGCGAAAGTGCTCACACCTTTAATGGAGTTTTTCTTTGATACGACGAGAGCGATTGTATTTATGAATCAAAATCGGACATTTAGTCGTTATCCGAATATTAAATGGATTGTGCCTCACAGTGGTGCATTATTGCCTGTCATCGTACAACGCATTAAAATGGCCAATGCAATATTTCACTATGATGAACAGCCTGATGATTTTGCACAAGTCATGCAACATTTATACTTTGATTTAGCTGGGAAAGTATTACCTTATCAATTAAAACCATTACTTGAAATGGCGGATGAAAATAAAATTGTCTATGGTTCAGATACACCGTATACCATAGAAAAAGTAGTGACGTCGCTTGCAGATGAAATAACGACAACCTCACTGTTATCTGATGAACAGAAAGAAAAAATGATGTATCAAAACGCAGCAACATTGTTGAATATGTCAGATCATCATTAAGAAGGGTAGAAGATTCTGGCGCATTTTGGACTGATCCATTAGCCGGTTTAAATAAAAACACAATAATAGTAGATGGCTAAATTGCGCATATGATTTCTAATGAGCGCAATCTAGCCATTATTAAAAGGGGCTAAAAAATAAGTTTAAACAGAATTTTGTCATGCTCCTTACGATTCAATAATATATCTATAAAGCGTATCTTTGATAGGGGTTTCCATGGATAATGTCATAGTAACAATCTGATCTTTATTAGCATTATCCATAGTCGTTTGTTGTACAGTTCCTTCTAGATAGTTTGCTTTTCCAAGATAATAAAATTCTTTGCCGTCAGCGGCATCCTCTTTCTTAACAAAGATATACATATCTACATGATTTTCTTTATGTGTTATTATTTTTTGTACTTCTGAAGATGCTAAAGTTCTTCTAGCCCTAGTGAACCATTTAAGTTCATCCGGGCTTAAAAAGGCATCTTCATATTTAGTTGTTTCACTAATATGATCTTGCTTATGATATGTGATAAAGATTGGCAAAGTGTTATGGCCAAATTTATAACCATTGATTGTATTTGATTCGTCTTTTGACCAGTTCAATAATTTAACAAAATCTTTTCTTGTGTATTTGTTATAAAGTAAGAGCCCGGTCTGATTTCCATGATGCGTTACATGATTATATTCAGCTAACTCAATAATATCATCTACATATCTTTTGAATTGTAAATTACTAAGTGAATTAGTAAAAGTGCTTGTTAATGAAACTTCGTCGTTTGAAATTTCAATAATTGGCTCACCATATACATTATGAATTGTGGAAATAAAGAAATGATAATCTAATATTTTTAATGTTGTTTGAACATCTTTTATAGTTACATTAGTATCTTCACGTTTAGCAATCTCGAAAAGCTCATCAACTTTTCGGGGTTTTTCAATAACTGCTTTTAAAATAATATGGTCGACCTTTTTCAAGCCCGGTGCTATTTCTCGAGATAGGAATGTCAAATTTTTCTTTTCATTAATAGTTAAATTGTCTTCAACTTTCTTGAATTTTACAAGAAAGTCATGATAATTTTTGTACGGGCTATCAGAGGAAAAAATCACCCGTGGATCTATTGAATTTTGCCAGATAAAGTCCATAAGTAAAGGGATTTTTCCGATTCTTTGTGCAACCTCGTTATATGCCTGTTTAATTACAGTTGCTGAACTTAACTTTGCTTGTTTAAGGGACTCATAAATTTTCTTTTCCGCAATTTCTTCAAAATTAATTGTCGAAACTCCTGTTAAGGCGGTATTATCTGTTAGAAACCTTCTATAATTATCTTTATTTTGTGAGGAATCACCAGATAAAGCGATAGGTATTAGGTAGTTCTTTTGATAATTACCAATAAAATCAATGACGGTGAGATACTCTTTGTTAACACTTTTACGTAATCCTCTACCTAGCTGCTGGATAAAGATGATACTGGATTCTGTTTCCCTTAGCATAACTATTTGATTGACCGAAGCGATATCAATGCCTTCATTAAATAAATTGACAGTAATAATGTAATAAATATCACCAGTTTCGAGTTGTGAAATCACCTGTTGTCTCTTAGTAGGATTATCTTTTCCAGTTAGTGCAACTGAAGCGATTCCGTTTATAGTTAATTTTTGAGCTAATATTTTTGCTTCTTCGGTATTACTAACAAATATAAGGCCCTTAAGTTCATCTCCAGAGTATCCGTAATACTGTGTTTTTTCTATAATATGTTTAACTCTTTCATCAGAAGTCAACTGTTTTAACTGTGTAAGATCTTCAGTTAAGCGGCCTTGATGCATATAATCAGTTACACCAAAATAATGGAAAGGACATAATATTTCACTTTCAAGTGCTTTCTGCAATCGAATTTCATAAGCAATATTGTAATCATACATTTCAAATATATTTAAGTCATCCGTTCTTTCAGGTGTTGCGGTCATACCTAAAATGAAATTAGGTGTGAAATAATTGAAAACTTTTTGATATGTTTCAGCTGCTGACCGATGCGCTTCATCATAAACAATATAGTCAAAGTGCGATGGGTTAAACTGCTTTAAGATATTGTCTTTTGATAATGTCTGTATTGTGGCAAACAAATATTTTGATTTAATATCCTTATGCTTACCTGTTAACAAACCGAATTCATGATCTTTAGCAAAAGGCATAACCTTTTTAAATTCCTCTATAGCTTTTATTAAAATCCCTTCGTTATGAACAATAAATAAAAATCTTTGTGGTTGATAGTTTCGAACATCTAAAGCACATAAAATGGTCTTTCCAGTACCTGTAGCAGAAATAATGAGCGCTTTGTTTTTTTCTTCTTTCCTTAGTTCAGCCAATGAATGTAGGGCTTCTTTTTGCATGAGGTTCGGTTGTATTTTAAGCGTTTGATCTAATTGATCTTTGATATTATTTTGTTCTTCTGTAAGTTGTATAGCATTTTTCAAAGAGCGCGAATCATATGTGCATGCATAATTTTCGATCCAAGCTTCTGTAAGGGGGACACTTTTATCCCATAATTCATCAAATTGCGCTTTTATATTATATACAAGATCACCGTTTTTCTGAGTTGATAGTAAAATATTATGCTTGTAATTAACTTTTAAAGCATTTGAAGTAAGGTTGGAGCTGCCTACTATCAGAGAAGCATAATGTTTCTGTTCAAAAACATAGCCTTTTGCATGAAATCCGTTAACATCAGTCAGTCTTACATCCACATTGCTAAGTTTTAGTAGTTCTTTATACATTTTGGGTGTATTAAAGCCTAAATAATTGGAAGTAATAATCTTACCTTTAATGCCTTTTTGATTTAAGTCATAAAGATATGATTTTAAACTTGCCAATCCACTTTCAGTAATAAAAGCAACAGAAAAGGTAAATGATTCACATTTGTATAATTCATTAATAATACTTGATAAAACGTTTTCTTCTTTATTATTAATCACTAGCTTTGGCATAAAATTTCCCTTGTGAGAAATTGTACGATCAATAAAGCCTTTGTGTAATGATTGATTAAAATCTTCTAGAAGGTGATTCATAATTGTTCCTCAGAGCTAATCAATTTTACCGCTGGGATATCTGCAGGTGCCCAATTGAGGGTTTCTAACTCATGAACATCTAACCACTTTATATTTTTATGCTCTGTCAAAGTTGGCATTGTATCTTTTAGTTTGCATCGGTATGTATGAAGATGAACAACACCAAAATCATATTCATGGGAGGTAGATGTTATTTTATCACCGACCTCTAAGTCGCATAACATTTCTTCTCTAATTTCTCTTTTTAACGCTTCAACTTCAGTTTCATTTTTTTCGATTTTCCCACCAGGAAATTCCCACATGAGAGGTAAACTCATATTTTCATTTCTTTGAGCGCAAAGCACTTTTTGATCTGAGAAAATAACAGCGCCTACAACCTCTATTTGTTTCTTCAAGTATAAGACCTCCAAAAACATCATATTTATTTATATTTTAACAAAATTTAGTTGATACAGTCACAAAATGTAAGATTTTGGGTCAATAAGTTGTAAAAAATACATCTATTTCCTCTTAATACAAACAGTAACGCAATTCTTATATTGTCTTAATAAAATTTACTTTAAATTAAAATGTGATTGCTAAGATGATATTGTACATAATAAAAAGACTGTGGGAGGTTCTTTATGAAAGGGTTTAAAAGAAAGTCATTCGTATTGAGTGCTGTGATGAGTGCAAGTATTATTGTAACGACGGTCGCACCAAGTCATGTAGATGCGAGCGCGAATAGCGGGGAAGGACAGTCACAAGAGAAGAAAATACAGTTACAACATCAGAAACCTAAAGTCGCTGACGTCCCGACGAATAATCACCCGAATCGTATCATTACGAACATCAATGGGAAAACAAAATCTGAAATGGGATTTAGTTGGTATACGACGGATGAATTTAAAGATGCCAAAGTTTGGGTTTCTCAATCGAAAGATTTTAAACATGCCAAAACTTTCAAAGCAAAATCTAAAAAGGTAAACTCTAAATATCTTGAAAGAGATAAAGCAGGTAACATTATTTTCAAGGATATTGAAAAGGATGATGAAGGTAAGCCAGTTAAGAAAAATGGGAAACCTAAAGTGAACGGTTATTATACGGATAAAAATGTAGGAGGGCCAGCTTGGACGAGTGGTGATCAACATGGGGAAACCGATTTAATCAGTAAACCAGAATATACGTATAAAGCAAAGGCGAAAAATTTAAAACCGAATACACAATATTATTATAAAGTGGGTAGCGAAAAAGGAAAGAAGAGTCAAGTCGGTACATTTAAAACGGGTGGAGACAAAGGCGATGCATTCAGCTTCATTCAATATACGGATACCCAAAACGCATTTTGGAATGAACACGTTAGAAATGAAGCGGCATTTGGTGCAGATACACTGAAAAATGCGATAAAAACAGCTGGAAATCCTAATTTTGCGTTACATACAGGTGATTTTGTTGAAACAGCGCAAGTAGAAGATGAATGGAAAGATTTATATGAAAAGTCACGTCCTTCATTTATGTCATTACCTGTCGTTGCGGCAGCGGGTAACCATGACGAATATGCATTGAATGAAGATGACGATAAATTGTTAGGTGCTTTTAATGAGCATGTGAATGTGCCTGAAGCAAACCATGCTGTAAATGGTGGTTCATACTATTCATTTGATTATAATGGCGCGCATATGGTCGTTGCGAATACAAATGATAATAAAAAATCTAAAGATAATCCAGATGAAAAAGCCATTGGAAAAACACAGATGAAATGGATTAAAAAAGATATTAAAAAAGCCCGACAAAATGGCGCGAAATGGATTATTTTGAATTTACACAAGCCAATGTACTCTAAATCTTACCATGCCCTTTCGGATAAAGATGTGAAAAAAATTAGAGATGAATTGACAAAGACGATAGATGATTTAGATGTGGATCTTGTGTTGCAAGGTCACGATCATGTATTGTCACGTACGTATCCTTTGGAACACACGTCGACTAAAAATAGTTTTGTGAATGCGAAAAAAGAGGATGCAAAACAATTTGTAGGTCAAGATCAAGTGACGTATTATGACCATCCTGAAGGTGCAGTCTATGTACTACCGAATACAGGTGGAACGAAAGAATATGATAGTATTTATGATCGTTCATTGGCACATATTAAAAAAGTAAGACCTGAGCTTTCATGGTTAGATCAAAAGAAATTAGCTCATTACAATAGTTTATTTAAAGTAGGTCAACAGCCGCAACAGACGGATGCATTTAATGATAAGCATGAAAATAATAGAGATTCTTCTAATCAAAACTTCTCTGTTTATGAAGTGAAAGGAAATCAACTCAAAGTGAAAATTTATCAATTAAGCGGTGACATTAGCAAAGGCGAACAACGTCATATTCAATTGGTAGATGAATTTGGAATTAGTAAAGACTAAGTAGAAATCTATCTGTATTTAAATGTCGCTTGTTGATGCGATGAGGCACAATGATTGCCTTGGAAAAGGAGCCGAAGTCTGTATGAGAGCACGTATGAAAGTGATGTGGATTCCGTTGTGTTGTATGGTCTTGCTCATGGGTTGTAGTCATAGCCAAGTAGACTCAAAAAGTGGCGCAAAGGATAAAGCTACAACTGCGGTTCAACAAAATCAACCGCAAGCGTCCAAATTTTCAGATGAAAAGAAAAAGAAAATCAAAGCGGAAGTCATTCAAAAGCTGTCCAAAATGGTAAAAGAAGACGGAAGGGCAGTCTCAAATCGTTATTTCAGTACAAGTAGTATTTCAACTGGTGACTGGTATGCGATGACAGATCAAGGTGCAATTCAAATTAATGATAATGGGAAGCCGGGACGTCAGCATTTTGATTTTCATGCGGTAACCGGTGCGGTGGTTTATACTTCTAAAGATAAAAAGACTGGATTTGATTCATCCGCTTCTGACTTATCGAATATTGAAGGTTATGGCAAGGTGGCAGATTTAAATCAACCCATCACTAAATATATTTTCACTGAAGAAGGTCAAGTTTATGAATATACCTTTAAAAATGGGAAGGACGTGACGCTTTCTTCAGGTTTTGCCCCAAAAGATCATAATGATAAAGATCCAAACTTGGCACCGAATGAACAGTTTAAGCGCACGCAAAATAAAGCATTAAGTTCGTTTTATCAACGCTGTCTTCAGAAATAATTCAATATGTTCGATTGATGAAACGGTTGGGACATCAATTCCGAAATGAATAGCGCTCAGATGATTTTTAATAGAAAATCATCTGAGTGTTATTTTGTTTATGATTAAACTTCGTATTGTATGACTTTGCTTTCCGAGAGGGCCTCCTCAGCCTTCTTTATTGTTAAAAAACAACAAAAAACTGTGCAGTCGGTGCGTTATGCACCGATATACACAGTTTAAAAGTACTTTATTTTAGTTTATCTGTCCCAGTATCTTGCTCTAGCGAAAGCTTCAACAATAACTTCAGGCTCATTAGAGATAAAGACACCTGACGCATGAATATTTATCTTTGAATGACCTAGTTTTTCTGATGCTGAGCGGTCGACAATGACAGGTTTATGATGTTTGTATGTGAGTTCAACAAATTCTTCAACTTCAGGTAATAAATCTGAGTCATCTGACAACACAAAGACACTATCAAAAAGTGTTGGGTGCGCGGTATCAAAGGTTTCAGTGATACCGAACTCTTCGCTAATGTTTTTAGGCTGTTTTCCTACAAAAGCATAATTGAGTTTGTTTTCAGTGAATGTTTTCGCAAAAGCTTTCAACGTTTCTTCACTGATATTGCCATTAATCAGAACAGCAACAGAATGGCCAGGCAATGGAATATCGAATTTTTCCATTGTGAGTTTACTATCTTTCGCGTCTGATTGTACTTCTTCATTTTCTTCAGGGACTTCGACACCTACATTCGCAGCGACACGTTCTGCTAATGTACGGTCAACTTTATTCAATTGATTAACCGCATTTTGTTTTACCATCACTGATTTACATTTACCTATTTCAAATGAAAAACCATCTACCGTATGGTCATATTCAGGCTGCGTCAAACTATTTAAGTAAAGTTTAGCTTGGCTGTAGTAGTCTTTGAAACTTTCACTACGTTTTTGAATTTTACGACCTTCAACTTTTTCTTGATAGTGTTCATAGCCACCTTCTTCTCTAGGTGTCGTATGGGGATCGTTATTGTTCAAAGCATTTTTGTGATAAGCCGTTTGACCAACATGAACATTCATTTGATGCATTGCATCTCTTTGATTGTTCGTCACTTCATTGACAGGGCGGTTGATTGGAATTTGGTTGAAGCTAGGACCCCCTAGTCTTGAAATTTGTGTATCGGTATATGAGAATAAACGGCCTTGTAAAAGAGGGTCGTTTGAAAAATCTATACCCGGTACAATGTGTCCAGGATGGAAGGCAGCTTGTTCCGTCTCATCAAATACATTCGATACATTTCGATTGAGAGTCATTTTTCCGACGATTTCGACAGGAACTTGATCTTCTGGCCATATTTTAGTTGGGTCAAGAATATCAAAATCAAAGTCAAATTCTTGCTCTGGTTTAATAATCTGAAGACCTAATTCCCATTCAGGGTAGTCGCCTTTTTCGATTGATTCATATAAATCTTTACGATGAAAGTCGATATCTTTACCTGATAAAATTTGGGCTTCGTCCCATACTAATGACTCTAAACCATGTGTAGGTTTCCAGTGGAATTTAACAAAGTAGGATTGGCCTTCACGATTGACTAAACGGAAAGTGTGTACGCCGAATCCTTCAATTTGTCTAAAGTTTTTAGGTATACCACGGTCACTCATTGCCCAAACTGCTGTATGTGTGGATTCGGGATTTTGAGCGAAGAAGTCCCAAAATGTATCATGTGCTGAGCCCCCTTGAGGGACTTCGTTGTGGGGTTCAGGTTTTACCGCATGGATTAAGTCTGGAAATTTAATTGCGTCTTGAATGAAGAAGACAGGGATGTCGTTTCCAACGAGATCGAAAATGCCTTCATCAGTGTAAAATTTCGTCGCAAAACCACGAACATCTCTGACAGTGTCAGGGGAACCTTTCGAACCTTGAACAGTTGAAAATCTTACAAACACTGGTGTTGTTTTTTCAGGATGAGTTAAAAAGTCTGCAGAAGTGTATTCAGATAAGTCTTTATAAACTTTGAATTCACCGTGAGCACCGAAACCACGGGCGTGGACAATTCTTTCTGGAATACGCTCATGATCAAAATGCATTATTTTTTCTCTAAAATGGAAGTCTTCGAGTAAGCTTGGACCACGTTCCCCCACGGTTAACGTATTTTCATCCTCACTTATTTTAACCCCATTATTCGTCGTCATGGCTTTTCCTTCATTGTGCTTTTCTACATGTTTTAGTTGATCTGTCTTTTTGTTTCCCATTTCAACTCTCCTCACATATTAAAATTAACTTACACTTACTCTCTTTTCCATTTTTAGTGAAATATGAAACATTTTGTTTGAATAAAAACGGAGAACATAAAAGATTGTATACGAATAATTTTAAGCGAGTAGAGAAGATTGAAAAAAAGGGAATGAAATGAAGAAATCAATTCGATTTCATGTTCCACTCCCATCGGATGAAGCAATGAATTAGGTCAATTAAAATTTTTTTACGGTTAGTAATAGGTAAATGAAAAACGGTGCACCGAAGCTGGCGATGAAGACACCTGCCGGTATTTCTTTCGGTAAAAAGAGTGTCCGTCCGACGAAATCTGCGACCAATATTGAAATAGCACCTATCAGCGCAGACATCAGTATTTGTTTAAACGCGCTTTGTTTAATCAGTGTTTTAGCAATGTGAGGGGCAATCAAACCAACAAAACCAATGTTACCGACAAAACTGATCGCAACAGAAACAAGCACGGTAGAGATGATGATTTGGATAAGACGTGTTTGGGTTAAGTTAAGTCCTAAGCCAATGCTAATAGCATCGTCTAATGCGGCCACTTTCATTCTTGGAATAATGAGAGCCAACAATGGCACCATACATAATAGAACGATGAATAAAACGGCAGCATCTTGGAAAGTTCCCCCGTAAAGACTCCCAACGAGCCATGTATAGGCTTTAGATGCTGACAATTGCTTGGCTGTCAGCATTAAGCCTTGTACGAGTGCAATAAAGAGTGTTTGAAGCGCAATCCCAATAATAATCAATGTAGAGGGACGAATCGTACGCTTAACCTGAAAGGACAACAATATTAACATACCAATGGCACCACCACTGACAGCAAATACGGGTAACCAGTGAATACTCAAGCTACTGAAAAATGTAATAAAAAAGACAGCACTTAAACTTGCACCCCCTGTGATACCGATAATGTCAGGAGAGGCGATTGGGTTTTTTAAGACATTTTGTAGTAATAAACCACTGATACCAAATGCAGTTCCGGCTAAAATGGCTAATATAATACGAGGTAACCGAAGCACTTCTAGCGTAAATTGGTTAGCACTTTCTGATGGATGAATCAAATATGCGATGACCTCTGATAACGGAATATATGTCGGCCCAATCATCATACTTAAAAGTACAAGAACGATTAGCACAACGGTAATGCCAAACAGAAGAAAGGTTTCTTTCAGTTTTAATGTTGAATTCATAGGCGATAGATTCCTTTCCGCATAAGATAAATCAATACACTTGCGCCAATGACAGCTGTGACAACACCGACCGGCAGTTCTAACGGGCGAATAATCATTCTCGCAACAATATCAGAAATCATCATTAAACAAGCACCGACGATAGCCGAGTGAGGTATTAAATATTTATAGTTTGGTGGTAATAGCGCTTTACTAATATTTGGGACAATCAATCCAATAAATGCGATAGAACCCGCTAAGGCTACAGATAGGCCAGCAAGGGAACTGATTAAAAGTATCAATAGCCACTTTGTCGCTTTTATGTTTTGACCTAATCCAGTCGCGATCTCATCACTTGTCATCAAGATATTAATGCGTGAAGACATACAATAAGCAATACATATGAGAACGATAAGGAAGGGGATAATCCATTTAATCTCCCAAATATTACGCAGTGAAACGGAACCTGCAAGCCAAAATAGAAAGCCTTGTAAATTGGTTTCACTCATGATTAATATGCCTTGTGTAAAGGCGGTAAAAAGCATTGCGATAGAGGCACCTGCTAAAATCACACGCTGTGGTGAAAATTGCGTTTGTCGAAACATTCCTAGAGCAACGACTAAAAACGTGACAAGCATTGCGCCAATAAATGCAATCACAATTAATGCTTCAAATGAACTTACTTGAATAAACGTAATGCTAAATACGATAAAAAAAACAGCACCTGCATTAACACCAAAAAGTCCTGGAGATGCAACTGGATTTCGTGTGAGGACTTGCATTAAAAGTCCTGAGACGGATAAAGCAGCGCCTGTCAGTAGTGCAATGAGTGTGCGAGAGGCACGAGCGCCTGTAATCAGTGTATGTATATCGTTGTTTCTGTCAAAGTGGAAGAACGCCTGTATCAACTGTGGTAGTGATACAAGCGTATTCCCAAGCATTAAACTCAGCACGGTTACAACGATAAGACATAAACCTGCAATCAAAAGATGTTGCGGAGGTTTAAGTGACATAGTGTAACTCCTTATTTCATGACATTATTTTTTAATGTCTAATTTTTCGTATAAGTCATCGATTAATTTTAATGATGATTGATAACCACCTGCTAAATTCCAAGTGATTTCGTCGACGTTTTTAGCAACGTGTCCTTTTTTAACAGCGTCTAGGTTTTTCCATTCATTGCTTGAAGTCCACTCGTCTTCTGTTTGTTTAACGAGTTTAGCATCTTTTGCAGTAGGATCAGATTTGAAAACGAAAATTTGATCTGCATCCATTAAAGGAATACTCTCTTTAGATGTTAATTGAATAATGTCTTTTCCTTTATCAACTTCTTTTTGTTGCGCTTCTGGGCGTTTGAAACCTAAGTCGTGTAAAATATCGCCTGCATAACCACTTGCATAAATACGAGTATGGTCAGCACGGAAGTTCACAACTGAAGCAGAAAGTGGCCATTTGTCACCATATTTCGCTTCTGCATCTTTCTTAAACTTCGCTACTTTATCATCATATTTTTTCAGTAATGCATCTGCTTCTTTTTCTTTACCTAAAGCTTTACCCATCATTTCTGTCGTGTCTTTAAATTTATAAACAGTGTCTTGAGAAATTGTAGGGGCGATTTTTGAAAGTTGGTCGTAAACTTTTTCATTACGCACTTTTGAAGCAACAATCAAATCAGGTTTTAACTTCGCAATTTCTTCTAAATTCGGTGCAGGTTCTTGACCTACAATCTTTGTATCTTTTAAATCATCTTTCAAATAATCATATTTAGGTTGTTGTGCCCATGATTCTACAGCACCAACGGGTTTAACACCTAAAGCAACGGCAACATCAGTTGCACCTTGGTATAACGTAACGACTCTTTTAGGTTCACCTTTAATTTCAGTCGTACCTAAAGCATGTTTAATTGTCACCGCATCGTTCTCTTTTTTCTCTGTCTCTTTTTGAGAATCATTGCCACATGCGGCTAACACAAGAATGAAAGCAAGCGCCATCATAAAGACCTTAAATGTATTCTTCATAAGTTGTCGGAATCCTCCTCCTATATTATGACAATGAGAATCATTATCAATTGTAGTATGTATGAAAGTTATCTTTAAGTCAATACAATTTTTTAAAAAAAAGAAAATATATAAATGTTTGACATGAATATTTTGAGAAAATATAATACAGCCTATCGATAATGATAATCATTATCAATTGAATCACACAATATAATTTTAGGAGGAATGTTTTTGTTTAATAAAGCTGAACCGCACCAAGATACATTACTGTCTTGTATTGGCAATACACCGATGGTACAACTTCAAAAAATGTTTCCGGAACATGATGTGTTTGCCAAATTGGAGTATATGAATCCTGGTGGAAGTATGAAAGATAGACCGGCCAAATACATTATTGAACATGGATTAGAAACAGGACGCATTGATTCGTCCACACACTTAATCGAAAGCACTTCTGGAAATCTCGGCATTGCTTTAGCCATGATTGCCAAGATTAAAGGCTTAAAGTTAACGTGTGTCGTTGATCCTAAAATTTCACCCATTAATTTAAAAATTATCCAAAGTTATGGTGCAAATATAGATATGGTTGATGAACCAGATGAACACGGTGGTTATTTAATCACGCGTATTAAGAGAGTAAAGGCGCTGTTGCAACAAGATGACAATGCCTACTGGATCAATCAATATGCGAATGAGTTGAATTGGAAAGCGCACTATCATGGGGCAGGAAGTGAAATTGTTGCCGCTATGGATAGACCCATTGATTACTTTGTGGCGCCTGTCAGTACGACAGGAAGCATTATGGGGATGAGTCGAAAAATAAAAGCCCATCATCCGAACGCGCAAATTATCGCTGTCGATGCGAAAGGCTCTGTTATTTTTGGTGACACGCCATGTCATCGAGAGCTACCGGGTATCGGTGCCAGTCGCGTACCCGAAATTCTTAATCACGCAGAGATTGATGATGTCATTCATGTCGATGATTATGATTCAGCGCTCGGATGCCAGCAGTTAGTCAATGAAGAAGGCATTTTTGCAGGAGGCTCGACAGGTTCAGTCGTTTCTGCGATTGCACAGTTGACGCAACGCATAGAACCGCGCAAAACAATTGTGACGATTTTTCCAGATAGAGGCGATCGTTATTTAGATTTAGTTTATTCAGAACAATGGTTAGAACAATTAAAACATAAGAAGGAGCACATCACGCATGAATAACGAATTATTATATTTAAATCGTACAGATATCCAAAACTTAGGAGGCGATCACTCACAAATCTATGTTGATGCATTGACAGAAGCACTCACTGCGCATGCCCATGAAGATTTTGTCCAGCCTTTAAAGCCTTACTTAAGACAAAATACAGAGAACGGCCATATTGCTGACCGTATTATCGCGATGCCAAGTCATATTGGCGGCGACCTTTCAATTTCTGGGATTAAATGGATTGGTAGTAAGCATGACAATCCGTCAAAACGTCAAAAAGAACGTGCAAGTGCGGTTATTATTCTTAATGACCCTGAAACGAACTATCCTATCGCAGTGATGGAAGCAAGTTTGATTAGTAGTATGCGTACGGCTGCCGTTTCCGCTATTGCCACAAAATATTTAGCTAAGCCTGGTTTTAAAGATTTAACAATCATTGGATGTGGCTTAATTGGAGATAAGCAGCTCCAAACGATGCTTGAACAATTTGAAAGTATTCGCAATGTATACATATATGATCATTTTGACAAAGCAGCGATTCAATTTATCGAGAAATGGGAAGCATTGCGTCCGGATATTACATTTATTAAAGCTGAAACAGCTAAAGAAGCGGTCATGCAAGGTGAAGTGATTATTCCATGTACAGTGACGGATCAACCTTACATTGAATATGAATGGCTTCAAAAAGGTGCATTTATTAGTAATATTTCGATTATGGATGTACAAAAAGACGTATTTGCTAAAGCAGATAAAGTCGTTGTCGATGACTGGTCACAATGTAATCGCGAGAAGAAAACAATCAATCAACTTGTTTTAGAAGGTAAATTTAGTAAAGATAAACTTCATGCTGAATTAGGACAGCTTGTGACAGGTGAAGTTGTAGGAAGAGAAAATGATGAAGAAATCATTTTATTAAATCCAATGGGTATGGCGATTGAAGATATTGCAAGTGCGTATTTCATTTATCGAGAAGCAAAAGCACAAAATATTGGAACATCATTGAGTTTATATTAAGGGGTGTTCACTCATGAATGTGCAAAAAATACGAAATAACGAAGCGCTTGCGCAACAAACGATTTTAAAAGATTTGGTAGATGCGCTTTTATTCGAAGATATCGGTGGATTAGCGTCTAAGAGTGAGGTTGTGATGCATGGTCATCAATTGTTTTTACATTATGGCACAACGGAAAGGTACTTAAGCATTCCTGTTTATATGAGTGGGTTAAATCTGTTTCGTTATGCGCCGAGTGCTGTCCTACTCTGTCAGCATGGTCAAGAAAAAACATTGCATGCTGTTGAATTATGGGAGCAAATCGTCGAAATGAATCCATCAGAAGCAGAAGCGTGGGAATGGCGACGCTTTAGACAAGGATTACAAGACGCTGTACAACAATTAACAGGACAACTGAAGGGCATGAACTTGTCTGACCATCCATTTATTAGAGCCGAGCAATTAGCGAGTTTTAAAGATCGCCCGTTTCATCCTATCGCGAAGGAAAAGCGTGGATTTCGCGTAAGTGACTATGAAAAGTATCAGTCAGAATTTCATCAACCGATCGCACTGAATACGGTAGCGGTTCATAAAGACTTCGTATTAAATGGTCAAAAAGCAGATGCCCAACGTTATCAGGATTATTTTGGTGCAACGTTAGACCCATGCAAAGCAGAACTTCAAGAGAGAGGTCTATTAGAGACAGCGTATATGATCTTTCCAGTTCATCCATGGCAGTATGAACATGTACTTCCTGTTGAATTCGAAGCTGAAATAGAAGCACAACAAGTGGTGCGCTTAAAGCATACGTTTGGACGTTATTTATCCTCTTCTTCTATGAGAACGCTCATTAATCTGGAACAACCGTTTGAACATTTGAAAGTGCCACTATCCATTCAATCTTTAGGGGCACTTCGATTAACACCGACACGTTATATGAAGAATGGCGAAGTAGCTGAACAATTATTACACACGTTGATTCAACAAGATGAGCGACTCAAAGGTCATGTATGGCCATGTGATGAGACGGCATGGTGGTCCTATTTATCGGCAGACGGTGATATTTTCAAAGATCAGTTAGGACATTTGACGATGCAATTCAGACAATATCCTGAAGCGATTAAAAAAGATGTCGGGCAACAGTTGGTTTCAATGGCAGCTCTTGCAGCACACGATGATTCACTGTACCGCATGATTTTAAGTCAGCCTCATGGGTCACTCACACAGGCACAAATCACGGATTTATTTGAAGCTATTACGTCGTCATTTTTAGAGATGACATGTTCATTTATGAAGTCGGGCGCCTTACCTGAACTTCATGGACAAAATGTACTGATTGCATTTAAAGATGGCAAAGTTTCAAGTTTCGTTTTACGTGATCACGATACGGTACGCATCTATCCGAAATGGTTAAAACAGCAACACATTGAGGTGCCTCAGTATACCGTACGTAAAGATACACCGAACACGCTCATCAATGAAACGCTAGAAGATTTCTTTGCTTATTTCCAAACGTTAGCGGTCAGTGTTAATTTGTACGCCATTATTGATGCGTTAGTCCAAGTCTTTGATATTGCAGAACATGATTTAATGACTATTTTACGCAATCAATTAACATATTGGGTTTCTACGATAGAATGGTTGCCTGAAGATAAAGAGAAAGTCGAAGCTATTTTACTTGAGCAACAGACATGGCCGTTTAAACGCATTATATTGCCACTGTTATTGCAAAAAGAATCGGGTGGAGGGAGTATGCCTTCCAGTTTAGGTCGTGTGCCCAATCCTATGATGAAACATGAATAGTGAGAAAATTTGGAAAACCAACTTTAGAATGTTGTGGATGAGCCAGTTTATTTCCATAGCAGGGTTAACGGTATTAGTGCCTTTATTACCTATTTATATGGCGTCACTGCAAGATTTGAGTGTCGTAGAGATTCAGTTTTGGAGTGGTATTGCCATTGCTGCACCGGCCATTACAACAATGATTTCCTCTCCATTATGGGGCAAGCTCGGTGACAAAATCAGTCGAAAATGGATGGTTTTACGTGCACTTTTCGGATTAGGTATGTGCTTATTATTAATGGGATTCTGTCAAACCCCTTTACAATTTGTCATTGTGAGATTGTTACAAGGTGTTTTTGGTGGTGTCGTTGATGCATCAAGTGCTTTCGCAAGTAGTGAAGCACCACCGGAGAAGCGGGGCGCCGTGTTAGGCAAATTGCAAAGCTCTGTCAGTGCAGGATCATTGATAGGGCCCCTCATCGGGGGTGTGCTTGCGACGCTTCTCGGATTCCAAGTGTTATTAATAGGTATCGCCATATTCACTTTTGTTATTTGTGTGTTAGGTGTCTTCTTACTCAAAGAAACTGCACACATCGCTATAACGTCAGCGCAAAAGGTTCAGACGAGTGTACGCCGTTCCATTCAATGTTTATTGTCATCCAAAGTGACGTCTCGTTTCATCGTTGTAGGCATTTTAGCAAACTTTGCGATGTACGGCATGTTGACAGCATTAGCACCTTTAACATCAGAAGTGAATCAAACAGCTGTCGATCATCGCGCCGTCGTCGGTTTCTTGCAGTCTGCTTTTTGGACGGCTTCAATGATGAGTGCACCGTTATGGGGTTATTTTAATGATCGTTCCTATGTCAAAAGTGTTTATGTCACTGCGAGTGTTTTATGCGGTTTGAGTGTTGTCTTACAAGGCATTTCACCAAACGTATGGATACTCGGAATCACGCGTATTTTGCAGGGCCTCACATATAGCGCACTCATTCAAAGTGTAATGTTTGTCGTCGTTAATGCGAGTGATCAACGTTTGAAAGGGACTTTTGTAGGTTCGACGAATAGTTTGCTCGTGTTAGGACAGGTGTTAGGTAGTTTAGGTGGCGCCGCGATTACAAGTTATACGCAACCAAGTATGACCTTTATTGTCATGGGCTGTGTTTTTATAATGAGCAGTTTAGTTTTATGCTCATCACATATTAAAAATCAGAAAGTCGATTTGACTTTAATGAAACTATGGGAGGCAAAGGAAAAACGTGCAAAAGCATAATACAAAAAACATCGCAACGCATGCTGCATTAGAAAGAATATTGAATGTCTATTTTCGAGAAAATGGACAGTACCGGGAGTCTGACCCTTCTCATCAATGGACAATTCAACTGAATGAGGCGCGTAAATTGATGGGACAATTCAGTTACTGGTCACCGATGGGGCATCATATGTATGACAATCACATCACATTACACGAAGGTGATACAGTATCGCAACTGACACCAGTGGAAGGGATCCATCTTATTTTAGAAAAAATGGTGGATGAGACGGATGAAGACCAAAGTGAAATCAAACAGCGTTTGGAAGCAGTGCAAACTGATATTGATAATAGTATTGAACGGACAGCTTGCTATTTAGCCTTTCGTGAGTCTCAACATCATGAAACGCGTTACATTCAATCAGAACAGTCGCTCTATTTAGGTCATCCTTTTCATCCTACGCCTAAAAGTGCGACAGGATTTTCACAAGCAGACATTCAAGCATATGCGCCAGAGTGTCATGTGTCATTCCGATTATTTTATATTGCAGTCCACCAATCATTGCTACTTGAACGTTATGTAACAGGACATCAGTCAGGGGTGGATACGAAATTACATCAGTTGTCTAAAATTCCTAAATCAGACATCGGCAAAGACTTCAAATTACTTGCTGTGCACCCTTTCCAAATTGATATTTTGAAACAAAGTGGACTGTTCAAAGTATGGTGTGCAAAAGGGTTAGTCCGTGTTTATGGACCATGTGGTGATGAAGTTTATCCGACTTCCTCTGTGCGCACAGTTTTTGCGAAACATTTGAACTTTTATTTGAAGCTACCGATTCAAGTGAAAATTACTAATTTTGTAAGAACCAATGACTTCGAACAAATTGAACGTACATTAGATGCCGCAGAAATCATCGCAACAGTTAAACGTTCTTATGAAACTGCAGCCTTTAAGCTGATGTTTGAAGAAGGTTATCGCGCTTTTAAAGTAGATTCGCAAGCCGACAGTCATCTTTTAGAAAATAGCGCCATGATTGTAAGAGAAGGTATTGAAAGTTATCAAACCGAGCAAGATATTCACGTGCTTGCGAGTTTAGTAGAAACGTTACCAGATAATGCGACATCGTTATTAAGTCTGCGTATTGAACAGAGTGGATTTACGAGTGAAGCGTGGCTTGCTGATTACTTAAATATGACGTTACGACCAATGTTGAAACTGTTCTCAGAAACAGGGATTAGTTTAGAAGCGCATGTTCAAAATACACTGATTGCATTAAAACAGGGGAGTCCGCATACGTGTTATGTCAGAGACTTAGAAGGTATTTGTGTATCACGTGAACTTGCACAACAAGCGAATATTATTCCTAATATTGTTCACGAAGAGAGTCCAGTAGTCTTACCACATCAAGAAGCATGGCATCGCTTTAAATATTATATTATTGTCAATCAGCTTGGACATCTCATTTCAACGATAGGAAAAGGATACCGTAATGAATCACAACTTTGGTCTGTAGTGCGCCAACAGTTAGTCCAGTGGCAAGCTAGTGGTAATGAAGTGATGCAAGCGTGTATTCAAGATTTATGTGACACACCATTTTTTGAAGCGAAAGCGAACTTAACAAGTAAATTGAAAGATTGTGGCGAAAATCCAATTTACATCGACATACCGAATCCGATTTTTATGGAAAAGGAGGATCAACTCATTGGATAGTATCGTACAAAAAGTAAGAACACGCATTATGAACCAACTGATAACGTCATTAATTTATGAAGATGTCGTACAGTATGACGTTGCATCGTTTAAAGACTACGATCGTTACACCCTTAAAGGAACGGATGTCAGCTATCAGGTTGATATTCAAGCTTCATTGAGTTTTGGGCGCTTAACGGTTGTTTCTCCTGTATGGTTGCGTCATGCAGAAGGTCAAACGGAAACGCTAGATTATGTGACACTGTTAAGAACAGTTGAATTTACATTCGAAAAAGATGAAGCAAAATTAGAGCACTTCATCATTGAATTGCTACAAACCGAGCTTAAAGACATCCAAGCTTGGCGTTATCGCAAGGCACATCCCGTTGAAAAGCTCGTCACTTATGATGACTATGAAGCTTATGCGATGGATGGACACATGTATCATCCGAGCTACAAATCACGTTTAGGTTTTAGCTTAAAAGATAACGCGACATATGGCCCAGATTTTCGACCTGCATTTCAACTACATTGGGTGGCTGTAGATAAACATAATATAGAAGAAACTATTTCACAGTCGATAGAAGTGAGTCAGCTGTTACAAGCGCAACTGGGGTCTGATACTTATACGCAATTTGTGGAAACGATTCAATCTCATGGCAAAGACGTTGACGATGTCGCCATCCTACCCGTTCACCCATGGCAATTTGAACGTGTCATAGAAGTCGAATTTGCGGAGGCGAAATGGCAAGGCGAATTGTTGTACTTAGGAATATCAGAAGAAAAGTACACGCCGCAACAATCTATTCGTACATTAACGCCACAACAACCGGAGCGTTACTACTTAAAAGTACCGATGAGCTTGACGAATACATCGACAAAACGCATCTTAGCACCACATACGATTGAAAATGCAGCACAGATTACGGATTGGATAAAAAAAATTCAAGCGCACGATGTTTATTTAGCAGAAACTTTAAAAACAGTCTTTTTAGGCGAAGTATTGGGTCAAGCCTATTTGAATAAACAGGCAACAGAGACCAAGCAAGCGCACGTATACGGCGCGCTTGGAGTGATATGGAGAGAAAATATTCACAACTACCTTGAACCAAAAGAGTCTGCGATACCATTTAATGCACTTTACGTTTTAGATACACAACAGCAACCGCTCATCCAAACTTGGATTGCGCAATATGGCTTAGAAGCATGGTTAGAGCAATTTTTCAAAGTTGCGATTGAGCCGATGATTCACATGCTTTACTATCACGGCATCGCTTTTGAATCGCATGCGCAAAACATGATGCTTATTCATGAAGATGGATGGCCAACACGCATTGCATTAAAAGACTTTCATGATGGTGTTCGCTTTAAACGTGCGTTACTTAGTGATATTGCACAAGATCCAAAGTTAAAAGAGATGCCAGAGTCGCATAAAAAGATTAATAGTAATTCATTTATTGAAACAGAAGATGAAGCATTAGTCAGAGACTTTTTGCATGATGCCTTTTTCTTTATCAATATCGCTGAAATCGTACGGTTTATCAATGCCCAATATCAGCTAGAGGAACGCAAACAATGGGAGATGATTGCACAAGTCATCAAAACGTATCAAAATCATTTTCCAAATCTTCAAAATTATGCGCATTTTGATTTGTTTGAACCGACCATTCAAGTTGAAAAATTGACGACACGGCGTTTGAGAGATGATTCGGAAATGCGTATTCATCACGTGAATAATCCGTTAGGAGGCGTATAAAGTGCAACGTTTATCAGTGAAGACAAGATTGGCCCAAACAGAGGCATTGTATGGCTTGTTTAATTCCATTCCTGACCCGTTAATGATTGAAATCATGGCGGCGAGTGGCTTTGACTTTGTCATTATTGATACGGAACATGTCGCGATTAATGATGAGACATTAGCGCATTTGATACGGACAGCTGAAGCGGCGCATATCATTCCAATTGTGCGAGTCACACAAGCGATTGAACGTGACATTATTAAAGTATTAGATATGGGCGCAAGAGGTATCATTGTGCCTCATGTTAAAGATAAGCAAACTGCTGAACAAGTGGTGAAGTTGAGTCGTTATTACCCGCAAGGTATGAGAAGTTTGAATGGCGGGCGCATAGCACAATTCGGCGAGATTCCACTTGATGAAGCCATGAAGCAAGCGAATGCACATATTATGGTCATAGTCATGATTGAAGATATCGAAGGTGTAGAAGCGATTGAAGACATCGTACAAGTCGACGGTATCGATATGATTATCGAAGGCGCTGCTGATTTATCTCAATCTGTAGGATTGCCTTGGCAAACAACGCATCCAACAGTACGGGATCATATTACGCGTGTATTTGAAGCGACACAAGCCCACGATAAGCTATTTTGTGCATTGCCAAGAACGCAAGCCCATATTAAAGAATGGCAACACAAAGGCGTGAAAATGTTTGTTTTAGGTGACGACCGCGGTAAAATTTATCGTCATTTTAAACAGACTGTTGGAGAAATCAAAGAGGTGAACATAGATGGAGAAAATTAACGAGACGATTGCGACGATACAGGTGGATGCTTCGGTTTGTCATTATATTTATGATATGGATGCTTTAGCAGCACATGTCCAAGCTTGCGTGCAGTCTTTACCTGAAAATTGTGAGATGTACTATGCAATGAAAGCGAATAGTGAAGCACCGATTTTAAGTGCGATGTCTCAATATGTTGCTGGTTTTGAAGTGGCTTCTCAAGGTGAGATTGAAAAGGCACAAGCTCACGTAGCATCCAACCATATCATTTTTGGTGGCCCTGGAAAAACAGATGCCGAATTACGGTATGCTGTCCAATCTGGAGTGCGTCGTATTCATGTTGAGAGCCTCTATGAACTCCAACGACTTAATGCCATATTAGAAGAAGAAAATCGTCAACAGTCTATTCTATTAAGAGCCAACTTGTCTGGACCTTTCCCAGAAGCGACATTACATATGGCTGGGCGCCCGACACAGTTCGGTATTTCAGAAGAGGACATAGATACGGTTATCCAAAAAGCACTCGCTTTACCGCATATTCATTTAGAGGGCTTTCATTTTCATTCTATCTCGAATAATTTAGATGCCGAATTACACTTGCGTGTGATGGCACTCTATTTCCAAAAAGCGAAATCTTGGGCAGAGAAACATCAGTTTGAACTCCAACATCTCAACTTGGGTGGTGGCATTGGTGTCAACTATCAGGATTTAAACGCCCAATTCGATTGGCCTCATTTTGTCGCAGGGTTTAAAGCGGTTATAGAAGTTTATGAGATGCAAGATGTCACATTGAATTTTGAATGTGGTCGCTATCTGGTCGCACATATCGGTTATTATGCGACAGAAGTTTTAGATATTAAGAAGGTCCATCAAGAATGGTTTGTCATTTTAAAAGGTGGCACACAGCAGTTTCGACTTCCCGTTTCATGGCAACATAACCATCCATTTGAGGTCTATACCTCTCCATTGGAACTTTACGCTTTTGAAAAGGTAAATCTAATAAATGATGCTGCGACATTAGTCGGTCAACTGTGCACACCTAAAGATGTTTTTGCGAAACAAGTGGACATCACAGAAATCGCGACTGGAGATGTCGTCGTTTTCCAATATGCCGGCGCATATGGTTGGTCCATCTCACATCATGATTTTCTGAGTCATCCACATCCTGAATTTATATATTTATCTCAACATTAAAGGGGGGATCATATTGAAAGACTTACATGAATCACTCAAATTAATAGATGTCGATCAAATTGACATTCATGAGACGTATGAACCTTCGCGCTTAGAGAAAACAAAAGAGAGTATTGAAGCGGATCAGTTTATCCGTCATCCCATTTTAGTCGTTCCAATGAATCAAGGACGTTATATGGTGATTGATGGTGTTCATCGCTTTACAAGTTTGAAAGCATTAGGCTGTAAAGTGATTCCCGTTCAAGTGATTCACCAAGCTCAATATTCTATAGAAGCGTGGTGTCACAAAGTACCATGTGATCAACTCACGTCCATTCTAAGTGCGGAATCCGATTTGCCTTGGACAACCGAAATTCGTTATACGACACCATTTATTACTATGTGTTATGAAGATATCGAGCAATACTTATATCCTGAAGATTTGAGCACGAATAAAATGAATGTCTGGGAAAAGGTTGTAGAGAGTTATAGTTCGACTTGCCAAGTAGAGCGTGTTTTACAGGATGCATGTACATGTATCACACCTCGGGAAATCTTGATGAAATATCAGCCGCTACAGTTTAGTGAAATTGAAGCCATTGTCCGTAAAGGTAAAACAGTCCCTGCAGGCGTCACACGTTTTAACATTGCGGGACGATGTTTGAATCTACAAGTCCCTTTGAAGTTACTTAAAGAAAAATACAGTGCGTCACAACTGAAAGCGTGGCAACAATTCTTACATGATAAGGTCACACATATGCGTTGCTATAACGAAAAAGTCTATTTGATAGAGTCTTAATCTGTATAGGTAAATTAACTACAGTGAGCTGAAGGTCAAAATTCGAGTAAGCTGTAGGGCACTTTACGTATAGAAAATAATAAAATCTGCCTTTTTTAGTTCACTCAGCGTATATTTGACAAGCGAATGGATTATGATACTATCAAAAGATAGACACAATAAAACAAAACTGTCAAATGAATCGTGCGGTATCTTTGACGCTAAGTGGATACAACAGATTATGTGTCGACAAATTAGGAAAGGCAGATTGAATGATGAAACTCAAATACATACTGTTATTAGGTTTAACTACAGTCTTATTAGCAGGTTGTGACTACTCAAAAAGTGAAAACAGAACGGGCTTTTTCTATAATACTTTTGCGCAACCGATGGATCATTTATTACATTGGTTAGGTAACCATCTCAACCATAACTATGGGCTTGCGATTATCATTATCGTCCTTGTGATTCGTTTTGTAATGTTGCCATTTATGTTAAGCCAAACTAAAAATGGTCAAATGATGCGTAGAGTAATGGAAATAGCAAAGCCTGAAATGAACGCTGTACAAGAAAAAGTGAAACGAGCGCGGACACAAGAAGAAAAAATGGCAGCCAACCAAGAAATGATGGAAGTCTATAAGAAATATGAATTTAATCCGTTTAAAAGCATGTTAGGTTGCTTGCCAATTTTAATTCAAATGCCGATTTTATTTGGCTTATATGTTTCTTTAAAATGGCCATCACACGGCGGTATTACGGAACATCCGAACTTTTTGTGGTTTCATCTCACGCAGCCTGACATTTTAATTACTGTTATTGCCGGTGTTCTTTACTTTTTACAATCACTCGTGAGTTTAGAAAATATGCCAAAAGAACAACGACAAATGGGATATATGATGATGATTATCTCACCAATTTTTATCATTTATATTTCATTAACTTCTGCCTCAGCGTTAGGTTTATATTGGTCTGTGTCAGCCTTGTTTATGATTGTTCAAATGTTTTTGGCAAACCGATATTATGGTGCCTATGCCGAACAAGAAGTTAAAAGAATTAAAGCGAAATTGGATAAAACATCAGGTAACGGTAAAAAAGGTAAAAATACTCAGGTTGTTTCTAAAAAGAAAAAATAACAAATTGATGAAAGCAAAGCTTGGTAGCAGATTCAAATGTTGCTAAGCTTTTTTCAAATGGATTCGTGTGACGTGATGGGGATGTAAGTAGAAGACATCGTTTATATAAAAATGAGAATAAATGAAATTCTCATAAATCTGTGACAAGTTTGTTTCATTTTTTTAAATTTTAAAATAATCATTTTCAATTTTGACAAAAGAAAGTTTATGTATTTATATATAAGTGTTATATTTTAATACATAGACTTGTTAAAGAAAAAATAAATTGTTTAATAGAGATAGAGGAGTGTAATTAATGAACATGGTCGCATTATTGATTGGATTAGGACCACTCATAGGTTGGGGTCTTTTTCCTACCATCGCATCAAAATTTGGAGGTAAACCAGTCAATCAGATTATCGGTACTACAGTCGGAACGCTGATTTTCGCAGGTGCCTTTTTCATATTTACAGGTAGAGATTTTCCTACTGGGATGGATTTATTTTTTGCATTACTTTCAGGTGCAGGTTGGTGTTTTGGTCAAATCATGACATTCAAAGCTTTTGAATATGTCGGTTCTTCCCGAGCGATGCCTGTAACGACAGCTTTCCAATTGTTAGGTGCATCACTTTGGGGTGTATTTGCATTAGGGAACTGGCCAGGTTTGACAAACAAACTGATTGGGTTTGCCGCTTTAGTCGTTATTTTAATCGGTGCCCGCATGACTGTTTGGAGTGAAGATTCTAAAGAAGCAAGAAATAATGACTTGAAAAAAGCTGTGGTTATCTTATTAATTGGTGAAATTGGATACTGGCTTTATTCAGCAGCACCGCAAGCGACAGATATTGGAGGTAAAGCCGCATTTTTACCACAAGCAATGGGAATGGTGCTTGCTGCTGTCATTTATGGTTTGATGACAATGAAAAAAGATAATCCTTTCAACAAAAAGGTCACTTGGCTACAAATCATTTCAGGTTTCTTCTTCGCTTTTGCCGCGTTGACATATTTAATCTCTGCACAATCGGACATGAATGGTTTAGCAACAGGTTTCGTATTGTCTCAAACATCTGTGGTTTTAGCAACATTAACAGGTATTTATTTCTTAAATCAACGCAAAACTCAAAAAGAAATGTTGGTCACTATTATTGGTTTAGTATTAATTTTAGTAGCCGCAACGGTAACGGTGTTTATTAAATAATAGCCAGAGGTGAGGATAATGAAAAAATCAACTATGCTCAATAGCCATGTTTCTCAAGCCATCGCAACGATGGGGCACTTTGACTTATTAACAGTCAATGATGCAGGGATGCCGATTCCAAATGATGAGAGAAGAATCGATTTAGCCGTAACAAAAGGATTGCCTTCTTTTATCGATGTATTGGCAGCTGTTTTAGATGAATTGAAGATTCAAAAAATCTATTTGGCGGAAGAAATTAAAACGCATAATGCTGCACAATTGAAACAGATTAAAACATTGGTCAATCAAGATGTAGAAATTGCGTTTATCCCGCACTCAGAAATGAAAGCGTATTTGAGTCATCCGTTGAATAAAGGCAATATCCGCACAGGTGAGATTACCCCGTTTTCGAATATTATTTTGGAATCTAATGTCACATTTTAATTAAAACTTTTTAAAGTCCTTCCAAATCATTCGTTTTGAATGTCCTTGGAGGGGCTTTTTTAGGTTCGCTTGAAGCGTCCAATTGTTGGCTGTTTTGGCATTGCGTCAATCTCCACAGCTTTAAGATATTAAAATACAAAATACTACAATAAGTAAAATAATAGTGTAAAATGTATTGACGAATTGGAAAGAAAGCGGTTACAATTAGTGTGAAATCAATCACAAAGGAGTTGTATGGATAATGCAAAATTTAAGAAATAGAAGCTTTCTCACTTTACTTGATTTTACAAAGGAAGAAGTTGAGTTTTTATTGAACCTTTCTGAAGATTTGAAAAGAGCGAAATACGCAGGTATTGAGCAACAAACATTGAAAGGGAAAAATATTGCATTAATTTTTGAAAAGGACTCAACTCGCACACGTTGTGCATTTGAAACAGCTGCCTATGACCAAGGGGCACGTGTCACATATCTTGGTCCTACAGGTAGTCAAATGGGCAAAAAAGAAACAGTCGCGGATACAGCACGCGTATTAGGTGCTATGTATGATGGCATTGAATACCGAGGATTTTCACAACGTACGGTTGAAACGTTAGCAGACAAATCAGGTGTTCCTGTTTGGAATGGACTTACAGATGAAGATCATCCAACACAAGTATTAGCCGACTTTTTAACAGCTAAAGAAGTTTTGAAAAAGCCTTATCATGACATGCATTTTACTTATGTAGGAGACGGGCGCAACAATGTAGCCAATGCTTTAATGGCAGGTGCAGCGATTATGGGCATGCGTTTCCATTT
Organism: Staphylococcus sp. 191; assembly: GCF_011174885.1. Lineage (NCBI taxonomy): Bacteria > Bacillati > Bacillota > Bacilli > Caryophanales > Staphylococcaceae > Staphylococcus > Staphylococcus sp. 191. Next base: position 57,497 of record NZ_PNRJ01000003.1, on the reverse strand, counting down.
AGTATGTCCGAAAGCATTAAATCCAACAGATGTATTATTAAATCGTTGTAAAGCACTCGCTAAAGAAAATGGTGGCGAAATTGTAGTGACAGATGATATCGATGAAGGCGTAAAAGGTTCAGATGTGATTTATACAGACGTTTGGGTGTCTATGGGCGAACCTGACGAAGTTTGGAAAGAACGTATTGAACTATTACAACCTTACCAAGTTAACCAACAACTTATTGAAAAAACGCGCAATAAACATGTCATTTTTGAACATTGCTTGCCATCATTCCATAATACGGACACGAAAATTGGTAAAGAAATCTATGAAAAATACGGTCTCAAAGAAATGGAAGTCACAGACGAAGTATTTGAAAGCAAACATTCAGTTGTTTTCCAACAAGCCGAAAACCGTATGCATACGATCAAAGCAGTGATGGTCGCAACTTTAGGAAATATTGGATAAGGGAGGTCTAACGGTATGGCTAAAATCGTAGTCGCGCTAGGGGGTAACGCTTTGGGAAACTCCCCAGCAGCGCAATTAGAATTGGTCAAAAATACTGCGAAATCATTGGTTGCTTTGATTGAAAAAGGCAATGAAGTTGTGATTAGTCATGGCAATGGACCACAAGTAGGCAGTATTAATCTCGGATTGAATTATGCCGCAGAACATGAACAAGGGCCACCTTTCCCATTTCCAGAATGTGGCGCTATGAGCCAAGCTTATATTGGATATCAACTTCAACAAAGTCTTCAAAATGAACTACACCAACTGGGGATTCACAAACCTGTCGTTACGGTGGTGACACAGACATTGGTTAACAAAGATGATGTAGCATTCAGCCATCCAACAAAACCAATAGGCATGTTTTATGACAAAGCGCTTGCAGAGACCATTGCTAAAGAACGGCACTATACTTTTGTTGAAGATTCTGGGCGAGGCTATCGTCGCGTTGTGCCGTCACCTGAACCAATTGAAATTGTCGAACTACAAAGTATTGCTGCTTTAATTGATCAAGGCAATCTCGTCATTTCAAGTGGTGGCGGGGGCATCCCTGTCGTAAAAGATCAAGATGGCACACTTCACGGGGTGGATGCTGTCATTGATAAAGATAAATCAAGTGCCTTATTAGGAGCCGAGTTACAATCTGATCAGCTCGTCATTTTAACGACAGTCGATTATATTTATTTGAACTATGGTAAAGCGAACCAAGAGGCATTGAAAAATGTGACTGTTTCTGAAATGGAATATCATATTAACGAAGGACATTTTGCGCAAGGAAGTATGCTTCCAAAAGTAGAAGCTTCGTTAGCTTTTATTAAAAATAACCCTAAAGGTGAAGTGATTGTTACGTCATTAGAACGATTAGATGACGCATTAAACGGGCAAGTAGGCACAGTCATAAAAAAATAAATTTGTGACCGTAAGATGCGCGATGGAATGCACAACCGCACAAGTCTGAACCGTTTGTACAATACCGTCATTGTCACAACGTGTTCAGGCTTTTTTAGTGTCAAAACATAGGAATTGTTTAAAAGCCTAACGTGAGGATAATCTAATTTATTGAAAAATGACATGTTAGGGTATAAGTAGATAGGACTTTAAATGTATGCAGTCAAATGATTCAAGCGCTATATGCAAAGGCGTAGAATAGGTGATCACACCGACACGTCTATCGTTCAAAGATGACTCGAATCAACGCATCGTCTACTTCCCATTTCTGAACGGCGCCATAATGTAAATATAAAGAAAGGGTCTGTATATGCGTTTTGCTGTATCTATTTTTCATATTGAGATAGGCAAAAGCGTCGATTCATTACGGATTGTCTTATTTTATCATCTTCCTACAACATAGAATCTTCATCATTTTATAGTGTTTGAATTCTATTTTTATCGCCGCATTGCGGCATCTTGTCAAAAGGAGATGACCATCATGGAGGATACGAATCCACCTGTGAACATGAAAGACAAAAATCAACCACATGATCATGATGCAACGCCACATAAAAAGAAATTTAAACTCAAAATGCCAGGTGCATTTGTGATTTTATTTATCTTAACCGTTGTGGCTGTACTTGCGACGTGGATGATTCCAGCGGGGGCTTATTCAAAATTATCATATGAACCTTCTTCACAAGAACTCAAAATTGTAAACCCACATCAAGAAGTTAAGAAAGTGCCAGCAACGCAACAACAATTAGATCAAATGGGTGTAAAAATTAAAATCGAACAGTTTAAATCTGGTTCGATTAACAAACCTGTTTCTATTCCAAATACTTATGAACGCCTTAAACAAAAACCAGCAGGACCGAGTGAAATCACAAATGCAATGGTCGAAGGAACGATTGAAGCGGTCGATATTATGGTCTTTATCTTTGTGCTCGGTGGCTTAATAGGCGTTGTCAGTGCCAGTGGCTCTTTTGAATCCGGATTGCTGGCATTAACGAAAAAAACAAAAGGGCATGAATTTTTACTTATCTTCATGGTTTCTATTTTGATGGTACTTGGTGGTACACTCTGTGGTATTGAAGAAGAGGCGGTCGCTTTTTATCCAATACTGGTACCAATATTTATTGCGATGGGTTATGACTCTATCGTCAGTGTCGGAGCAATCTTTTTAGCCAGTTCGATAGGGACGACCTTTTCTACGATTAATCCATTCTCAGTCGTCATTGCTTCAAATGCAGCAGGGATTACCTTTACAGAGGGACTCTATTGGCGTGTTGCTGGCTGTATCGTCGGGGCTATTTTTGTTGTCGGTTATTTATATTGGTATGCTAAAAAAATCAAAAAAGATCCAAAAGCTTCTTATGCATACGAAGATCGAGAAGCGTTTAATGAACAATGGTCTGTTATGGGGAAAGACGAACATGCTGATCATTTTACTTGGCGTAAAAAAATCATCTTAATCTTATTTGTGATTCCGTTCCCATTAATGGTTTGGGGTGTCATGACACAAGGTTGGTGGTTCCCTGTTATGGCTTCTATGTTCCTTGCAGTGACGATTATTATTATGTTTATTGCGGGTACAGGTAAGCACGGATTAGGAGAAAAAGGAACCGTCGACGCCTTTGTGAACGGGGCATCAAGCTTAGTGGGTGTTTCACTCATTATCGGTCTCGCACGTGGGATAAACTTAGTCATGAATAAAGGACTCATTTCAGATACGATACTCCATTTTTCATCGACGCTCGTGCAACATGTGAATGGTCCATTATTTATTATCATTATGTTATTCATCTTCTTTTTCTTAGGATTTATTGTGCCTTCATCATCTGGCCTTGCTGTACTTTCAATGCCCATTTTTGCGCCACTTGCGGATACTGTCGGTATACCACGATTTGTAATGGTGACAGCGTATCAGTTTGGTCAGTATGCGATGCTATTTTTAGCACCAACAGGACTGGTTATGGCAACACTACAAATGCTTGATATGAAATATTCACACTGGTTACGTTTTGTTTGGCCGGTTGTCTTATTCGTACTCGTATTTGGAGGCGCGATGTTAATCACACAAGTTCTCGTTTATTCATAAAAAATAAACCGGTGAAGGCCGAGATCGAGTGCCTTCATCGGTTTAATGATTTATTTTAGGCATACATGTTATCATCGCTTTAATCATCATAACGCAGTTATGTCTAAAATGGTTATTTGCCACTTAGTCCAACTGTTGTAGCGCTTCAATGACACCTACCATATCATCGTGAATGACTAAGTTAGCACGACTGTCATAAGGGGTAGAATCTCTGTTGATAATCACAAGGTTTTCTCCTTCAAATTCGGAAATTAAACCTGCTGCAGGTTGGACAACAAGTGATGACCCTAACACGACGAGTGTGTCCGCTGCTTTGATTTTAAAAATCGCATTTAATAAAGTAGACTGATCCAGTGCTTCGCCATAAAGCACGATATCAGGACGAATCGGACTACCATTACTGTTACTCCGATATAAATTTTGTGCGATGACCTCTTCTTTCGTATAAGTTTCATTGCCTTCTACCGCATAAAAACGATTTAACGTCCCATGCAGTTCATCTACATGGTGACTACCTGCATCTGTATGCAATCCATCGATATTTTGAGTGATCACACCGAGTGAACGTTTCTTTTTTTCTAATTGTGCAATCCACTGATGGACAGGATTAGGCGCTTTATCCGCAAATAATAAATATTGATGACAGAAATCCATAAATCCAATTGGATCACTGTGTAAATAATCCGCACTCAACAAATATTCAGGAGAATATCCTTTTTTAGAAATTTCATCATATAAACCTCCAATAGAGCGGAAATCAGGAATACCGCTTGCTACAGAGACACCAGCCCCAGTGAAAAAAACAATTTTATGAGACTGATTAATGATCGTTTTTAATTGCGCAATATTTTCATCCATACCTTTTCACTCCAATTCATTAAAGTCTTCCGTAGATTTGTTTTTAATACATTACGGTAATAATATATTCATTTTAACAAATATGTAATTTTTAAGCGAAAAGCGTAGAATAGGATGAAATTAAAAAGGGAATAAAAATGTGTAAAGCCAATCTGAGGCTTTTTTGAGCTAGTTCCTTTATACTAATAAAAAAGAGAGAATAGAGGTTATGCAATGAAAAAGAAATGGGTTTGGGGCACCGCTGTTTTAATCGTTGTCTTAATCGTTGGATTGTTTGTTGCAGTTTCGTTTAATCGCCATCAGGCTAACTCTAAAAATTACCACAACACGAAGCTTGTGAAAAATCAGACACCCACATTATTTTTACATGGCTATGGCGGTAGCATTAATTCTGAAAAATTTATGGTTAAAGAGGCAAAAAATCAAGGTGTCACAGATGATGTGATGAGAGCACAGGTCTCTGACAAAGGTGATGTCACATTAAAAGGGAAATGGTCAAAAGACGCAATAAACCCAATTGTACAAGTTGAATTTGCTGATAATAAAAACGAAGATCCAGTAGAAAATGCAAAATGGTTTAAAAATGTGCTCGAAAAACTGCAAGATGAATACGATATTAAAAAATTCAACTTTGTAGGTCATTCAATGGCGAATATGTCGTTTGCGCACTATATGTTGTTATATGGTGAAGATCAGTCCTTGCCGAAATTGAATAAACAAGTCAATATAGCAGGAACATTTAATGGCGTCATTAATGTTAATGAGAAGGTTAATGAAATTAGTGTAGATAAAGAGGGTAAACCAAGTCGAATGAATCCACCTTATCAAAAGCTACTTAAATTGAAATCGATTTATAAAGGTAAAGATATTGGTGTATTAAATATTTATGGTGACTTGGAAGACGGCACGCACTCTGACGGCAGTGTGTCCGTAAGCTCTGCAAAATCTTTAAAATATCTAATAGGCGATAGTCCGAAATCATACAAAGAATTAGAATACAAAGGGAAAGAAGCAGAGCACAGTGAATTACATGAAAATAGTGATGTTGCCGATCAAATCATCCAATTTTTATGGGGTGAAATGTAGTATGTCATTTGCTCTCAACGAATAATGAAATGAGATAGCGTTCTAAAAGAGGTATCATATAAAAATCATTGATGAACTTGCCTCCATGAACTCGCTTGCTTAGGGGCTGAAGTCTCAACTAAATTTGGCTTAATTGATACAGAAACCTGCTGAAGCCCAATTGGATTTTGGGTGCAATATAGAAATATCATGTGCAACAAATATTTCGTTGTATTGCCCCCGCAAAGCTGACTAGACTTCACAAAAGCGAGTTTTGAGCTCATGTGAAGTCAGACAGCCACTGCGTAAAACATGAATCACGATTAGAATAGGTAGACAAGTTTTGGTTTTTTCACTCATCCCCTCAAGCGTCTCGTTCATTGTGGCAATCATACGCAATATACTTTCAATTAATGATCGGTCACTTATTCTTAAACAATTAAAACATATAGCAGCTGAGACGTATCCCGTTCAAAAACAAGAAAAGCACTCCAAAATCTGTTCTAAAGATTTTTGGGGTGCTTTTCTTTGAAAACTAAAACCGGATGTCCTAGCTCCGTTTTATATTAAATCATAGGCTTGCAATACTTTCGTAAGTATCGTTTCGATGTACGATTCATTAAGAATATCTGGCTTAATTAGAATGTTAAAATAAATGGGTGAGAAAATAAGGTCAATTAACATATCTTCATCTTCACTATGAATGTGTGGTTCAATGATTGATTTTAAGATGGCACGCTTTTTCAAAAAATATTCTTCCATAAAGCGCCCTTTCGCATCTGTATCGTGATGACTGACTAAAATTTCAATTACAGCAGTGCCAATAGGTGTCTTATATATGTTCATCATTGTCACGAGAAAGCGATACAAATCATCATATAAATTTAAATACGCTGGATGAAATGTTTCAGCACGTTCTAAAAATAAATCCATAATGATAAATGATTTGTCAGACCAACGACGGTAAATCGTTGCTTTGGAGACGCCTGTATTTTCTGCTATTTGATCGACTGTGATTTGGTTTAAATTATAGTCGACGAGTAACCGTTCAATTTCTGCATAAATTTTTTGATTAACCGTGGGATCTTTGGGTCTTCCGGCCATAATGACCTCCTCTGCTTCTATGTCCTATCCATTCTACAATTTCTAATATTATCATTGCACTTATAAACCACGCAACAAATCCTACTGCGATACTTATCAACCAGAGATGTGTCACTTTTAACATTTCCCAAGTTACAACAATATCAACCAGGACGCCCATCATACCAAAAATTGCACCCCGACTGACATGTACGGCAACAGTGTCGCCAAATTCCATTCCAGATAAATACATAGATACAAGAAAAACGGCTGGGAATGTAGCAAAAATGCCACCAAACTCTTTCCAAGGTAAGACTTGTGAAACGATATAACTTAATACGACTGTAAAGCCACCTACGATAAACTTAATTAATGCCGATTTCACTATTCTTCGCGCTCCTTAAATGAGATGTTGTAGACCGAACAATGCACAAGAGATGACGAGCCAACACAAAACTGAAAAAACAGTGCCTTTTTGAAAGCCATGTTTATGAATATAAAGGGCAGTGAGGCCAACAGTTACGATACAAGATAAAATACCTAAAATGGCTCCGGTACTTAGATGAATCGACATTTGCACTAGTGTTTCACCACGATGATCAATCGCTAGCGCAATGATTGCAGCTAAAAAGACGGCTGGCATTGTCGCAATGACACCACCAATTTTTCCACCTGCTTTTCCAGCAATTATGGAGGCTGAAGCAACAGCAAAGCCCCCAATTAAAAAGCGTAGTAGGACACTTGTTAAAGAAATCCCAAACATGAACGTGCGCCTCCTTAAGACGTCATTATTAAACGAAACGTTTCGTTTAATAATATCGTAACGCGCATTATTTTTAATGTAAAGGGTTTAAGAGAAGTGACACGGAATAGGCATATTTGATTTCGTAATCCATTCTTAGGGCTTGTTTCAAATTTAGAAAAAGCTTTTGTCAAAATGAGGCGGGCAAAGTAAAAAAGACTGAAAACGTATACTTCAGTCTTTTTTACTTGCTATGAAAAGAGCTTATTATGAAAGTTAACGGTATCGCTCATTTTTATTGTTGTGTGACCCAAATTATTCCTGCGCTTGTGTCTGATGGGCTTCGTTCATTTTCATGGCTTCCATTTGAAGTTGGGTCACTTGGCTTAGACCGGCTTTCATTAAGATAAAAGTCAGTAACCAACCTAATGTAATGAGTAAGATTGACTTGAGGATACCGTCTTCTGCAATGGGCATGTCCCATACTGCATGCAAGGTCACAGCTGCGCCAAAGAAAAAGAGGAAGCGTTTATCTGCGAGATGTGCCCAATTGAATTTTTGACTCCCTTTAGTAATGACGACGGCAGCGCCAACAATAGCGGTCCAAACATTGTGTGAACCAATACCTGTCCAAGCGCGTAACCAAATCACTTGCGTCATGACGTCAAATCCTTCAGGAATGAATCTAAAAATGTAACCCGCTGATTCAAATACTTCAAATCCTGTTCCAACAGCAGCACCAATTAATAACCCGTTTAAAATTTTGTATGTATTCATGCGTTGAATGAAATAAATCGTCACGATCGCTTTGCCCAACTCTTCGACAATACCGATAAGAATGGCACTAAAAATAGTAATATCATCAGAAACTGGCACAAATTCGTATAACGTTAAAGTGCTGATAAGTGACAATACGCCACCAATGAAAAAGATTTTAAAGACAATGGCGATACTCATATTTTTAAATGCGTTAGATTCAAAAAAGAAAATTAATACAGGAAGAGGCACAGTAAGTGCACCGATAAAAATTAAACCACCTATGCCGTTAGGATTTCCAAAAAAAGCGACCATTATCCATAACAAAGCAAAAACAGTGGCAAGACCAAGAAATATTCTTGAGAACAGGAAAGGTTTCGCCCATTCTTTTGATACTTCATCGAGTTGTGGTGTCGTATATTCAGTACCCGCAATGAAAACCTCGTCCATTTCTTGTTTTGTGTGGGGTTTGAATACTTCTGAAAACATATCGGCGAGGTTGATTTTTAAAACTTCATCATTTCCCGCAAGTTTACCGATAGAACGCGTTGTGTTATTAAATAAATTTTTGAATTCTTGTGTTAAGCTAATATTATCAATCGTTTTTTGTTCAATGGTTTCTGTATCTTGATGGTGTTGTTCTTTGGTATGCGATTGAGGCGCATCAAGTGGTTGTTCACTTTGTTGACTTGCGTCTTTTTGTTCGTGAACCTCTTGATTTTCAGGATGATCTTTCAAAAGTATCGACTCCTTTCAAATAAATTTATTATATCACAAGCATTATATGTGAAATTTAAAAGAGAGTCTATTAATAGATTATTAAATATGACAGTATTCAAATAGAGATTTACTTTAATATCAAAATTTTAGAAATCATTAAAATCTAGGCACTCACGAGATGAGTGGCGCATGTTATAGAATATATAGTGAGGATGTGGAGGGGTACAATGGAAACGATATATTTAGCAGGAGGCTGTTTATGGGGCGTCCAAGCTTTTATTAAAACATTACCCGGCGTTGTGGCAACGGAAGCTGGGCGTGCAAATGGGAGGACGCAAACACTTGATGGTCCGTACGATGGTTATGCGGAGTGCGTTAAGACGTCATTTGATCCGGATTGTGTCGATGTTTCGGAACTGATGACCTATTTGTTTGAGGTGATTGATCCATATAGTGTCAATCATCAAGGTGAAGATAGGGGTCCCAAATATCGGACGGGTGTTTACAGTGAAGAGGTCAAGCATTTAGAGTGTGCACGTCAATTTATTGCACGCCGACCAGACCATGCACGTATTGCGGTAGAGGTCAAACCGCTATCCAACTATATTGCCAGTGCTGAGATTCATCAAGATCATTTAGATAAGTTTCCACATGATTATTGTCATATTCCACAACATTTAATTAAAAAATATCAAAATTGAAGTGTTGAAACGAGATGAAAGGATGGATGTCATGTTGACTTTGTAAAGAGACGAAATGTATGTCTTAAAATAGATGTTAAAGTCATCATTATACCCATCCTTTATCATGTGCTTTTTTCCAAGCATCGAAGCGGTTGTCAGCTTCCAATTTATCAATAATTGTCGATGTGTAATTACGAATGGTGCCGTCAGATAAATATAAAGTTTCGGCAATTTCACGGCTTGAAAGCCCTTTACCAATTTCTTTTAGCACACATTGTTCTTTTTCTGTCAGTGGATTGCGTTCCGAAAAGATGGTTGTCATCAACGCTTCACTATATTCTTTTTGACCTGACATGACGTTATTAATCGTATGGATGAGTTCATCGATTGAGCGTTCTTTTAATACATAAGCATCAACATCATAAGCAACGGCTTTTTCGAAATAACCCGGTCGTTTGAATGTCGTAACGATAATGACTTTAATAGGGATGTTCTTTTCTCGGATTTGTTGTAAGACTTCTAAGCCTGTTAATTCTGGCATCTCAACATCTAAAATAAGCACATCAGCCTCTGTTTCTTGCGCTACTTTGAGTGCGCTTTTACCATCTCCAACATCTGCAATGACATGAATGTGTTCATGCATTTCAATGAGTTGAACCATGGCTTGTCTTAACATTGTTTGATCTTCAGCGATGATCACATGAATCATGATAGAAATCCTCCCCCATGAGGTATTGAAATTGTCATATGCAAGCCAGCCTGATTTTCTACTTCTAAAGCTCCTCTTAATAAAGCAACTCGGGCTTCGATACTTTCTAAATGCACATTAGTATCAGTGACTCCTTTTCCATTATCATGAATTGTTAGCACAATCTCTTTATCACGACGAGATAATGAGGCACTGACTTTTGTCGCTTCAGCATGCTTAATGACATTGTTGATGGCTTCTCGAAGAATCATCGTTAATAAGGCTTGTTTCGTTGGTGGCAATGATTGAGATAAGCTGGCATTGTCAAAATGAAATTCCAAATTCGCATTTTTTAAGAGTGTTTCTAATGCGGTCACTTCTTCAACGAACGAGCGTGTCTTTAAGTTATGAATAATCTCTCTAATTTGAGTTAAGGCCTCTTTTGAAATTTGATTGACTTCTATCATTTCAGCTTTGGCTTGTTCAAGGTCTCGGTCGATGAGTTTGATCGCAAGCTCTGATTTTAAGCTCAGACTTGCAAAAACATGACCTAATGTATCGTGCAAATCTTGACCAATGCGATTGCGCTCTTGATCAGCGATTAATACGTTGATATGCTCATTTTGTGCGTTAATCTCTGATTGGTACGCTTGCTCTGTCACACGTTTAAAATTTGAGAACATAATTAAATTCATGACAAAATAATAAATGATTAACATCACAATATAAAATGGCTCCGAATAATAGAGAAACGTCACGATAAGACAGAGGAGCATGGTTGCTAAAAAGGTGAAATATTCTTTAGACCATAACTTGACGCGAAAAGTTAAAGGAAGCGCAAAAACACTATAAAATAAAAATAAGGACGACGTGGGATTAATTGCATAAACAAAATAAATAATCCCTAAATAATGTAGGACAAGTAAAAAATAAGACATCCATGGTTTTAAAGCGCGATGACCGATAATCAACGTCGTATAAACAATACTAAAGATGATAAAAACAACAATTAGGAACACGGTATTACCTTGATTACGATTTAAAAATAAGGCAAGAAATGGAAATAACAAATAGATTAAGCTGGATAAATGACCCGCGTCTAAATCTAGTTTTTTCATTGAGACACATCTCTTCTTTTTTGAATATATAAAGCGATACTTAAGAAAATCATACTATATAGAAGTAATATAATGAAAGCGCTAATCGCAAAAGAATCGTTTTGTCCTAAATCGGTTGCTAATTTTTTTAAATGATATGTAGGTGTTAGGTGAGCAATCGGTTTCATAAAAGATGGGAAGGTGTCAATCGGAAACCAGAGACCACCTAAGACAGCTAAACCTAAATATAGAATATTACCGATTCCACTCGCTTTCTGGGTATCGTTGATTTGTGCTAATAGCACGCCAAGTGATAGAAACAAACTTGCGCCAATCCATAGAACGACGCCTGATAAAATCCATTGACTGAGGGATAAATGAACGCCTTTATAAAAGGCAGCAGTCCCGAATATAATAAAAATGGCTAAAACAAACTGAAACATTGTTTTAATAATTTTTACGCTGAAATAGTCAAAGGGTTTGAGTGGCGTAGTCATGAGGTTTTTATACCAACCTTTTTTGCGTTCATCGATGAGTTCAAGCGGAAATGAGAATAAGCAGAAACTCGTTAAACTGAATGTCGTCATGCTATACATAACATTTTTATTAATTTCAGCCATCTCAGCTTCAGGTGCTTGGATGATCGATGTAAATAATAAGTAAAATGCTAAAGGTATAAAAATCGATAGTATCAATCTTGTTTTAAAACGGAATAGTAAACGTAATTCTGATAATAAATATGCAAAACGCATCATTGATCCTCTCCTTGTTTGTCCTCATTGAAAATAATCTCAAGCAATGAATTTTTGCGAATTTCGATATCATCAAGGTTCACATTTAAAGCAAGTAACTTTTCAAGAATTTGTTGGACATGATTTGTCTTAATGTGTAGACGTTGTTGCACACGCGTTATTGTTTCATGTGGAAATTGCTGTTCAAGTGGTATTTGGGGTACTGGAATATCAATCATCGAAAAATGTTGTTGCTGTTTAATATTTCCCGGGGAATCATTGAATACAATTTGGCCTTTGTTGAGTACAATCACTTGATCGGCCATTCTTTCTACCTCTTCGATATAGTGAGACGTGTAAAAGAGCGTCAGTCCCTCTACTTTTAATTGCGAAATGACTTTCCAAAAATGTTGTCTCATTTGGACATCCATCGCACTTGTAGGCTCATCAAGAATAAGGCATCGTGGTTTGCTTATCATAGTTAAAGCGAAATCTAGAATACGTTGTTGTCCACCTGATAGTTCAGTCGCAAATTTTTGTAACTCTGCATCGTTAAAACGCGTGATGTCTTGGAATTTTGCCAAAGAAAGCGACTGAGGATATAATTTTGAAAACAATTGATAAAGCTCTATGACTTTCATACGTTCAGGGAAGGTTGTACGTTGAAAAAGCACGCCTAACCGTTCGGGATGTAATAAGTGTGAAGGATCTTTAATTATGCCACTATCGGCGTGTCGATCACCAATCAATAAATCAATTAGTGTGGATTTACCGGAGCCATTCGGACCAATTAATGCAGTACAAATGCCTTCTGTTATCGTAAAAGAAACATCATTGACCGCTTTTTGTTGCTGATATTGTTTCGTGATATGTTCGATTTGAATCATAATCCTGCACATCCTTTGAATAAGTTAACTTAATTGTAAAAAAGTAAGGGATCTATTGTTAGTGAGGATTGTCATCACTGCATCATGACATTTGTCATCATTTATGTTGGGAAGGATAATGTGAAGATGTATATTTGTATAAAAGAAAACCCGAGGCATGGAAATACCTCGGGTTGAATAATCTTTATAATTAAGGTCCATCTGTTAAAGTTCACGTTAAGTCCGTTTGATAATCACCTGCAGCAGCGTCGATTGGATTCATTTTCATTAGAATTCCTGTATTGTCATCTTCTTATTTTTGAAAAATAGTTAAACTAATCTAATACTTAAATATAAAATCTAGTTTAGGCAGTATGCGATTAAAAATGTAAAAAGACAGTGTGTTGAAGAATTATTGAAATTGAATTCCATAGAACATGAAACTAATAAAAAGGACATCATGTATAGAAAGGTTTATGTTACTCATATTAAATATTTCAGGTTTTAGTCGTGTAAGAATTTGAAATCACTCTTAATTATAGTTTCTAAAGGTAGTTTTAAAGGCAATAAAAAATGTATTAATGAGGTACTTTTGCTTATACCTATTTCAATTTTAAGTATCTATAATTTTTTTCTTAGTTAAAGTAGAATAAGTTGATAAGAATAGTGTATAATTAATATTGTATAAATCTAAATTTTTTTAATTACCTATAAATGGTTTTAACCAATGTTAATGACAGTTACTACTAAAATTATGGAAAAGGGGATTTTTATTAAAAAAATTAATTGAAGCGATTTCAAAATTTGCGAAGCAGACAATTTAGGCACTTAGTAGATAGATATCAACCAGATTATTCTTTTTAATCGTCGTTGAAAAGAGTATTTTTGTTAGACTCAAGTATTTATATTCAATCATTCTAATTGAGAGGTGATTTTTCTAATTAATTATTTGTGAATGGTGGGGATAATTATTGAAAGATATTATTTACGTAGAAAATCATTACTTTGTAACTGTTAAGAATGAAAGTATTAAGTTTAAAAATGTTGTTGAAAAGAATGAAAAATTTTATTTATTGGAAGAGATTGAAGCTTTGATATTTGATATGCCTAGAAGTTATTTATCTCAAAAATTAATTATTAAATGTATTGAGTATAATATTCTCATCTTATTTTGTGATTTGAAGCATTCACCAACAACTGAAATTATTTCTAACTTTGGTATGTTGAATCGATTACAACGGATTCAACATCAATTACAACTTTTAAGTAAGACAAAAGATAGGATCTGGAAAAGATAGTAGTAAATAAAATAGCGAATCAAGCAAAATGTATTGAAAATAATATCAATAATATACCTGTTGCAAAGGCTATATATGAATATTCTAAAGATGTGGGGCCATCTGATCGAACAAATCGTGAATCTGTTGCAGCAAGACTGTATTTTCAAAATTTGTTTGGAAAGAAATTTAAGCGTGGAAGATATGATGATAAGATTAATTCAGCACTTAATTATGGATATTCTATTCTTCGATCTTTCATAAAAAAAGAACTTGCTATCCACGGTTTTGAAATGAGTTTAGGAATCAAGCATCATTCCACTGAGAATCCCTTTAATTTAGCGGATGATATTATTGAGTGTTATAGACCTTTCGTAGATAGTATGACATACGATTTAATTTTCAATAAACATATTACAAATTTTGGTGTTACAGAAAAGAAGATGATGCTACAAATTTTATACGAAAATTGTTTAATAGATAAGAAAATCGTAAGGCTGACAGATGGAATTAAAATAACAGTTCAATCTTTAATAAAATGCTGCGAAGAAAATACGCCAACGCATTTACTTTTGCCCAAGTTAATTGAGGTGGGGAATTAGTGATTTTATTAGTTTGCTTTGATTTGTCAAGAGAAACCAAAATTGATCGAAAAAAGGCGAATAAATATAGAGAGAGATTATTAGAGTTAGGCTTTAGTATGAAACAATTTAGCTTGTATGAGAGATATATAAGCACGGCTCAGAAAAAAGATAAGCTATTAGAAATTCTCCAAAGAGAAATACCTGATACTGGCTCAATTACACTTTATATGTTGCCAGATGAAGTTAATGATAATCAAATTACGATACTCGGCAAAAATGTGGAATTGATCAGGCAAAGAGAGCCAAAACTTATTGTTTTATAAGACGGAGGATATTATGAAAAAGAAAACTTTGTTAATGTACGGATCGTTATTACATGATATTGGGAAGATTATTTATAGAAGCAATAATCATCCATTTGCTAAAGGGACACATTCTAAACTAGGAAGACTTTTTGTATCGAAATTTTCTGAATTCAAAGATAATAAAGAAATTTTAGACTGTATTTCATATCATCACTATAAAGAACTATCAAAAGCCAAATTAGATAAAGATAGTTTGGCATATATTACTTACATCGCTGATAATATCGCGAGCGGTGTTGATCGTAGAGATATTGTGGAAGAAGGTGATCAACAAGATGAAAAGCATGCTTTTAGTTTTGATAAAAGCACACCATTATTTAGTGTTTTTAATATCGTAAATTCACAAGAAAAAGGCCAAACACAAGGAAAATTTAGCTTTAGTAAAGCCAGTCATATAGAATACCCTAAAAAAGAAGAGATTCAATATACAAGTGGGAATTATACACAATTGATGGAAGATATGAAACAAGATTTAATGCAGAAAATAAGAATCAATGAAGATTATTTCCCCTCCCTTTTACAGTGGACAGAAAGTTTATGGCAATATATTCCAAGTTCAACCAATAAAAATCAACTGGTAGATATTTCTTTATATGATCACAGTCGTATTACGTGTGCGGTAGCTTCATGTATTTATGATTACTTAGCAGAAAAAGAAATAAATGATTTTCAAAATGAGCTTTTTTCAAACTATAAGAAAACTCAAGATTTTTATGATAAGAACTCATTTTTATTGTTAAGTATGGATATGAGTGGAATACAAGAATTTATTTACAATATAAGCGGATCAAAAGCTTTAAAAAGTTTACGATCTAGAAGTTTTTATTTAGAAATAATGTTGGAAGTTATCGTTGATGAATTTTTACATAGGATTAATCTGAGTAGGGCAAATTTACTCTACACAGGAGGGGGACATGCATATCTATTATTGCCTAATACAATATATGTTCGAGAAAAAATTGATGAGTTTCAAACTGATATAAAAAAAGAGTTTATACAAGAGTTTACAGCGGATTTATCATTATCAATTGCTTATGAAGTTTGTAGTGGTAATGATTTAATGAATTCGAATGGTAATTATAAAGCAGTCTGGCGTAATGTCAGTAGTAAGCTATCAGATATGAAGGCGAAAAAATATACGGCCAAAGATATTCTTAGTTTTAATAATTTACATTCACATGGAGACAGGGAGTGTAAAGAATGTTTACGAAGCGATATTGAAATTAATGAAGAAGGATTATGCTCGGTTTGTGAAGGGATTATAAATATATCTAATGATTTAAGAGATAAGTCTTTTTTCATTGTGTCAGAGTCAGGAAAATTAAAGATGCCATTTAATAAGTATTTATCTGTTTTGAATCATCATGAAGCTGAAAAATTAGCGAATCAAAAAATGAATACGAAGATCTACAGTAAGAATGAGCCTTTTGTTGGTCAAGATATCTCGACTAATCTATGGATGTGTGATTATGATTATGCTAGTCAACATGAGGAAATGAAACATAGTGGAATCAGTAGTTATACCGAGAGAAGTTTAGGTATTAGACGATTAGGCGTAGTACGTGCAGATATTGATAATTTAGGAACAACATTCATTTCAGGGATACCAGAAATTTATAATTCACTATCTCGAACAGCCACATTGTCTAGACAATTATCATTATTCTTTAAATATGAACTCATCAATATATTAAAAGGTTATCAAATTACAGCAATATATGCAGGTGGAGACGATTTGTTTCTGATTGGAGCGTGGGACGATATTATCACAGCAAGCATCCATATTAATAATAAATTCAGCGAGTTTACACTAGGAAAACTGACAATATCGGCTGGGATAGGAATGTTCAGTGCTAAATATCCTGTTTCTAAGATGGCTTTTGAGACCGGGCTACTAGAAGAAGCTGCAAAAACCGGAGAAAAAAATCAGGTGGCTTTGTGGATAGATGAAAAAGTATACAGTTGGAAAGAATTAGAAGAAAAAATACTAAAAGAAAAATTAATGCTTATACAGCAAGCATTTAAAGATACTGATAAGCATGGTAAAGCATTTATTTATAAAATACTTTCACTTTTAAGAAATGAGGATTACATAAATATCGCGAGACTAGCATACTTATTGTCAAGAAGTGAAATGCCCAATAAATTCAGTTCTTTGATTTTTAAATGGGCACAAGATGAACAGGATAAGGCTGAATTGATTACAGCTTTAGAATATTATGTTTACCAAATAAGGGAGGTCGAATAATAATGATTTTAGCTAAAACTAAGAGTGGTACTATTATCGATTTGAATTTTGCACATGAAGTAATAAAAAATAATGTAAAGCAAAGTAAAAACAAGCAAGGAAAGAACAAAGAAGAATTGTTTGATGGGTTAACGACAAGTAAATTGAGAAATTTAATGGAACAAGTCAATAGACTCCACACTATCGCATTTAACTCTAATGAAGATAAGTTGTCTGAAAAATTTTTGGACGAATTAGAATATCTGAAAGTCAAATTTTATTATGAAGCTGGAAGAGAAAAAAAGCGTAGATGAATTTTTAAAGAAAACGTTCATGTTCCCTATAATAGATAAAGTTATAAAAAAAGAATCTCGAAAATTTTTCTTAGACTATTGTAAATATTTCGAAGCACTAGTTGCTTTTGCTAAATATTATCAAAAGGAGGATTAATATGTATTCAAAAATTAAAATTACAGGAACGATTGAAGTTGTCACAGGATTGCATATAGGGGGTGGTGGTGAATCAAGTATGATTGGTGCAGTAGATTCACCAGTTGTTAAAGATTTACAGACGAAACTACCAATTATTCCTGGAAGTTCAATAAAAGGTAAGATGAGAAGTCTTCTTGCTAAAAACTGTGGTTTAAAGATAAAGCAAGAGAGTCATAATGATGATCATGAACATGTTTTAAGACTATTTGGTTCGAGTGAAAAAGGTAACATTAAAAGAGCAAGATTACAAATATCAGATGCATTTTATTCAGATAAAACTCAAAAAACATTTGCTGAAAAGGACATTTCTTTTACGGAAACAAAGTTTGAAAATACAATCAATCGCTTAACTGCAGTAGCTAATCCAAGACAGATTGAGAGGGTTACAAGAGGTTCTGAGTTTGATTTTACATTTATTTATAACGTAGATGATGAAGGAGAAGTTGAAAAAGATTTTGAAAATATTGAAAAAGCATTATCTTTGTTAGAAAATGATTACCTTGGAGGTGGAGGAACTCGAGGTAATGGTCGGATTCTATTCAAAGACATCAGTATTGAAACGGTAGTAGGAGATTATGACAGTTCTAAACTTAGAATAAAGTAGGTGAGATTGTATGAATATTGAAATATTTAAGTTGCATTTTAAAACACCTGTCCATTTCGGAAAAAAAAGACTGTCGGATGGTGAGATGACAATTTTAGCCGACACTTTATTCAGCGCACTTTTTATTGAATCATTGCAATTAGGAATAGATACAAATTGGTTATTAAACGATATAGTTATAAGCGATACTTTTCCTTTTGAATCAGAATTATACTATTTGCCTAAGCCACTTATCAAAATTGAGTCAAAAGATGAAGGAAATCATAAGGACTTCAAAAAATTAAAGTACATCCCAGTTTATCATTACTTAGATTACATTGAAGGTCATTTACATGCTGAGGATGCTAAAGATTTGAACGAAATTTTTAATATTGGTCATTTCTCACTGCAAACAAAGGTCGCACTGATTAACCAAGAAAATAATCCTAATGCAGATAGTGAGCCTTACTCTGTAGGTACATTCACCTTTGAAGAGAATGCAGGACTATACTTTATTGCTAAAGGATCAAATAAGGCGTTAGAATACTTGAAGCTAGTTATGAATGCTTTGCAATTTTCTGGAATTGGAGGCAAACGTTTTTCTGGACTTGGAAGATTTGAACTAGAAACTACAAATCATGAAGGTATAAATAAGCTTTTAAGTAATCAGGGAAGCAAACACATATTATTATCAAGCGCTATGGCAAAAGATTATGAAATTGAAGATGCCTGTGAAGAAGCGCGATACGCTTTGAAGAAGCGTTCAGGTTTTATTCAGTCAATTAATTATTCAGATAATATTGTTAAGAAAAATAATTTTTATAGTTTTGCTGCGGGATCGGTTTTTATCAACTCTTTTGAAGGTGGTATTTTTAATGTGGGTGTTGATGGTCAACATCCAGTGTATCAATATGCGAAACCACTGTGGCTTGAGGTTTAATATATGAGTATTAAAGTGTATGAGGCAACAATAAAGACTGTAGGTCCTGTCCATATAGGTTGTGGTCAAACCATTCGAAAACAAGACTATATCTATGACTTTCATAAATCCAAAGTACATATAGTTAACGGGGCAAAATTAGTTAAATTTTTAAAGAACAAAGGTTTATTAGATTCTTATCAAGAATTCTTAAGACGACCGCCAAAAAATCCTAGAGAGAGTGGATTAAAGAATTATTTAGACGCACATCGTATTAAACAAGAAGAGTGGAAATCTTTTATCAAATTTTCTGAACATGTTAATCAAGGAAAAAAACATGGTTCATATAGACCTAAGCCACTTAATGATATTCATTTAATGGTTAGAGATGGACAAAATCAAGTCTATATACCTGGTAGCTCGGTTAAGGGGGCATTAAAAACTGCTATCATATCTAAGTATCAAAATGAAGCACAGAAAGATATTTTTAGTAAAATTAAAGTAAGTGATTCAGAACCTATTGATGCATGCCACTTAGCAGTATATCAAAAAATAGATATTAACAAAGTTGAAAAACCTATGCCATTATATAGAGAATGTATTGAGGCTAATACTGAAATTAGATTTACACTATCACTTGAAGATGAAGTATTTACAATCGAAGACATAGAAGAATGTATTCAATCATTCTATAAAAATTACTACAATGAATGGTTAATTGGCTTTAAGGAAACAAATGGTGGCAGACGCTTTTCAATAGATGGTGGCGTACCTAATTTAATTGGAAAAAATGTGTTGTATCTTGGTGCTGGCACAGGATTTGTGAGTAAAACTACACATTATCAACTGAAAAATAGATCGCAAGCTAAAAAAGATACTTTTGAAATATTAAAAAAGAAGTTTTCTAAAACATATCGGAAAATGAAAGAAATACCTAGCAATGTACCAGTAGCATTAAAGGGAACTATAAATGAAAATAAAAAGGAAAGTTACCAACAGGGTATGTGTATTATTTCGTTTAATAGCAAGTAATAAGGAAGTGACACTTTTGAAAATACTATTTAGTCCAATAGGAAACACAGATCCTTGGAGCAATCATCGAGACGGTGCAATGTTGCATATTGTTAGAAACTATCGTCCCGACAAAGTTGTCTTATTTTTTACAGAGAGCATCTGGAATGGTAATGAGAATATGTCAGGGCGTAAAAATTTTAATTGGAACAAAATTATTTCTACTGTATCGCCTCATACAAAAGTGGAAATAAAAGTTGAACAAGTGCTAAAAGAACATGATTTCGACAGTTACAAAGAGTTGTTCCATAGTTACATTTCAGAGATTATAAATGAGCATCCAAACGCAGAAATATTATTAAATGTGACAAGCGGTACACCGCAAATGGAATCAACATTGTGCTTAGAATACATAACATACCCGAATCGTAAAGAGTGTATTCAAGTAGCAACACCCGAACCTGAAAAAAATGTTAAGCGTGCATTTGCTAATCCTGATTATCAAGTAGAAGAGTTACAAGCTGTGAATAAAAATGAGGAGAATTCAAAAATTAGGAGTAATTCTATAGACATTATTAGTTTTAGAGAAGCCATGGTGCGTTCACAAATTATAGGATTAATAAATAATTATGATTATGAAGCAGCTCTTACATTGATTAGTGAGCAAAAATCTTTTAGAAACGCTAAAAATTTACGCAAAAAACTTTTTGCGATGACAACACAGATTAAAACGCACGAAATCTTTCCAGAACTACAATCTCGTTATAAAAACAAGTCTTTAAAAAAGCGTTATTCCATTATCTTTTATTAAAAATGAGGTATGATAGACAAGATGTTGCCGAAACTTTAATTAGAGTGAAATCAATAGCAGAATTTATTATTAAAAATTATATTGACGTTCATTACGCCAACATAATAATTGAGGAAGAGGGCAAACCTTATTTGAATACTAATGATAATATGTCCTTTTTAATCAAATATCGAAGTCATTTGGAAAGGGAATATAAAAGTTATGACCCTAAAAGGATTTTAAGTCTACCAGCCTTTATAGATATTTTGAAAGTCTTAAATCCTAAGTCATCATTGTTAAAAGCGGCGCTTACAGTAAACGATATAAATGGATTAAGAAACTCTATAGCTCATCATTTGGATTCGCTGAATTTGGATAGTAATAAGAATTACACTAAAATTAAATTGTCAGTAGAATCAATTAAAAACATGTTAACTATCGTATATCCAGAAATAAATAAAATAGATTTTAATTATCTTGAAGAGAAGAATAAGGAACTAATTGAGTTACTATGATTAATAAAATAACAATTGAACTTTCATTACCATCCAATATAAAGCCAATCTACTTAGGAAGTATTCTACATGGTGTAATAATGGATAATATTTCTACAGAAATTGCTGAACAATTACATCATAACTTTGCTTATAGTCCATTAAAACAGCGTGTTTACTTTCATAATAAACTTGTTATATGGGAAATTGTGAGTATGGATGATAAACTTTCTAAAGAATTAACCGAATTATTTTGTACACACGATAAGTTATTTTTAAAGCATTATAAAACCCATATTCAATTAAAAGAGTTTACAATAAAGAAATTTGATATCAAAGATATAATGAATGGATTTTTAGAAAAAGATAATTTAGATCGATTTATTAGTATCAAAGTAGAAACACCGATATCATTTAAATCAAAAAATGAAAATTTAATTTTTCCAGACATAAACAAATTTTTTAGAAGTATAATGATACAGTTTGATAGCTTTTTCGATAATTACAAAATGTATGATAAAGAGACATTGGATTTCATGGGAAATCATATAAAGATCGTTGATTACAGATTAAAGAGCACTCGTTTTCATTTAGAAAAGGTGAAAATACCTTCGTTTATGGGCGAATTCACTCTAAATATTACTGGGCCATTGCCATTTTTGCAGTTAACACATTTTTTATTAAGTTATGGTGAGCTTTCAGGTGTAGGAGTAAAAACCAGCTTAGGCATGGGTAAGTATAGTATTATAAAGAGAAGAAAAAAATAGAAATGTATAGCAATAAGATTTATATTTAATAAACTCTTTGATTACTGATGAACACATCTTAAGTTCGTAACAAGATTAGTTCTATAAAAGTAGTGTATAATTTATTATGGAGATAATGTAACTTAAATATAATGACCTAAAAGTGGACATCATTGTGTTATGGCAATGAGGTTAAGCCCATCTTTTGGACCAGTATTTTATACTCCTATGACTGTAAAATATGGATTTATACAGTTGACTAATCAGATAGAGCCCCGTACAAAAGGGGACGAGAACCATCAATCCTTTTCTTTTGTTATTTTAATATTAACAAATCAGATAGAGCCCCGTACAAAAGGGGACGAGAACTGAGTTGATTTGATTGTTTTGTTTTTCCATTTAAATTTAATCAGATAGAGCCCCGTACAAAAGGGGACGAGAACGTTGATTTATCTGTTGTAATGTTTTTAGCGTTTGAAATCAGATAGAGCCCCGTACAAAAGGGGACGAGAGATTGAAAACAAAAAGTTTTTCTTTTAGATCATCATCAATGAGAGAATAGCCATACAGAAAGCTTTGTGTTTGATTTGATATGTTGATGTTGCGTTTTAGCCATCTTCTATAAAATATAAAAATAAAAACTGGGCAACCGTGTGCCCAGTTTTTTGTTCAATATTTATTCGCGTTCTATGTTGAGGGGATGGTTCTTTTATACATCTCATTTGATGATGCCAATCCCCAATGAGTGATACAACTATTTGTATGCTACTGTGAGCTGTGAGGACCTCACTGTAACTATCCAATTTCTTAATTCATAGTCAAACCACCATCAACAGTAAAGTTTTGTCCTGTAATCCCTGAAGCTTCTTCAGATGCGAGATAAGCGACGGTATTGGCAACATCTTGAGGTGTTGTCACCCGTTTTAAAGGTGTCGTTTTTGCAATTAAATCAAATACCTCAGGGGTTGTTACAGCGCTCGCATCCGTTGTTTTGAGTAGTCCTCCTGAGACAACATTTGCATTGATGCCGTATTGACCTACTTCAGCAGCAAGATTTCGTGTAAAGCCGATTAAAGCGGCTTTTGCGGTTGTATATTCATGGTAGGGCACGACAGGATTTTGATAGAGGTTGGTTCCAATATTAATTACAGTGCCTGATTGTCGTTTAATAAATTGAGGAATGACACTTTGAACCACGTTAAAAGCAGCTTTTAGTGTTCCATCTATTTGAGTTTGATAGTCTGACCAAGTTAAATCTTTAAAAGCTTTTTGTGCATTTGGATCAAATTTGAAATGAATGAGCGCATTATTGACGACAACATCAATTTTCCCAAAATGCGTCGTTGCTTTTTTTACGAGTTGATTCACTGATTCGCGGTTAGTAACGTCAGCATGAAGTGCGATTGCACGTTCTGAACCGATTTCTGTAGCAAGTTGTTCTGCAACGATGCGACTCTGATTGTAATTGATGATGACGTTAAAGCCTTTCGAACCTAATGTCTTTGCTATGACTGAGCCTAAGCCACGTCCGCCTCCTGTTACTAATACAGTTCTTGTCATAAAAACACGTCCCTTATATTTAAGATAAATACGCAATCTTCACCTTAAGGAAAGTTACATCAAACGATTTATCTCCGTAAAAAAGAAACATTTGATAACATATCAATAACACTTTCCTCCGCAAGTTTAAGCTCGTTCAGGTTCAAAGGGTTTGAGGAAGACTCATCTCAGTTCGAAAACACCCCTAGTGCATATTTTCATTATAAACTCAATGTACTTGAGAAATATTAGAGCGTCAACCATATGAAGATTGCAATTAGAACTATGTTATCGTTATGTATAGAATTTTAATTTAATTTTTCGTTTACTTTAAATTTATATAAAATTATTTATTTTGAATTGTAAATGTGACATAAAGTTTTTATGATACCAATGTAATCCATTTTATGGCTTCATATCACTGAGGAAGAAGGGATTTTATGGTGCTTTATGAAAATGCATCGATCACACAACATTATGGGCCAGATTTATTCAATCGAGACCCATCTATACCACCACATACGTATGTGGTGCACTTACCTAAAAGTATGGAAGTGCAACGATTATTATATGCGTTGACACAGTTAGTACAAACCCAATCATTACCGAGGGCCTCTTTTAAGTATGTAGAAGGTGAGTTGAAATATCAGATTCGTCAATTTGCGCCATTTATTGAAGTGGTTCATGAAGATCGTGTTTCATCAGATTTAGACCTTGAAAGTGATTTGGAACAAAATCCATTTGATTCAACACTTCCTACAACTGCCCCGCTTTTCACCTTCAAAATCATTTGCTTGACCGATTGTACACTACTCCAATTTAATGTGAGTCCACTTATTTTTGATGCGGCTTCAATGCCTATTTTTTTAAGTCAATTGAGTCACTATTATGAAAAACCTTTTCAATCGATCACTTTGACCCAAAGTTTTACTGAATTGATTCAACAAATGCATCAATTACGCCGATTGCCATCGTTTCAGATGCAACTGCAACGATGGCAAAGTCATCAAGGTGTAAGAGATACGTATCATGCCTATATGCCTGTTCAAAGTTTAACGGATCAACACCATACACAATGGCAAATGGTTAAGATTCAACATGATGAAGTGAATCTTGATGATATTTATAGCGGTATCATACTTGCGAATCACTTTATTGGGCGTAGTGATGATGTTCATGTCGGTTTAACGACAACACGAACCCCATCATTTGATGAAGGGAAGGCGATTGGGCCACGTATACGGATTTTACCGGGTTGTTTTCATGTTGACCGTACTCTTTCTTATCAACAGTTCAAGACACAGCTTTCCAGTCGAATGAACACGATTGTTGATGAAGAGGTACTACATCTAACAGATTTAATCGAGGCGCGTACCGGCTTTCCGTTTGAAACGTTAATTCATTCAGAACCTATTCATTATACATTTGAAATTGCAGGTGAAGTTTGTGAAGCTGAACGCTTAAAACCGATGGAGACCGAAGCAGCGCTCGATGTATATGTTCAAGAAGTCGAGGGCGGCTATGTCGTAAAGATGTTATATAACCGCAATCAGTATGATGATTTAACAATTGAAACGTATGCAAATTTGATTCGTCATTTATGTCTTCAAGGTGTGGCGTATTCAGAAGTACCAATGAACACCTTTTCGTTAATGACGACAGACCAAGACGAGGCGCTATTACAACAATTGTTGCGAACAGAATCTGCGACTTTTGCGACGGTACCTGAGTTGTTTGCCGAACAAGTCCAACGTCATCCCGACAAAATAGCAGTTAGATTTGAAAACGACAGCTTAACGTATGCACAACTTGATTGGCTGACGAACCAAGTCGCACGTCAAATACGTGCGCGTGGGGTGAAGCCTAATGACTATATCGCGGTGATGGCAGAACGCAGTATGGAGATGATTGTAGCGGTTTTGGGTATTGTGAAGTCTGGCGCTGTGTATGTACCGATTGATCCGGATTATCCTGAAGCACGGATTCAATATATATTAGAAGATGTGCAACCGGCTTTATTAGTATTACATCAAGTCGAATTGAATACGACGGTGCCAACTGTGTCATTGAAAGATTTGCAGGTTGGCAGTGATGCTGCAGTACCTGTCATTAATCATAGTGATGATGATGTGTATGTGATTTATACGTCTGGGACGACAGGTCAACCTAAAGGTACACGTATTATGCATCAGAGTGTCGATCGTCTTGTTAAAGCAGTCGATTATGTCACATTAGATGAAACGACAAAAATTCTGTTATCTGGAACCATTGCGTTTGATGCGGTGACATTTGAAATCTATGGTGCCTTATTAAATGGGGGTGAACTGGTCGTCTTATCTAAAGATCAATTGTTAAATCCAAAAGCGCTCGGACAAGCGATTCGGAAATATGAGATTAATACAATGTGGCTAACGGCATCGCTCTTTAATGCGACTGTGAGTACACACGTTGAAGCAGTTGAACCGCTCTCCTATTTATTAGTTGGGGGTGAAGCGCTGACGCGGAAGTGGGTTCAGCTCCTACATCAGCGACCAAAGCATCCTCAAATCATTAATTGTTATGGCCCTACTGAAAGTACAACCTTTACAACGACCTATGCAATGCCTGAAATCATTCCTGCACGCATACCCATTGGAAAGCCTATACGTGAAACGGATCTGTATATTTTACAAGGAACACAGCGCTGTGGTGTCGGTGTCCCGGGCGAGTTATGTATCGGTGGCGTAGGTTTAGCGAAAGGGTATCTCAATCGCCCCGAATTAACAGCATCACGTTTTATCGATCATCCGTTTGGCACTGGAAAATTGTATCGAACTGGCGATTTGGTTCGTTTACAACCTGATGGTGAAATCGATTATTTAGGACGACTAGATAAACAAGTTAAAATAAGAGGATTTCGTATCGAGTTAGCAGAAATTGAACGTGCCATTGAGCGTATCCATGGCGTTAATAAAGCGGTTGTCGTGACACGTGAGATAGAAGGGGATAAACAGCTCTATGCATTTTATGAAGGAGAACAAGAAATTTCGAATCATACGATGACGCCCACGCTCTCTGCACAAATGCCGAGTTATATGGTGCCGTTGTCTTTTCAACGCATTGATCAAATACCGATGACTGTTAACGGAAAATTGAATACGCGAGCCTTACCTGATCCCGAAACGCGACTTCAAAGTGATTATGTAGCGCCTCGCAATGAAATGGAACAAGTTTTATGTCAAATCTTTGAAGAAGTGTTGCATATTGAACGTGTGTGCATTCACGATCACTTTTTTGAATTAGGAGGACATTCGTTAAAGGCAACCTTAGTCGTGAACCGAATCGAACGTGAATTGCATAAGTCCGTGACAGTAGGCGATTTGATGAAATATCCAACGGTGGCCTTATTATCAGCGCGTTTAGAAGACGTGTCCGAAACACATTCAGAAGCAATGCCCATCGTCACATCGAATCAGCAGGCGTATCCTGCGAGTGCGGCGCAAAGTGGCATGTATTTCTTATGGCAGTTGAACCCGGATGATACAGTTTATAACGTTCCATTTATATGGCAATTAAGTGCCCCGCTAGATATTGCGAAATTACGCCATGCGGTGAGCCAATTGATTGAACGGCATGAAATTTTAAGAACACAATTTGGAATGGAAAATCAACAAGTCTATCAATATATTCAAGCCTGTTATACACCTGACTTTGAAGTCGTCACATTAGATGAGCACGATCCTCAAGTATTGGTAGAACGTATGGTACAGCCATTTGATTTAGAACATGGCCGGCTTTTACGTATACGTTATATTCAAACACCAGAAGATGACTTTTTATTTATGGATACGCACCATAGTGTTAACGACGGCATGAGTCAGACCCTCATATTAGATGAGCTGAGTCAACTATATCAAGATAAATCATTGCCTGCGATGACGCATCAATATAAAGATTACAGTGAATGGCTCAAACAACGTGACATGACAGACCATCAAGCGTATTGGCATCAATTATTAGCAGAAACATCTCCAACGCTAGAGCTCCCACTGGATTATCCAAGACCTCACGTCAAATCAACAGAGGGGGATATGTATCAATGGCAGTTAGATGAAGGGCTAAGCCACAAAATTAGACAGTATGTCCAACAACATGATGTGACTGACTTTATGTTTTTTATGAGTGTCATTATGGTTTTATTAAGCCAATACAGTCGTCAAGAGGAGATTGTGTTAGGAAGTGTGATGAGTGCGCGGACACATCCAGATACGGAACGCATGTTAGGGATGTTCGCGAACAGTGTTGTGTTCAAAGGTCAACCGACACACAATAAACCGTGGCTGACATTTTTAGATGAAATGAAAACGATGAGTTTAGCGGCTTATGCGCACCAAGACTATCCATTTTCTGTCTTAGTTGATGAATTAATCGCGCAACGTGATGCATCACGACGCCCATTTTTTGATGTCATCGTTGTGCGTCAAAACAATGAAGCGCATCATGCGCATTTTGGCCATAGTCGACTCACACATCAACCACTGAAAAGTACCACAGCGAAGTTTGATTTGTCTTTCATTATTGAAGAAGCGCATCATCAATTTGTTTGGAATATTGAATATCGGACAGATCTGTTTCAAAAAGAAACAATCCAACATATGTGTGATCAATTTGCAGTGATGATCCAGACAATATTGGATCAAGACTTATTACGCATTGGCCAATTGCCAATTGCGAAACCCAACATGCGTCAGTGGGTTGAAACACATGTGATACCACAACCGATGGCGTATCCTGAGCAGGAGACTGTCGGCAGCCGAATTGAACAGTTGGCGCTACAAAAACCAGAGGCTACAGCTATGATTTTTGACAACCAACATCATTCGATGCATAGGTTATATCGACGTGCATTAGCTATTGCGCGTCATTTGTACGAACAAGGTTGTCGTAAAGGAGACCGTGTGGCGCTTCTCGTGACAAGGGGCCCAGAAATGATTGAAAGTATGATTGCTGCGGCATGGCTGGGTTGTCCTTATGTGCCGATTGATCCAGATTATCCGGTATCACGGATTGACTTTATTTTGAAAGATGCGGAAGTGAAACATATCTTAACGAATGCGCCATCACACTCTACAACTGTGACCACTTCGGATGTGAGAAGTTGTGTCATACGAGAAGATGATGCGCAAGTGATTCAATCAAGTGAACATGTGGAAGCGAACGATGTATTGTATATGATTTATACATCTGGAACGACAGGTCAACCGAAAGGCGTACAAATCACACATCGTAATGTAATGAACTTAGTCACAGGTTGGTCTCAACATATACAACTGACGTCTCAAGATGTGCTATTACAATACGCCAATATTGTATTTGATGCGTCTGTGATGGAGATTTATTGTGCATTATTCAATGCATGTCCTTTAGTGATTGCTTCTGAACGAGAAAGAAAGGATATTTTTGCTTTAGAATACTGTCTCCGTACACAACATGTCACTGTTGCTTCAATCCCCGCACAACTGTGCATGATGATGAACGACTATCATTTACGTTGCTTAGTGACAGGAGGTTCTGTGAGCACACCAGAACTTGTTGATAGGGTTCGACCGCATTGTGAAATGTATGTCAATGCCTATGGGCCAACTGAATCCACAGTGATTACAACGGCATGGATGGATGACGGCAATTCTGTATTACAACGTGTCCCAATTGGACGACCACTCCCGAATGTACAAGTGTATATCATGTCTGAAGGACGACTATGTGGCGTGGGTGTGCCTGGAGAGCTCTGTATTGCGGGTGACAGTTTAGCAAAAGGTTATTTAAACCGTCCTGAAGTCAATGCACAAGCATTTATTCCGCATCCTTGGGGCGATGGACAATTATATCGCACGGGTGACTTAGCGCGTTATTTAAATAATGGTGAGATTGAGTTTTTAGGTCGCATTGATCAACAACAAAAACTGAATGGCTATCGTATTGAATTAGAAGAAATTACAAATCAAATGAACCAAATCGCAGGTGTTTTGGATAGTGCGGTCACAGTGGATCGTACGCGTGCACATCCATTTTTAGTGGGCTATTATGTAGCTGAAACAGAGCAAGCTGATGTGATACGACGTGCACTCACAGATCAGTTGCCACAGTATATGGTGCCACAGGTGTTCATCAAATTGGATCAATTGCCTTTAACACCTAATGGCAAATTAGATACGAAAGCTTTACCTGCTGCGGATTCACAACAAGTCCGTACGTTGACCCCACCACGAAATGAACAAGAACAGCAATATATCGATGTATTCGAACAAGTATTAAATGTGAGCCCGATTGGCATTGATGATGATTTCTTTGAATTCGGTGGTAACTCACTTGCGACGATGAAAGTTGTGATGTTGCTGAAAAACAAAAGAATTGAAACGTCGATGCAGGCTATTTATGAATACAGAACCATCCGTGCGTTGTTAAATCAAAGCGAATCGACACAATTAAATGTCCCGGGAAATATAGACGCCTTGCAAATGATGATTGCGACCAATCAAACGCCTTTGTCAAAAGTGTCACAACAATCTTTAGGAACAGTGTTACTGACAGGTGCTACAGGATTTTTAGGTGCTTATTTACTTTATGAAATAACTGAGCGCCAACAACGTGTACATTGTCTTATTCGGGCAGAAAGCGAATCACAAGCCCGTGACCGTTTAATCGACAATTTGAATCATTATTTTGAGCCATCGACGTGCGAAAAAATGATGCACAACGTTGACATCATATATGGCGACACAAACCAAGATTTCACACAGTTAGCTACGTCTATCGACACGATTATTCATGCGGCGGCGCGAACAGACCATTTTGGCGAAGATGAAGACTTTTATGAAGCTAATGTCAAAAGTACAGCACAGCTAATCGCCTTAGCCAAGCGAGCTCAAGCTCAGCTGATTTACATTTCTACACTCAGTGTGGCAGGTGCCTTTTCTGAAGAGCAAGAAGACACGCAATTCTCAGAAACAGCTATTTTTAAAAACCAACAGATTACGTCACCATACGCACGAAGTAAATTTTATGCCGAGCTTGAAGTATTACAAGCCATGCGAGAAGGATTAAAGGCGAAAATGATGCGTGTAGGAAACTTAACAAGCAGTAGACATGGCAACATTACTATGAAAAATATGCGAACAAATCGCTTTTCTATCGTTATGCATGACTTACTTCAACTCGATAAGATCGGGGTATCTGTGGCACAAACACCAATTTCATTTTCGTTTGTTGATGAAGCGGCACAGATGATTGTACAATTCGCGGAAATCCAACAAAGCACGTACAACATCTTTCATATTACGAATAACCATGAATATACAATGCAATCGATGCTCGAAAAGCTAACCAATCGCACAATTAAAGTGGTGGATGACGCAACATTTGATCAATATGTACATGATGCAGGTTATTATGCATGGGTGGGTTTAATGCATCACGATGATAAGCTGAAACCTGCCATTATCACGCAAGATTTTACACAGTCTGTCATGAACGCACTGGATTTAAGCTGGTCAGAACTATCAGAAGTATGGTTAGCCCGTTGGCAACAAAGACTTAACGACACATTCAAGTAGGTGAAATGTAATGATATTAATTGTTAACTTAGAAAAGACGACCACAGCCATAACGAAACAACTTGCGCATAAACAATTTCTGTTTAAAAGAAATCATACGAAACACCACTATAAAAGTAATGAAAATCAGCACTGTATTGGCGAATTACTCGTGCATTATGGGTTAAAAACGATGTATCAACTTGATCCTTTAGATTGGCAGTTTAAATTTGGTGCCTATGGTAAGCCTTATATTGACACACCACAACCGGTATTTGTCAGTTTGTCATATAGCGGCACGTATGTCGCTTGTGCATTTGATCAAAGTGAGATTGGCTTAGATATTGAAAATCTCAGCCCGATTGAATGGCAACGATTGAAAATGCAATTTACAAATGAAGAATCACAATGGATTGATAACGAAACACAATTTTATATGATTTGGACGCAAAAAGAAGCCTATGCCAAGCTGACAGGCAAAGGTCTATCAGAAGGTGTTGTGACAAATAATGTATTAGAACCCCTATATTTTCACGGACAACCTGTCGCATTTCAAACACAGATTAAAGATACTTTGATGATTCAACTTTGCCAAGTAGCGCCCTGTACACAAACGCCACTGATTGAAGTCGATGTTGCGACATTACTGAAATAATCATCTTTATGTAGGTCAGCGCGCAACGACCATTGACACAACTTCAATCATTTCAAATGTTGAAGCGGTCACATTTTGCACTTTTTAATAACAGTGTGAAGTGTGACTGCTTATTGTCAAAATAAAGTGGATTATTATATGATTTGATTAATAGTGAATTGTAGAAAGATAGCAGATAAGAAAGGGTGTTTCATATGAAACAACATGAAGTTGTGGAAGTAAAGAATGCAGTGAAGGACGCATTGGTAGAGGTACAAAAAGTAAAAAAGTTAATCAAGGACGTCCGTATTTGGAGTGGTTTTGATATGTTAGGAAATAGTTCAATCCATAGCTATTTCAAAAGAAGAAAGATTAAAAAAATGAATACGCATCTATCGCAATTACAAACGCAATTGCAAAATACAGTCCCCATGCTTAAAGATATGGATGAGGATTTAGTATTAGCGATTTCAAATAGTGAAAAAGATCAACTGTATGATGTTTGGTGGGATAATATCTTCACAGATGCTAAAGTACATGGCGAAATCAAAAAAGTGAAAAAGAGTGTCGAACAATTGGAAATCGCTTTAAATCGTATTTTAGCATCTTTAAATTAAACGATTACGCATAGATGAATACACATAAAAATTACACTTTTATAATCATTAAACACTTGACTTTATATTGTTTTATCGTAATATAATTAATATAAATAAGTTATATGATTTATTAATTATTAAAAAATAATATGAAGGAGTGGTATTTATGCTGAAAATGTTTTCTGTGTTATCGACGTCTCTCACATTGTTGCTCATGCCAATGGTTTTTACCCCTACGACTTATGCCAGAAGTTTATTTTCCAGACCGTTACCTTCTTCAACCGTTGCTCAAGCGGCCCCAACAATGATGTTAATGAATCATGATGAGAAGGATAGCCCAAGTCAAAATTCGACTGAAAACAATGCACCTGCAACTGAAGCTGCGCATCAAGATCAACAGAATCGCACATTACCTCCCTTTTATTACCCCAATGTTAATCAATATATAATAGAACATCATCTTCCGCATTCAAAAATTGTAAAAGACCCAAGAATGAATACTTTGCCCCATTTACCATATCGATATGGAACCTATATCGGAGTGGTGATTCACGAAGTGGGTGAAGATAATCGGACACTTCAACAATGGGTCGATCGAATGTACACTACGTATGAAAGAGCATTTGTACATGCCTTTGTAGACAATCAAGAAATTCATCTCACTGCGCCATCACAATATTACGTTTGGGGAGCAGGCAAACAAGCCAATCCGTATTTTTACCAAATCGAAGTTGTCAGAATGTATACTTTTGATGATTTTGCAAGATCGGTCAATAACCAAGCGTGGCTCGCAGCGTATATGTTAAAACGAAATCATTTAACACCCACACTCGCTGATGATCAAGAGGGCGTGGGTTCTGTCATTAGTCACAATGCCGTTCGAAAATATTGGGGCGGTACGACACACGTTGACCCGATAGCGTATTATGCAAGATGGGGATATGATATGCATCAATTCTTTGATTTGGTGAAATATCATTATGCGCACATGTAAAAACTAGAATATGGTATTAGGAAATGATAACAACTTGTTAGTGAATGATAAACAAGACACAGCTATTTCTTATATTAAGCAACTTTACGATTCTATCGTAGGTTGCTTTTTTTATAGAATTTATACTAAATTATTCATTTTGAGTTAGGAAGTAGAATGTTTTTATAGCACAATCTTAAAAATTAAAGCCAGTTTTATTCTGAAATGGAGTAGATATGTTTTTAAGGGCTTTGAAGAATGTAGAACAAAAATTAAGAAAAAGATTAGATTTTACCACATAAATTTAAATAATGTATAATTAACGAAGAATGGATAAGTGAAATATTAGAGGTTAGTGTAGTTTTTTATTTCAAATTCCAATAATTCTTATCAAACGTTAAATAATTTTACCAGTAGAGACATAGGTGATTACAATGACTCAAAAACGTAAGATTGAACATATCGGCTATAATATTGAAAACCTTCAAAATATGACGAGCAATTGGTCTATAAGTAAAGATTCTAAATATTTATTAAGATACCCGACCGTATATATTATTAATGATAAGAACCAGGAAGATAACTATAATGTTTATGTTGGTGAAACAGCGAACATACAAAATCGAACAAAACAACATTTAAAAGAAGATTCCAAATATAAGCCTTATTGGAATGATTTTTCTATATCCAACACATCTAGTATGTATATCATTGGTCATACTTATTTTAATAAGTCACTTACTTTAGATATTGAAAACCGCCTTATGCAATATTTATCAAGTGTAGATAAGGTTGATACTCTGTTCAATAGTCGAACGAATCAACAAAATGAATATTTTACCTCAGATAAATTAGATGAAATTTTTACGGATGTATGGCGCGCATTACATAAGAAAAATAAAGATCTATTTCCAATCGAAAACAAAATTAGAGACTCAGCTATTTTTAAAGCCTCTCCTTTTCATAAGTTAACAGATGAACAAATAGCTGCTAAGGAAGAGATAATTTCTAAAATAAAGTCTATAATCTTTGAGAAAAAAGAAGGTCAATTAATTATGGTGGAAGGTGAAGCGGGTTCTGGTAAAACCGTGCTTATGAGCACATTGTTTTATGAACTTAAAAAGTATGGACTTGAAGGAGATAACTACACATCTCCGCTTAATGTGCATCTTTTAGTCAATCACGATGAACACGTTATGATTTATACTCGTATCGCTGATAAATTAGGCTTAACAAGTAAAAATGGCAAAATTATAAATAAGCCTACTAGTTTTATCTTGAATCAAGAACCAAGTGAAAAGGTTGATGTAGTTATTGTAGATGAAGCACATTTGTTATTAACTCAAGGGAAGATGTCATACAAGGGAGAAGGACATTTGAAAGATTTGTTGGATAGAGCTAAAGTTGTCGTCACCGTGTTTGACAGAAAGCAAATTCTATCTCGTGAGCAAGTATGGGAATATGATTCATTAGATCAACTAATATCCAGTGTCGAAGATAATGACAATTTAATTCAATTAAAAAACCAACTCCGTATAAATAGCAGTATTGAAACTGTAAACTGGATTAGAAATATGGTTGATAATCAGGTTGTTGATCCCATTCCCCATGATAGGAAAGGGTATGAAATTAAAATATTTAATGACCCTTTATCTTTAGAACAAGCGATAAGAGAAAAAGCAGAATACACTGAGTCAGGTATCTCTAGGATTATAGCTAGCTTTGATTGGAAATTCAACAGTAATAAAAAGCCTGATGATGGAGATTATTGGCGGGTTGAAATAGGAAACTGGTCTATGCCTTGGAATAAGCAAATAAAACCAATTAAAGGTGAAAATAAATTACCATGGGTTGAAAGAACAAATACTATAGATGAAGTTGGTTCCACCTTTACTATTCAAGGAATTGATTTAAACTATGCTGGTGTAATTATAGGACCATCTGTAAAGTATAGAAATGGAAAAATAATATTTGATAAAAATGCTAGTAAGAATAGTAAAGCAGTACAAAATAGAACTTTATCCGATAAATCAAAACAAAACTTTGCAGAAACTTTGCTAAAAAACGAACTGAACGTATTAATGACACGAGGTATAAATGGCCTTTATATATACGCTGTAGATGATGAACTTAGAGAGGCACTACAAAAAGCTTCAAAAGGGTGAAAATTATGAATGAAATAAACCAAATTGTTAAGCAAATAAACCAGTTTAGAGATGAACGAAATTGGAGACAATTTCATAATGAAAAAGACTTAGCATTATCAATAACATTAGAATCTGCTGAATTATTAGAGCTATTTCAGTGGAAAAGTTCAGAAGAAGTGATTAAAAATAAACAAGTAAGGTTAGCGGAAGAATTAGCAGATGTATTAATCTACTGCTTTATGTTAGCTGATAACTTAAATTTTGATATCTCAGAAATTATTGAACAAAAAATTGAAAAGAATGTACAAAAATATCCAGTGTCTTTGAGTAGAAATAGTAATAGAAAATATGATGAACTTTGATAAAACTGTTTAAAAGTAGAAGAATGAATAAAGAAAGAGCGGGACAGAAAATAAATCGATTTCTGCCCCGTTTCTTTTATGATATAAGCTTTTCCATGGCTTTGATTTTGATGCTGTTTTTAATGATGAGGTACCCAATATAAATCAAGACTAAAAGTGGAAGGAGTCTAAGTAGCGCAAATGGCAGTTCAAATAATATTGCTTTCCACATCAGGTCAAAAGGCATGTCAAACAAACCAGGTGTTAAAAATAAATGGAATATGCCACTTTTTAAGTAGAAAAATAGGATAAAGAAAAAAGGAAGCAATATAGACAAATAAAAGGTCTGTAGTCGTTTGAAATAATGGATTTGTGATGTGATGTCAGAAAATAAAACATCCTGACCTTCTTTTTCTTTTTGCCAGTATTGATTGCTTGAATGATACTGGGATGTTGGTTTATCACTTATTAAAATAAAGAAGGGAATGTTGAAGTATGCCGCTTTTAATCAATTGTGATATAGATTGGAATTGCATTACACAGGAGACAAAAATCAGTACCTATGACTTTTCATCATTGTTAAAAAGGGATGTGTATCGTATTCAATCACGAACAGCCGCCCATACAACATAGGCTCAGTCTCATGATTGTCAATCTAAACGAGACGCCTGAGGGATTAGCCGAAGTCGAAAATCCACCAACGCTTCAACTATGTAACAGTACAATCAAGCGGTGGTTAGTTGAGACGAGGCCCCTAGGCAAGCGAGTCTGAGATGCCAATCATTAAGACAAGCCTAGCGCAGGTGAGCCCCCATGAGCTATGCGATATTAATTGATAACCCTTCTCTAGTTGTGCATTAATCCATGCTTCTTCTTTAATAGGATTCATAAAGATTTTAAACTTCCTCATGCTTCTCACTTCCTTTTTT
Source organism: Staphylococcus sp. 191 (assembly GCF_011174885.1). Taxonomy (NCBI): domain Bacteria; kingdom Bacillati; phylum Bacillota; class Bacilli; order Caryophanales; family Staphylococcaceae; genus Staphylococcus; species Staphylococcus sp. 191. Next base: position 20,466 of record NZ_PNRJ01000003.1, on the reverse strand, counting down.
GTAGATTTCGGCCAATCTTAATAATCTTTTGTTTTCTATTGCTAAAATATGTTCGCCTAATTCAGTAATTTGATAAACTTTTTTTCGCTCTTTCGGTGGGCTGATTAATTCAATGTATTGGTGCTTTTTTAAGTTTTCAAGTGCGCCATACAATGTCCCTGCTGCGATATTGACTTCTCCCTCACTTTTTTCTTTGACGATTTGCATGATTTTATAGCCATGAATGGGTGTTCTGACGGCTAAAAGAATATAATGCATCGTTTCAGATAGAGGCACTAGCGGATAGCGTTTCATGTTGTCACTCCTTTTAACTATATCGTCGAACTGTATAGTTAAATTATATAGTAACACTTTATAAAGTTCAACTGTATAAAGTGCGTCTTATTCTATCGTTTGATATTCCTCTTATATAAATTAATTAAAAGATATAGATTTAAATTAGTTGAATATTCAAATAATGAGGCGTAGAATAAGAATAAAGAAACAAGAAAGCGCTTACAATTAATTGTTTTTCTTGCTTCTATGTTAAATATAAGCAAATACTTCGCAGTGAAGTATTCAATAAGTAAAGGGGGATCGTTATGCGCACAACTTATGATTTGATTGTAATCGGTGCTGGGCCAGGTGGTTATGTGACGGCGATACGGGCTGCGCAATTAGGCAAGCAAGTGGCCATTATTGAAAAGTTTAATGCTGGTGGTACGTGTTTGAACGTCGGTTGTATCCCGTCTAAGACATTACTTGAACATGGGACAAAGGTACACGATATTCAAACTGCACGCGCGTGGGGCATTCAGTCATCTGACCTCTCGCTAGATGTGAAACAACTCACTTCTAGAAAAAGCCAAGTCGTCCAAACGTTAACAGGGGGTGTCAAACAATTACTGAAGAAAAATAAAGTCACTTATATAGAAGGAGAAGCGCAACTTCATAAAGATCTTCATGTAGAAGTGAATGGTGACACACTTAAAGCGAAAGATATTGTGTTAGCTACTGGAAGTCGTCCGTTTATTCCACCGATTCAAGGATTGGATAAAGTGGATTTTGATACGACAGATACTTTTTTTGATATGAAAAAATTACCGAAATCACTCGTTGTCATAGGTGGTGGTGTCATTGCGACTGAACTAGCGTCATCAATGGCTGATCTAGGTGTCGAAGTGACGATTGTTGAAGTGGCAAAAGATATCTTACTCACTGAAATTGACGAAGTGCGCACTTTATTAAAAGCCCATCTCGAAAACCAAGGCATTCGTATCATCACACAAGCAGAGATTGAAAAAGTCACAAAAGATAAAATTCATTTGGCTTCAGATGAGGCCATCCATTTCGATCAATTACTTGTCGCAACAGGTCGTAAACCGAATGTAGCACTTGCGGAAGCATTGAATTTAAAACGCGAAGAGCAATGGATTCAAGTGGATGAACATTTTCAAACGAGTGTCAAACATCTTTATGCGATTGGTGATTTGATTCCTGGGTATCAGTTGGCTCACGTCGCGAGTGCACAAGGCGTTTATGTGGCAGAACATCTTGCCGGTCAACAACCTCATCCAGTGAATGAAGACCAAGTGGCACGATGCATTTATACAAGATTAGAAGCGGCTTCGGTAGGGTTATCTGAAGCTCAAGCTCAAGAACGTGGCTATACAGTAAAGGTCACTACGTCGAAGTTTCAAGGTAATGCGAAAGCGCTGATTAAAGGTGAGGCAGAAGGTTTCGTCAAGTTGGTCATTGACACGCAATATCAAGAACTATTAGGTGCATTTATTGCAGGGCCTCATGCGACCGATTTAATTGGCGAAATTCTCGGTGTCATGGCGTCAGAAGGAACAGTAAATGAATTGTCAGATGTCATTCAACCCCATCCTGCTTTACTAGAAGGCATTGGTGAAAGCGCCGATAGTTATTTTAACAAAGCGATTCACGAATTTTAAGGATGTATACCGATTCACACTCGGAGCAGAACAGAGATATTTGAATACCGTTACCCTGCTCCAAGCAACAATGACAAATGATTAGAGGAGGAATCTATGATGAAAAAAGAACAAGCACGCTGGATTTATAAAACGATGAATGAAATTCGGGCTTTTGAAGAAAAGGTGCATAAGATTTTTAGTGATGGTAAAATTCCTGGATTTGTTCATTTGTATGTAGGTGAAGAAGCGGTTGCGACAGGTGTGATGTCACAACTTGAAGATGATGATTATATTACAAGCACACACCGCGGTCATGGCCATGCCATCGCGAAAGGTTGCGATTTGAATGGCATGATGGCTGAAATTATGGGTAAAAAAGACGGTCTCGGTCATGGTAAAGGGGGCTCGATGCATGTCGCCGAAATTGATAAAGGCATGTTAGGGGCTAACGGTATTGTAAGTGGTGGATTTGGTTTAGCAACAGGTGCAGGTATTTCTATTCGGAATCAAGGTAAAGAAAATGTCGCAGTCTGTTTCTTTGGAGACGGTGCGGCCAATGAAGGGAACTTCCATGAAGGCCTGAACTTTGCGTCTATTCTTAATTTACCAGTCATCTTTGTCTGTGAAAATAACCAGTTTGGAGAAGGCACAACCCATCGTTATGCGAGTGCTTCTGAAACGATTGCTGAACGTGCAGCAGCATATAATATGCCCGGTGTACGTGTCGATGGCATGGATGTTGTTGAAGTGATGGAAGCGACTAAAAAAGCGGTTAAACGTGCGAAAAAAGGAGAAGGTCCAACATTAATTGAGTGCGATACGTATCGTAAATACGGTCACTTTGAAGGCGACGAACAAAAGGTAAAATCTCCAGACGATCGCAATGCAGATAAAAACGCGACTGAAGCATTTCGTAAGCGTGCGATTAAAGAAAAATGGTTAACAGCTAACGAAGCGAAAAAAATAGAAGAAGCAGCCAAACAAGCAGTTGAAGATGCAGTGGCGTTTGCAGATGAGAGTGATTTACCAGATGTCGAATCATTATACAAAGATGTATTTGCATAGAAGGAGGCTATCGTCATGAGTGAAAAACGTAAGATAACATTTATGAGTGCGATTAATGAAGCAATAGACCAATCAATGAAGCAAGATGAAAATGTGATCCTTATCGGTACGGATGTGTCAGGGGGCGCAGGCGTTGAACATATTAAAGATGATGATACGTTTGGTGGCGTGTTTGGCGTAACGAAAGGACTTGCTAAAAAATATGGCCGTCAACGTGTCATTGATACGCCGATTGCAGAACATATTACAATCAGCTCAGCTGTGGGTGCGGCTGCGACAGGATTACGTCCAATTGCAGAACTGATGTTTAATGATTTCCTTGGATTTGGATTAGATCCGATTTTAAACCAAGGCGCTAAAATGCGTTATATGTTTGGGGGTAAAGCTAAAATTCCACTTGTTGTAAGAACAGTGCATGGTGCAGGCGCTGGTGCGGCGGCGCAACATTCACAATCACTTTACAACATGTTTGCGGCTATACCGGGCGTGAAAGTTGTTGTTCCGTCTAACCCATATGATGCGAAAGGCTTGCTTATGGCAGCAGTTCAAGATGATAACTTAGTTGTCTTTTCAGAAGATAAAACACTGCTTGGACAAAAAGGTGAAGTTCCAGAAGAACCCTATACAGTTGAAATCGGAAAAGCACGTGTGGTTAGAGAAGGCGAAGATTTAACGATTGTCGCCATCGGTAAAATGGTTGCTGTCGCAGAAGAAACGGCTAATCAACTTGCCGAAGATCGTATCTCTGCTGAAGTCATCGATTTACGTACAGTGTCACCTTGGGATGAGGAAACAGTCCTAGAGTCAGTGAAAAAGACGGGACGCCTCATCGTTATAGATGAATCCAATCCTCAATGTAATATTGCGGGTGATGTTGCTTCTGTTATTGGAGATCGTGGTTTTGATTATTTAGATGGTCCAATTAAAAAAGTGACTGCACCAGATACACCCGTGCCATTTGCGGCGAATTTAGAGGCAGCGTATATACCTAACGTAGATAAAGTGCTTGATGTCGCTTCAGAACTGATTGAAGACTTAAAAAAGGTTAAATCATAGAAAGGAGGGACACATATGAGTCAAAATATTATCATGCCAAAGCTCGGAATGACGATGAAAGAGGGCACAGTGGAAGAATGGTTTGTTGCTGAAGGGGATGAAGTAAAAGAAGGCGACAGTCTCTTAACAATAAGCTCTGAAAAGCTGACACAAGATGTTGAAGCACCTGCGAGTGGGACTTTACTCAAAATAAAAGTCGCTGCGGGTGAAGAAGCAGAGGTCAAAGGTGTCTTAGGTATTATCGGTGAGCCAGATGAAGCGGTAGACACTGACGCAGCGTCTAGCGAAGAAGCGCAATCGGAAAGTTCAAATGCAGAAAAATCTGATGAAAAACCAACTGATGATGAGGTATCAAATACATCAGAAGAGACAGCGATAAAACGCTCTGAAAATGCAACGCCAAATCAAGGACGCATCTTTATATCGCCATTGGCACGCCGTATGGCTAAAGACAAAGATTTAGACGTGACACGAATTAAAGGAACAGGTGGCAATCAGCGTATTACAAAACTGGATATTTTACGAGTCGCATCACAAGGTTATGACCTTGAACAAGAAACGAATGGAGCCACTGCGCCTAAAGCTGTCTCAGCAGAACAAATTGGCGATGGTTTAAATCCAATGCGTAAACGTATCGCGCAAAATATGCGACAAAGCTTAGACAATACAGCGCAATTAACGCTACACCGCAAAGTAGATGCCGATCGCTTATTGGACTTTAAAAATAGATTATCAGAGGAAATTAATGACGCAGATAAAGCCATTAAACTCACAGTGACTGCTTTACTCGCAAAAGCAGTCGTTCTAGCACTCAAAGATTATGGCGCAATGAATGCACGTTATGAGCAAGGTGAACTTACAGAATATGATGAAGTGCGCCTAGGTATTGCGACTTCTTTAGATGATGGCTTGATGGTACCTGTCATTGAGCAAGCAGATACGAAAAGTGTTGGCGCGCTCGCAAAAGAAATCAAAGCAGCTTCAGAAGCAGTGAGAGCGGGCGATACAAATGCAGTGCAACTCAGTGGTGCAACATTCACAATTACGAATATGGGTGCGAGTGGTATTGAATACTTCACACCGATATTAAATCTAGGTGAAACGGGTATTTTAGGCGTGGGCGCTTTAACCCAAGAGGTCGTACTGGAAAATGACAATGTCAAACAAGTGTCACGCATTCCGTTAAGTTTAACCTTTGACCACCAAATCTTAGACGGTGCAGGGGCAGCAGAATTCTTAAAAATACTCGCGCGTTATATTGAGAATCCTTATTTATTAATCTTATAATTGCATTCGTAATCGAAAAGTAGAGGGGTTGGGTCATGATGCCTAGCCCCGTTTTTTATTGTTTAAGTACAAATGTACCATTTACACATACAAAAATGTATGACGTTAAATTTGAAAGTGATGTATCACACCCGTCAATACCTCCTTATTTATTGTAAAGGGTTGACGGACTTTAAATTTTCAACTATCTTATATTATAAGGTAGTTGATAGAAAAGAGGATTGCGATGTCAGTATCGAATCAAATGATGAAGGGGCTTTTAGATGGCGCGATACTCGGTTTAATTGCGCAAGGTGAAACTTATGGTTATGAGATTTTAGAAAAGTTGAAGGCAAACCAGTTTCCTGAAATTAGTGATGGCAGTATATACCCAGTCTTATTACGACTTAGCAAAAAGGGATATGTCCATACGACGACACGAAAATCGGATAATGGTGGACCGAAGCGGAAGTATTATACGATTTCAGAAAGTGGAAAACAAGAGCTTGAACAATTCAAAGCAAAATGGCGTGATTTGAATACAGGTATGAATCATCTTTTTGGGAGGGTGTAAGAAATGTTAAGCAAACAGTCGGAAGATTTTTTAGTTAAGCTAAGAGTTGAACTTTTGTTTAGGGGTAAAAAGGAAGAAGAAATTGAAGAAATAGAAGAAGAATTAAGAGATCATTTAGCAACTGCTGAGCAACAAGGTGAAGATGTCCAGGCAATTATTGATATGCCGATTAAAGCCTATGCTGACAAGTTTTCAAAGCATTTGCCCTTTATCAATCATTTGACAAAATACGTTGCATACTTTGTCCTATTTTTGCTTGCTTTATTTACGATACCCGATTTATTTGAACAATCTTATACTTTAACAGCAAGTGATATTTTAAATGTGATTTTTACTTTTTTAATCACTGTGATACTTGGCTTATATATGATACGAAAGTTGATTTTAACCTTTGGTGATAGTAAAAAAACATATATTTTTGCAGCGATAGGCGGTATATTGATATTTGGATTGATTTTATTTGGCGCGTTTTTGGCACACACCTTTCCACTGTATGAGATTGTTACATTGACTCAACAACAAAGTAATATAACGGGTGTGATATTGCTCCTATTAGTTATGCTCATCTGTGTCGTTTTGAAACAAAAAATCTATGCAGTCATTTTATTTCTAGTTTGCTTACCGAATATCGTTGCGCTTTTAACAACACAAAATAGCTCAAGAACACAATATCTTACTATTTCATTATCTTTGTTCATCGTTTTAAATATTGCTTTTATGGGTTTTGCATTTTATCAATTTCGTAAAGATTCTAAAACAAAATAAAAAATTGAATGACAGTGATTTTTAAAAATAGTAAACCGCTCGTGTGATGCATGTGTATCACAAATGAGCGGTTTTGTTTTAATCTAATTGATAGCGATGGACAAAAAGTTGTCGAACGAGATCGATGGTCATCATCCAAACGATATGACCGAATAATTCAGAAAGATGTTCTTGGAAGGGTTGATCCCAAGGCGCAGGAACGGTATGCATAATCGGCATAATCATCAAGTGGAATAACACCCAAATCACAATCCCAAATACAGCGCCTTGGCCCATTGCCATATAGGCATATTTCTTCACTAAGAAACAGTAAATAATGGCAATGACAATAGAAAAACTAAAGTGAACGATAAAGCTCACCCAAGGCAATGACATGCCTGAGAATGTGTAGGTTTGATGGGTAAAATCATGACTGAATCCGAGTTGTTGTAACAATTGTTGCGGTGGATTGGTCGCATTGCGTTCTGGTGTACGGGGCGGGAACATGACTTCCCAACCTAATTTGACAATACCGGAAAGCAGCCCTCCGATAATGCCAGTATAAAATAACAGACCGATTTGTCTTTGAGTCAACTTAAGGACCTCCTGTTGATATGTCTACTTTTAGTATATTATCATGTGAAAATATTCTCAATAAATATTATTTAAATCGATTTACAGCTCAATTTGATACCATTGATAGGGGGCGCATTTTAAAGATAGATTTTAGAAAATATGTTGTCAATAAAGAATGAAATGAGACTGTGTATGGATTTCAATGATACTTTTTTCAATTTATGTGGGCTGTGTGGTTATGTATAAAAAGCATTATGGACTTCTGCCCGAGTGACAATACGCCTTGAGCCGCATGATAGATGGTATATGAGTGTTTATGATAGCAGTATACTAAATAAAGGAGTTTTTTATGGAACCGACAAAAAAGAGAATAGAGTTATTGGATTATATGAGAGGATTTGCTTTATTAGGCATTATATTTGCGAACATCATTCCTATTTTAAAGATTCAAGGTTTTCATGGGCAAATTGATATTGACTATATGAAATATTTAAACATCCTCGTTGAAGCGAAGTTCTTTTCAATCTTCTCATTACTATTCGGGATAGGCTTTTCAATCTTCTTTAATAGCGCCAAATGCAAAGACGTTAATCCATATTTTCTATACTTGAGGAGAATCCTCTTTTTACTATTGCTAGGTATTATACATCAAATCTTCCAACCAGGTGAAGCATTGCTTTTTTATGCCATCATTGGCCTACCGCTATTACTTTTTACTTTTGTAAATAAAAAACTCAATCTTGTTATTGGGTTAGCTTTACTCTTCGTCGCTTTATTTGGTGAGAACAAAATCGCTTTCGTCCCCGGTTTGTTTATTCTAGGATACACGATTGGCCAATTTGACTTACACAAAAATATTTACAATCGTCCAAAATCTTTAATAGTAGCATTGCTGCTATCATTTGGTGGCTTTATTATTTCGATGGTCGTACTGCATCAGCATAATGTACTTCCAACGTATGAATTGGCGAAATCACAGATTAGCCTCAATGCGTATGTTGAAAAATACAATACATTTTCTGATCTTATCGTTTTTACAGCACCATTTATTTCACTGTTTTATGTATTATTGTTAACTTATTTATTACAATACGATACGGTTAAAAAAATCTTGTTACCATTGAAGTATTATGGACAAATGGCGTTAACCAATTATTTGATGAATACGTTACTTATTATTGTAGCGGGTCAATTTTTGACATTAACGTTTGCACAAACAGGCATTGCATGTCTTGTGATTTTGATTGTGCAAATGATTTTTTCAATGATTTGGTTAAGATTTTTTCAATATGGACCGATTGAGTATATTTTGAGAGTAGCCACGTATTTACAATTTTTTAGCATCAAACGGTCTCAATAAACAGCGGGCATGTCATGCGTATCCCGTTGTAATCAATCAAAAGTAGAAGCGCAATTTTATCGATGAAAATCAAAAAAACTGTGAAGTCGCCACTTTGACGACATGCACAGTTTTTTTATCCCGTTTATTTATATTCTAAGTTGGTTTTATATTTTGTGTAATGTGTTGGAAATTTTAAAACTTAGTTTGATTTTCTGCTGCGGCTTAATAAGAAACCACCTAATGCTAAGCTCAATCCACCTGCAAGTGTTGTACCGAATAATGCGTCATCGCTTTCGCTACCTGTTTCAGGTAAAGCTTTCATTTCATTATTCGCTTTTGCAGCTTTGTTTTCATTCATCATTGTTGATTTATCCATGTCAAGTTTTTGACCAGGCATAATCATGTTTTTATCAGCTAAGCCATTATCTTTCGCAATTTTATCGGCAGTAGTGTGGTTTGCTTTTGCGATTTTATCTAAAGTATCACCAGGTTGAACAACATGCGTTTCGCTATTAGGCATCATTTTGTTGCCAGTGTGATTCATGCCATTGTTACCAGACTGGTCTTTAGCCATGCCCATGTCTTTATCTTTTTTCATGTCTTTGCTGTCTTTGTGCATGCCTTTATCTTCAGCTTTTTTGTCTCCAGCTTTGTTGTCATCTTTGTGCATGCCTTTATCTTCAGCTTTTTTGTCTCCAGCTTTGTTGTCATCTTTGTGCATGCCTTTATCTTCAGCTTTTTTGTCTCCAGCTTTGCTGTCATCTTTGTGCATGCCTTTATCTTCAGCTTTAGGTGCTTGGCTGTCATTTAATTTTTTCGCTTCAGCAAGAATATCTTTGCTGACACTTGGGTCATCTTTAAGGCTTTGGATGAAACCATCACGTTGTTCGTCAGTAAGGTTAGGTAAGTGTAAAATTTCATAGAATGCATTTTGTTGTTCTGCACTATAATCTGGTTTCGCTTGGATATCGTTTAATTTTTTCGCTTCAGCAAGAATATCTTTGCTGACACTTGGATCATCTTTAAGGCTTTGGATGAAACCGTTACGTTGCTCTTCATTAAGGTTAGGCAAGTTTAAGATTTCATAGAACGCATTTTGTTGATCTGCGCTAAAGTCAGGAGCAGCTTGGCTGTCGTTTAATTTTTTCGCTTCAGCGAGCACGTCTTTACTTACGCTTGGGTCATCTTTAAGACTTTGGATAAAGCCGTTGCGTTGATCTTCGCTAAGGTTAGGCAAGTTTAAGATTTCGTAGAACGCATTTTGTTGTTCTGCGCTAAAGTCAGGAGCAGCTTGGCTGTCGTTTAATTTTTTCGCTTCAGCAAGCACGTCTTTACTTACACTTGGATCATCTTTAAGGCTTTGGATGAAACCGTTACGTTGGTCATCTTTAAGATTAGGTAAGTTTAAGATTTCGTAGAATGCATTTTGTTGATCCTCATTTAACTCTGGTGCAGGTTGTGTTGGTGCTTGAGCAACGTTTGTATTTTTTGCTTCAATTAATACATTTGCACTTGCACTTGGATCATCTTTAAGGCTTTGGATGAAACCGTTGCGTTGCACATCAGTTAAGTTAGGTAAATTTACAATTTCATAGAATGCATTTTGTTGTGCTTCGCTATGGTCAGGCGCAGGTTGAGAACCCTCTTGACTGTCGTTTAATTTTTTCGCTTCGTTAAGCACATCTTGACTTGCACTTGGATCGTCTTTGATGCTTTGAATGAAGCCATTACGTTGATCTTCATTAAGATTTGGTAAGTTAACTACTTCAGAAAAAGCATTTTGTTGATCTTCAGCAGTATTCGTATTGTTTGATTCTTCAGCGAAAGTTGGTGTGTTTACAAGTAAAGAACTCGCGATTAAGCAAGAACCTACTCCGATAGAAAGTTTACGAATACTAAAAAAGTTTTTGTTTTCCATTGATTACAACCCCTTAAAATATAAAATATATATTGTAACGCTTGATATAAGTCTACAATATTAGAATAGAATTGTATAGTGAAATTTCTAAAATTTTTAAAAATCAACTGTTGCAATATTCGATTGTTTATTATCGATTTATATAAAAATTTTAGATGTCATAAATATAAGATTTAAAGAGATTGTATATGATTAAGATGTTGAAAAGCGGAATTAAGCAAGACGAAGACTTTTGATGTAGGGCTAGACAAATTGTCTATTCGTATATATTTTTTAAAATTACGTTTATATTTATAATAAACGGTTTAGTTTGTGCGTTAAAATGATAAAAAATATGCTTAATACATATTTATTTTTTCTAGATTAAGTATTTTGGCATTTCAAATAGGGTTTTAAATTATGTATTTAATATTAGTTTATATTCAATCTATAAGAAGGTGCTACATTTTCAAAATTTTTATTTTTTAGTTGATGTACGTAAATATAAAGGTAAGTTTTGTTATTTTAAAGCAGGATACGTGGTTATTGATGACGTATAAGAATATTCATTTCAAATATAATAAACGTTACTTTCACACGTTTAACGTATGAAAGTAACGTTATATGTATGGCTTATTCCATGAGTTGAACTATATAAAATCATAAAAGAAGTAGTTATCTGATTTATATATCGCTGTATACGTTCTTGGGATTCATGTAAACCGAGAGACGCTTATAATGGAATGGAACAGAAATTGAAATAATTTTTATCCCATTCCATTGATTTATCATGCAAAAAATATTATTTCAAGATGGCTTTACTAATCATCCAATTCTTCTGATCTTTTAAAAGGAGGTTTTGTGTTTTTAGTTCGTTTACAATGTGCCCTGTCGTTTCTCGGGAAACACTAGCTAGATCGCTGACCATTTGAATTGTTAAAAATTGCTTAATCTCATAAAATTCTTCATGGTCCTCGCCAATTGTATGGCATAAATAAATGAGTACTTTCTCTACACGTGCTTTAGCGCTTTTTGCACTAAGTGCCATGTTATATTCTGTTAATTGTTTTTCATTTTCGCAAAGGTATTTATACATTTGAATAAACACTTTATCGTGATTTCGACATATATATTCTATCAGTTCAATCGGTACGGCCATGACAATGCTATCGGTGAGTGCAGTACACATTTCATTTGTTGTTTTATCTTGAAAAAGGTTGTGAAGCGGGTATAGATGTTCGCCTTTATTTAGTACACGATAGACATCCCCATTCACGCTGTAATGCTCTCTTAATATATAACCATCGATTAAATAATATAGATGTGTCAGTTCATCAGAAGAATAGTAAATCACTTGGCCTTTATTGTATTGTCTGACGATAAATTCATTCTTATACGGCTGCAATGCAACCGTGGGTATATTGATAAAGGCAGCAAACTGCTCGAGATAGGTATTCACATTGTTTTTAATGAGTGAGTTATCAATTGTTGAGTGATCATACGGGTTTTGCCCCATAAATCCACCACCTCATAGCTACTTATAAATTTGTGTGCCGACTTCTCCTTTAAAGGCTTCATAGGCTTTATCTAAGTTCGTGATGACCGCACGACGTCCTTCTCCGTTTTCAACAAAATCTATAGCCGCTTCAATTTTAGGTAACATAGAGCCTTCTGCAAATTTACCTTCTTGTGCGTAGCGTTTTAAACTTTCGACATCGATATCAGTGAGTTTTTCTTGGTTAGGTTTATTAAAGTTAATATAAACATTTTCAACGTTTGTTAAAATCATAAGGGTATTGGCATCGATGAGTTGTGCTAAACGTTCGCTTGCAAAATCTTTATCGATAACAGCTTCCACACCTTCATAAGTGTCGCCTCTTTTAACAACAGGAACACCGCCACCACCACAAGCGACAATAATGTTATTATTTTCAACTAAAGTACTAATTAATTCATGCTCTAAAATGGATATAGGCAGGGGGGAAGGGACGACTTTACGATAGCCTCTACCCGCATCTTCTTTATAGACCGAATCACGATATTGTGCTTTTTGTTGTTCAACTTGAGCTTCTGTATAAAAAGGCCCAATCGGTTTTGTCGGGTTTGACATTCTTGGATCATTTTCGTCAATTTCCACACGTGTTATCACTGTACCCGCTTTCCGATTGCTGTTAACCTCTGCTAAAACACGGTTGACTTCCGTTTCAATCCAAAAGCCAATCATTCCTTGTGTCATCGCACCACAGACATCCAGAGGCATCGCAGGTGTTTGTGGACTATCAGCAGTCGCTTGTTGAATTAAAAGACTGCCAATTTGTGGTCCATTGCCATGGGAAATGACAATATCGTAGTCTGTATTAAATAAAGGCTTTAGTGTTTGCATTGTTTTACGTATAGCTTGTTTTTGTGTTTCTGCAGATCCATCTGTTGTTTGGATGGCATTTCCGCCTAGAGCAATTACAATTTTTTTATGCATAAAATTTCACTCCTCATTAAAATACGTCGACGGCACCGCTCAATAATCTCAAGATGCCGATAATGGCTAAAATGATAATAATGACAAAGAATAAATAATCGACTCGTTTTAATGGTTTTTGATTATTTCTTTGTACAATCGTGTAAACAATGAGCCCTGGAATATAAAGCAGCATCGTTAATAAGAAGTAATCCAATCCCGCTGCGTATACGAGCCAGATTGTGTAAACAGAAGCGATGATACCAATCATCCATTGCTTCGTTGTTGCACGATGTTTCGTTTGAATTGTATATTTCACTTGGTAAAAAGCACTCAACATGTAAGGAACAAGAATGGCGCTTGAAGCAAGTGAAAAAGCAAATTGATAAGCGCTTTGTGTGAAAAGCATACTGATTAAAAAGATTTGAACTAATATATTAGTAACGAGTAATGAATGGACAGGTGCTTTGTTTTCATTTTCTTTGGCAAACCATTTAGGGAATAGGCCATCCTTCGCAACGATAAAAGGTAATTCACCAGCTAAAAGTGTCCAACCTAACCACGCGCCTAATACTGAAATAATGAGGCCAATATTAACGAGAACAGATCCCCAATGACCGACAATGTGTTCTAACACTGCTGCCATAGAAGGGTTAGAGAGTTCTGAAATATGATTTTGTTGGATGACGCCTTGTGCTAATACGGTCATTAAGAAATAGATGACCAACACAGAAACTAAACCAATGACGGTTGCGGAACCGACATCTTTTTTATTTTTAGCGCGTCCAGAAAAGACGACAGCGCCTTCAATACCAGTAAAGACCCACACAGTGACGAGCATTGTACTTTTAACTTGAGAAAGCGTGTCTCCCCAACTAAACATATGTGATGGGCCACTTGTCATGCCAAAAATACCTGCTTTAAAAGTGTCAAAGTTAAAAGCGACAATCATACACACAAGTACTAGTAAAATCGGAATCAATTTCGCGATGGTCACAATGCTATTAATCAATGCTGCAGTTTCGACACCTTTTAAAATAAGATAATGCACGCCCCACAATAAGATTGAGGCAATAATAATAGAAGGTAGGGTATTGCCTCCTTTAAACATTGGGAAAAAGTTACCTACTGCGGACATGAGCAACGTCGCATAAGCCACATTGCCTAAAAAGGCAGCAAACCAATAGCCCCAAGCACTTGAAAAGCCAATAAAATCACCAAATCCTGCTTGGGCATAACTGTAAATCCCACCATCTAAATCTTGGCGTTCATTGGTTAAGTTTTGAAAAACAAAGGCAAGTGAGATCATACCGACCGCAGTAATCAGCCATCCAATAATGATAGCTAATCCGCCAGCTTCTTTACCCATATCTGAAATGATGTTAAATGCACCGCCGCCAATCATCGAGCCAATGACTAAACCAATTAAGGAGGTTTTATTTAATTTGTTTTCATCTGTTCCACCCATATGTCATGTCTCCTTTAGATAGATAAAAAGTCCGGCATAAAACTTATTTTAAAATATTTTAATAGTATTTTATTATGATAAGAATAACTGGACTTTTGTATCATATCATATCTATTGAATTAACCTAATGTAGCGGCCATTACAGCTTTGATGGTATGCATGCGATTTTCAGCCTGATCAAAGACTTTCGCATGTTTGCTTCTAAAGATTTCATCTGTGACTTCCATTTCGGATAAGCCATACTCATCTTTAATTTTTTGGCCATATTCTGTATTTGTGTCGTGGAAAGCAGGTAAGCAATGTAAGAAAATTGTGCTGTCTTTACCTGTTTTGTCAAATAAAGCTTTGTTCACTTGATAATCTTTTAATAATTTAATACGAGATTCGAATTCACTTTCTTCACCCATTGAAACCCAAACGTCAGTATAAATAACGTCAGCACCTTTTACGCCTTCATCAATATTATCGGTAATTGTTACTGAACCTCCGTCTTGTTTAGCACGACGTTCAGCGATATCAATATAATCTTGAGAAGGGAATAAAGATTTAGGAGAGCAGATTGTAACATCGACACCTAACATTGGACCTGCGACTAGAAGAGAATTTGCGACATTGTTACGGCCGTCGCCTACATATGTGAGTTTAATACCGTCTAAATGACCAAAGTTTTCTTTGATCGTCATATAGTCTGCTAACATTTGTGTTGGGTGCCAAGCATCAGTGAGCCCGTTCCATACAGGGACACCTGAAAACGCTGCTAATGCTTCCAC
Source organism: Staphylococcus sp. 191 (assembly GCF_011174885.1). NCBI lineage: Bacteria > Bacillati > Bacillota > Bacilli > Caryophanales > Staphylococcaceae > Staphylococcus > Staphylococcus sp. 191. Next base: position 5,334 of record NZ_PNRJ01000003.1, on the reverse strand, counting down.
TGTGTCTTGAGAGAAACCGCGGAATTCAATACCGTCAAACATACGACCCAATACTTTTGCCGTATCTTCGACAGATTCTTTTTTACCTAATTGGATGTCATTTTTACCTAAAAATTCTGGATGTGCACCTAAATCGATAGAAGCAACTGTAAATGCAGCACGTGTCCGTGTTGATGTTTTTTCAAATAATAAAGCAATATTTTTACCTTCTAAATAGCGATGTGGGATGCCTTGTTGTTTATAAGATTTTAAAGTCATCGCAAAATCAATTAAGTCTGAAAATTCTTTTTTAGTAAAATCGTCTTCTTTAAGTAAATGTCTACCTTTTAAATCTAATGGTTTTTGAATATCTGTCATTTTAAAAAATCCTTTCTTAATTTGATAATGAATGCTTAAATGTCTTCTCTAAATAAAGGTTGGCTCATGCATCTAGGGCCGCCACGACCACGCACAAGTTCGCTACCTGTGATTTCAATGACTTTGACTCCTTTATCTCTTAGTAGTTGATTTGAAACGTAGTTACGATCATAAGTGACGACTACGCCAGGGCGAATGGTTAATGTGTTTGAGCCGTCATTCCACTGTTCACGTGCTCCGTCAATAACATCGCCATTACCTGTAGGAATGAATTCAATGTTATCGACATGTAAAGCGTCTTCTAATGTTGTTTTAAGTTGACTTGAATGTGAGATTTTAATATCGTTTGTTGCTTCATCTTTTTCGATTGTAAAAATATTCATATGATTTTCTTCTTTGAAAATCGCAGCATGCATTGTAAATTTGTCATAATCAATCATTGTAAACACGGTATCTAAATGCATGAAACTACGACTGTTCGGGATTTCAATAGCTAATACTTTTGTAAAAGTTGATTGATCATCAAATAAAATTTGGCGTGCCAAGCGCTCAATGGCTTGTGCCGAAGTCCGTTCTGAAATACCGATGGCTAACACTTCTTTTGAAAGGACTAATTCGTCGCCACCTTCGATATTGAATGGTGAATTTCGATCCAACCAAACAGGAACGTCTGCATCTTTGAAACGTGGATGATGTTTAAGAATATAGGTCATAAAGATAGATTCTCTACGACGTGCTCTCCAATACATTCGATTGATCGTCATACCGCGTCCGATAGAAGCTTGAGGGTCTCTTGTAAAGTAAAGGTTTGGCATAGGATCTAAATAAAATGGATATCTATCATCCATATATTCCACAAGGTGATTCATTTCTAATTGAATCTCTTCTTTACGTACACCTGACATAATTTTATCTATAAGTTCTTGATCGCTTAATGTTTCAAATAGCGTTTTAATCTCTTTTTCATGACCGAGCACTGTTTTTTGAGATTCAGCTAAAATATCATCAATAAACTGTTCACGTACAGCCTTATCAGCAATTGCTTCTGCGGCTAATTTTTCGAGGTAAACCACTTCAACCCCTTCATCTCTTAAAACTTGCGCAAATTTATCATGCTCTTCTTGCGCGACTTTCAAATAAGGAATATCGTCAAATAATAAGCCGCTGAGATGATCAGGCACAAGGTTTTCTAATTCTTTGCCTGGTCGTTTGAGTAAAACGGTTTTTAATCTGCCAATTTCACTATTCACTTGGATTGGTCCTTTTTCCATTGTTATTCCTCCTTTGATTGATTACATCCAAAGTATAAAACGCTTTCAGTTATCCAGCTGTGAATGTTTTCTCAATGTAAATGTCTAAAACTTCATACAAATGATTTATTCAATACACAATACTGATAACTTATGCATACTTTACCCTTTTAACATGCGTATTTATGAATAATAAGTTAATATTAAATTAAGAGATATGTATAATATTATTCTTTATTCAAAAATGTGTATGTATAATCATCAATCTTTTGAAAAGAGATGTTTATTGATTTTTTGTAAGAAGATGAAGCCACTTAAATGTTTGACAGCGTGTGAGGGTTCATGTGAGATGTCAGAAACTTCACATTTACCAATGAGATGTTTTGTTATGGTAGAGATACACAGTTATTTGTCAGCGGGATTATGAGGCAAAGGAGTTTAAATGCATGAAAAAAAGAAAAAGATTAGACTTAGTATCTATGATTGTAAAAGAGCATGACATTCATTCAAAAGCAGAAATTGTGGATTATATAGAAAAACATTTTGGAATAAGGTATAGTGTAGCGACAATTAGTAGAGATTTAAATGAATTGAAGATTTATAAAATGCCATCCACGCATCAAGAGCGGTGTTATCAAAAGTATAATGAAAATGCGCAAAATGATGCCAAAGCGAAATTAATTAATTTTTATAAAGATGAAATCGCCTCTGTCGTAATCAAAGACACGTACTTAATTATAAAAACAGCACCGGGTTTTGCACAGAGCATTAATTATTATATTGATCAAATGGAGCTAAACGAAGTACTGGGGACAGTCGGGGGGAATGACACAATTTTAGTTCTTACGGCGTCAGCGGAACTTTCAAAATATGTTCATTATAAGCTGTTTAATCAAACTTACCAAGATGCAAATGGCACCCCTTAATCAATGAATATGAATTTTTATGATTCAAGTCAAAGTCGACGTATGCAAGCTACTGTAATGGAAGCGATTTGTGACAAAGAACATCTATTTGTGAACCTTAATTGATACGTTTTAAGTGTGTTTCTCTCATACCGCATATCAAGTTGACAATATCACTTTTAACTCTTGTGAGTGATTGTTCAGCGTGTGTCTCTTTAGACCAATTAAAGACTACACTTAACACCCCACCCGTTAAAAAATGATTATAAATTGTTGGATCTACGTCCAATCTGGCCCCAGTTTGAATATCGTATTGAGTTTGCTTATTGATGGCTTGATAAATTTGTTCATAAATAATCCGTGATGTTTCATCATATAAATGATGCGTTACTACACTGTTGACTATTACTTTGTTGTCATTAATAAAGGTTAATAAGTCATGGATATAACGCTCAAGGAAAGGCTTCGGGTCTTCAAAACGAATATCGGATAAATGAATTTGTCTAAAACGATTCAAGACGTTTTCAATCGCATGATTCAATAGATGATACTTATCCTTGTAATGTCGATAAAATGTTGAACGACGGATAAGTGCGTAGTCACACAAGTCTTGTATTGTAATGTGTTCAAATTCTTTTACTTTTAACAATTCCGTAAATGCATTCATAAGTGCGTTTTGCGTTTTAATTACGCGTAAATCCTGTTTATTCATCTTTTAACACCTCAGATATCGAACAATTTCTTGATTTTGTCATTTAAGTTACAAATAGTGAATATTGGCGCCTAATTGGATGTGGTCTGTTGATATAATAATATTGAAGGGAATTTTAAAATGAAGGAAGTCATTTATTTTCCTGTTTGTCTTTTATTATACTGATTTTTAATCCAAAAAAGGAAGTGTTTACTATGTATTATAGTAAAGGTAATTATGAAGCATTTGCACGCCCAAGAAAACCTGAAAATGTAGAAAACAAATCTGCATATTTAGTGGGATCTGGCTTAGCCGCTTTAGCAGCAGCTTGTTTTCTCATTAGAGATGGACAAATGAAAGGCTCACAAGTTCATATTTTAGAAGAGTTACCTAAGCCTGGCGGCAGTCTTGATGGTGACGAACTTCCTAATAAAGGTTATGTCGTACGCGGTGGTAGAGAGATGGAAAATCATTTCGAATGTTTGTGGGATTTATTCCGCTCGGTTCCTTCTTTAGAAGTCGAAAATGCTTCAGTTTTAGATGAATTTTATTGGCTGAATAAAGAAGATCCAAACTATTCACGCTGTCGAATGATTGAAAATAGAGGACACCGTGTTGATACGGATGGCGATTTTACGCTTACACAAAAAGCAATTAAAGAAATTTTAGATTTATGTTTAATGAATGAAGAAGATTTAGATGATGTCAAAATCACAGATGTTTTTTCTGAAGATTTCTTAAAATCCAATTTCTGGGTTTATTGGAAAACAATGTTCGCATTTGAACCTTGGCATTCTGCTATGGAAATGCGTCGTTATTTAATGCGCTTTGTTCACCACATTGGCGGCCTTGCAGATTTTAGCGCACTTAAATTTACAAAATACAATCAATATGAATCACTCGTATTACCAATGGTTGAATATTTGAAATCCCATGATGTTCAATTTGAATATAATATCAAAGTAGAAGACATTAAAGTAGACGTTACGACTTCTCAAAAATTAGCACGAGAAATTCTTATTAAACGAGATGGCAAAGATGATGTCATTCAATTAACACCTAATGATTTAGTGTTTGTAACGAATGGTAGTATTACAGAAAGTTCAACTTATGGTGATAATGACACACCTGCACCTATTACAGATGACATTGGTGGTAGCTGGTTATTATGGAATAACTTGGCAAAGCAAAGTCCAGAATTTGGTAATCCAGAAAAATTCTATAAAGATTTACCAAAAAGAAGTTGGTTCATTTCTGCGACTGCGACAACAAACAATAAAAAAATCATCGGTGCCATTGAAAGACTATGTAAACGTGACCCGCTTTCTCATAAAACAGTAACAGGTGGTATTATTACTGTTAATGACTCATCATGGCAAATGAGCTTTACGGTTAACCGTCAACAACAATTTAAAAGTCAACCTGATGATCAAGTGAGTACTTGGATCTATGCTTTATACTCTGATGTTGATGGCGATTATATTAAAAAACCAATTACAGAATGTAGTGGTAGTGAAATCTGTCAAGAATGGCTCTACCACATGGGTGTCCCTACTGAAGAAATTGAATACTTGGCAACTGAAGAAGCAAATACAATACCTGCGTATCTCCCTTATATTACATCTTACTTTATGCCAAGAGCAGTAGGTGACAGACCATTAGTTGTGCCACATCAATCACGTAACCTTGCCTTTATCGGTAACTTTGCAGAAACTGAAAGAGATACTGTATTTACAACAGAATATTCGGTTAGAACAGCAATGGAAGCTGTTTATCAATTATTAGATATTGATAGAGGGGTACCAGAAGTCATAGCTTCTGAATTTGATTTGCGCGTGTTAATGGATGCGGCATACGAATTAAATGATCGTAAAAGTCTACAAGAAATCACAGAAAATAGTAAAATTCAAAAAGTAGCTTTGAGTGGTTTCTTAAGAAAAATAAAAGGCACATATATTGAAACGTTGCTTAAAGATTATCATTTACTCTAAATAAAGATTGATAGATTGTAGTATTATAGTGAGTCTATTCAATGGAAGCATCTATTGAATAGGCTCTCTTTTTGTGTTTAAAGCAATCAACTTAAAAAGTGATAATCGAAAGGTATAAGATGATTGGTAATGTTATATAT